>DJIW01000038.1 GCA_002433805.1 Competibacteraceae bacterium UBA6584 | reverse complement strand
TTCGTTGGTATTGAGCTTGACCAAATTGGCGAGCTTGGGCTGCTCGCCGGGTACGTAGGGGGTGAGCCGGTGGACGACCGGACTCCACAACCGCCGGCTCATGGCGGCTCCGGGATGCGGTATTCGGCCGATCGCGCATGAGCGGTCAGGCCCTCGCCGCGCGCCAGGATCGAGGCGGCGCGGCCCAGACGGGCGGCTCCCTCGGGCGAGCAGTAAATCAAGCTGGTGCGCTTTTGAAAATCGTACACGCCCAACGGCGAGGAAAAGCGGGCGGTGCGCGAGGTCGGCAGCACGTGATTGGGACCGGCGCAGTAATCGCCCACCGCCTCGGCGGTGTGACGGCCCATGAAAATCGCGCCGGCATGGCGGATCAGCGGCAGCAACGCCTCCGGTTGCGCCACTGAAAGTTCCAGATGTTCGGGCGCGATGAAATTGACCACTTGCGCTGCCTCGTTCAAATCCAAAGTCTGGATGAGCGCGGCCCGTCGGCCGAGCGACGCCTCGATGATGGCCCGCCGCTCCATCTCAGGCAACTGTCGCTCGATGCTGGCCGCGACTCGCTCCAAAAATGCGCCATCCGGACTGATCAGAATCGGTTGGGCGTCCTCGTCGTGCTCGGCCTGCGAGAATAAATCCATCGCGATCCAGTCCGGATCGGTACGGCCGTCGCAAACCACCAGGATTTCCGACGGACCGGCGATCATGTCGATGCCGACGGTTCCGAAAACCTGGCGCTTGGCGGCGGCGACGTAACTGTTGCCCGGTCCGACGATTTTATCGACGCGGGGCACGGTGGCGGTACCGTAGGCCAGCGCCGCCACCGCCTGCGCGCCGCCGATGGCGAACGCTCGGTCCACGCCGGCGATGGCGGCGGCGGCGAGCACCAAATCGTTTAGCGCGCCATCCGGTGCTGGAACCACCATCACGATTTCCGCGACGCCGGCGACCTTGGCGGGGATCGCGTTCATCAACACCGAGGAGGGATAAGCGGCCTTGCCGCCCGGCACGTACAGCCCGACCCGATCCAGCGGCGTGACTTGCTGGCCGAGCGCGGTGCCGTCCGCCTCGGTGAAGCGCCAGGATTCCAGCGTTTGGCGTTCGGCGTAGGCGCGAATCCGAGCGGCGGCGGTTTCCAGCGCTTGTCGTTGCTCGGCGGGAATGCTGTCCAGCGCGCGGTGCAACCGGGCGGCGGACAGTTCCAGGTCGGCGATTTTCACGGCCTTCGAGCGGTCGAACCGACGGGTGTATTCCAACAGGGCGTCATCGCCCCGCGTTCGCACTTGGTCGAGAATGTCGCGCACGGTGGCGCTCACCGATCCGTCGGCGACGCTTTCCCAGGCGGTCAACTCCGCCAGACGCGACCAAAAATCAAACTGGGTGGTATTCAGACGTTGGATATCTGGCATAAGCGATGTCCGAGCGACAAACGGCGGCGCGCCGGGCGGCGGGCCTCAAGCGCCTGCGGCGGCGGCCATGCGGTTCATGATCGCCTTGATGCGGGCGTGTTTCATTTTCATGGCGGCCTTGTTGACGATCAGCCGCGAACTGATGTCGGCGATATGCTCCAGGGGCATCAAGCCGTTGGCTTTCAAGGTGCTGCCGGTATCGACCACATCGACGATGTAATCGGCCAACCCCACCAGCGGCGCCAGTTCCATCGAACCGTAAAGCTTGATCACCTCGACTTGCCGGCCCCGGTCGGCGAAATAGCGGCGGGTGATGTTGACGAACTTGGTGGCGATGCGCGGGCGGCTCAAGCGGGGCGGCCGGTCGGGACGGCCGGCGACCATCAGCCGGCAGCGGGCGATCCGCAAATCCAGCGGTTCGTACAACCCCTCGCCGCCGTGCTCCAGCAGCACGTCCTTGCCGGCCACGCCGAGATCGGCCGCGCCGTATTGCACGTAGGTCGGTACGTCGGTGGCGCGGATGATCACCAATTTGATGTCGGGTTGGTCGGTATCGAGAATCAATTTACGGCTGGTTTCGGGGTCGTCGACCGGAACGATGCCCGCCGCCGCCAGCAGCGGCAAGGTTTCCTTGAAGATGCGGCCCTTGGACAGAGCGATGGTCAGCGCGGCGGTCATAAGGGACCTGTTCAACCGGGCGTGCGGCGGATGCGCGCGCCCAGGTGCGACAGTTTTTCCTCGATGCAGTCGTAACCGCGATCGATGTGGTAAATGCGGTCCAGCACGGTGTCGCCGTCCGCCACCAGCGCGGCCAGAATCAGGCTGGCCGAGGCGCGCAGATCGGTGGCCATGACCGGCGCGCCGGTCAGTTTGGGAACGCCGATGCTGATGGCGGTGTTGCCTTCTAGTTCGATTTGCGCGCCCATCCGCTGCAGTTCGTTGATGTGCATGAAGCGGTTCTCGAACACCGTTTCGGTGATCGTGCCGACGCCGTCGGCGACGGCGTTGAGCGCGACGAACTGCGCTTGCATGTCGGTGGGGAAGGCGGGATAGGGGGCGGTGCGGATGCGCACCGCCTTGGGCCGGCGGCCGGTCATGTCGGCTTCGATCCAGTCCGGTCCAGTGTTGACCTGAATGCCGGCTTCCTCCATTTTCAGCAGCACCGCTTCCAGATGGGCGGGGCGGGCGTCCTTGATTTTGACCCGCCCGCCGGTGATCGCGCCCGCCAGCAGGTACGTGCCGATCTCGATCCGATCCGGCAGAACCTGATAGTGCGCGCCGTGAAGCTGGTCCACCCCCTCGATCACCAGCGTATCCGTGCCCGCGCCTTCGATGTGCGCGCCCATCGCCATCAAGCACTCCGCCAGATCCACCACCTCCGGTTCGCGGGCGGCGTTTTCGATGATCGTGGTGCCACGGGCCAGCACGGCGGCCATCAGCAGGTTTTCGGTGCCGGTGACTGTGACCAGATCCAGCACGATATGCGCGCCTTTCAAGCGGTTGGCGCGGGCGCGGATGTAGCCGTTCTCGACCTTGATCTCCGCTCCCATGGCTTCCAGGCCCTTGATGTGCAGGTTGACCGGCCGCGAGCCGATGGCGCAACCGCCGGGCAGCGACACGTCGGCTTGACCGAAGCGCGCGACCAGCGGCCCCAGCACCAGAATCGACGCGCGCATGGTCCGAACCAGTTCGTAGGGCGCTTGAAAGGTTTGGATGGAGCGGGGATCGACTTGGATGTTCATCCGCTCGTCCACCACCAGATCCACGCCCATCCGGCCCAGCAGCTCCATGGTGGTAGTCACGTCCTGAAGGTGCGGGACGTTGCGGACCGTGACCGGTCCGTCGGCCAGCAAGGTGGCGGCCAGAATCGGCAGCACCGCGTTCTTCGCGCCGGACGCCCGCAGTTCGCCCCGCAAGGGGACGCCGCCGTTGATGATCAGTTTGCTCATGGGTTGGAGTCGTCGGTCGCTCGGGATTGCTGTTGTCGCCAGACATCCGGCGTGTGGGTCTTAAGGGAGAGAGCGTGGATTTCCTCGCGCTCCATCCGCCCGCCCAAGGCCGCGTAAACCAGACGGTGCTGCTGGAGCAGAGATTTGCCGGCGAACGCATCGCTGACCACCACGGCTTCGAAATGGACGCCGTCGTCGCCTCGGACCGTGGCCTTGGCGCCGGGCAACTGCTGTTCGATCAACTGTTCCAATTCTCGGGCGTTCATGATCTATCCCCATCAATTGTCAAAACCCCGCCTCGGCGCTTAAAAATTGAAGGCGGAAATCACCAAACCTACGCGCGGGCGACCGGCAGCACCCCGTCCAGATCCACAGTGCGCACGATGGCCTCCATTTGCGCCGGCAGATTGACGAAAACCAGCTCCCGTTGCCGGCTTCGCGCCTGTCGCAGCCATTCCACCAACAAGGCCACCCCGGCGCTGTTGGCGCGCCGGACGCCGCTTAAATCGATCCGCTGGATCGATTCGGCCGCCAACAGGGGTTCGGTCATTTCCCACACATCCGGCACTGAATCGAAATCCAGTTCGCCGCGAACGCGCAGGGTATCGCCGTCGCGCTCGACCGTCGCGGCGGCCATCAGCGGGCGGAACCCGCGTTGCGTCGCCGCAAATCGGTGATGACCGCGTCCATGCCGTTGGCGCGAACCTGGCTGGCGAAGGTGTCGCGGTAGTTGGTCACCAGGCTGATGCCATCGACGGTCACGTCGTAGACTTTCCAGGCGTCGTTGCCAAGATGCATGCTGTAGTTGATCTGAATCGGCCGGCCGCTCTTGGGCTGTACTTCGGTTCGGACGGTCGCCTCAGCGCCGGCCGGGGCGCCGGCGGGCGATACCTTGATCGCTTCATCGGCGTATTCCAGCAAGGCTTTGGCGTAGGTGCGAACCAGCAGCGCGCGAAATTCCTCGGTGAATTGGCGGCGCTGTTCGGGGGTGGCCTGCTGCCAAGCCCGGCCCAGCACCCAGCGCGACATCAGTTCGAAATCGAAATTGGGCAATACGATCTGATTGACCAGCGCATAAATCTGACCCGGATCGCGGTCGATGGTGGCCCGGTTTTGCCGCAGGGCGTCGAGCATGCGTTCGGAGGTTTGTTGCACGACATTTTCGGGCGGCGTGGCGGCCACGGTCCAACCGCTGCCCAGGGCCAGCATCAACAAGCCGACGGTCAAAAGGCGTTTCATCAAAACATCAACTCCTGCATTCATTGGGTCTTGACAACCGAACAGTCGGGGACAGCGCGCCGACAGACGGCGGCGGCGGCGGTTAAGGCGTCTTGGCGGGCGCTTCGCCCTGCGCGGCGTTGGTGAACATCCGGCCGATCAATTTTTCGAGCACCAGCGCCGATTGCGTCAGTTTCAAGCTGCCGCCGTTTTTAAGAAAGTCGTCCATCCCGCCCGGCTCCAGGCCGATATACTGCTCGCCCAACAAGCCGGCGGTGAGGATGCTGGCGCTCGAATCGCTCGGAAGGCGGTCGTATTGCGGTTCGATGGACAGCGTGACCAAGGCTTCAAAAGTGTTGGGGTCCAGATTGATGCCGACCACCCGGCCGATGCGCACGCCGCCCAGGGTGACCGGCGCGCGGATCTTGAGACCGCCGATGTTTTCGAAGCGGGCCGTCACCCGATAGCCTTGATCCTCGCCGATGTGGGCGATGTCGCTGACCTTGAGCGCCAGCAATAAAAAGGCCGCCAAGCCCAGGGCGACGAACGCGCCGACCAGCAGTTCCAGATGTTTTTGCCGCATGATCACCACACTCCAAACATCAAGGCCGTGAGCAGAAAATCCCCACCCAGCACCGCCAGGGACGTCACCACCACGGTTTGGGTGGTGGCGAGGCTGACGCCTTCCGAGGTCGGATGCGCTTCATAGCCTTCAAACAGCGCGATCCAATTGGCCAGCAGCGCGAACACCACGCTCTTGACGATCACGCCGTTGCCGATATCTTCCCACAACAGCACCCTCGCTTGCATTTGGGCCCAAAACGCGCCGCCGTCCACGCCCAATTGCACCACGGCCACCAGATAGCCGCCCAAGATGCCGACCGCCGTGAAGATGGCGGTCAGCAGCGGCACCGCCACAAACCCCGCCAGAAAACGCGGGGCCAGCACCCGCGCGAAGGGATCGACCGCCATCATTTGCATGCTGGCCAGTTGTTCGGTGGCCTTCATCAAGCCGATTTCGGCGGTCAGCGCCGAGCCGGCCCGCCCAGCATACAACAACGCGGTTAGCACCGGACCCAATTCGCGGACCAGCGACAGCGCCACCACCGTACCCAGCGACGAGGTCGCGCCGAAATACACTAGGTTAGCGTAGCCTTGCAGGCCCAACACCATGCCCACGAACAGGCCCGACACCAGAATGATCGGCAAGGACAGCACGCCGACCGCGTACAGTTGCTTGACCAGCAGGCCGGGCCGCCGGAGCAGGAAGCCCAGCGCGCCCAGCAGCCGCAGCAAGAACAGGTTGGCCCGTCCCAAGGCGGTCAAGCGTTCCAGAGCCCAGCGGCCCAGGCGCTCCAACGGACCGGTCATGCGGCGTCTCGCAACAGCAGCTCGCTTTCGTAGGCAGGGGCCGGGTAATGGAACGACATCGGCCCGTCGGGCCGTGCGTGCATGAATTGATCGACCCAGGGCGAGGGCGAGCGGCCCAGTTCGGCGGGCGTGCCGTGCTCGACAATTTGGCCGTCGGAAAGCAGATAAAGGTAATCCGCGATGGCGGCGGTTTCCTTGACATCGTGCGAGACGATGATGCTGGTCAGGCACAAGGCGTCGTTGAGCGTCCGGATCAATTGGGTCAACACGCCCATCGAAATCGGATCTTGTCCGGCGAAAGGCTCGTCGTACAACACCATCATCGGATCGAGGGCGATGGCGCGGGCCAGCGCCACCCGCCGGGCCATGCCCCCGGACAGTTCCGCCGGCATCAACTCCCGCGCGCCGCGCAAGCCCACCGCTTCCAGCTTCATCAACACCAGGGTGTGGATCAGATTTTCCGAGAGCCGGGTATGCTCGCGCAAGGGGAAGGCGACATTGTCAAACACGTTCAAATCGGTAAACAGCGCGCCGCTTTGAAACAGCATGCCCATGCGCTGGCGCAGCTGGTACAACTCCAGTCGGCCGAGTTCGGGGACGCGCAGGCCGTCCACCTCGATCAGTCCGGCATCGGGGCGAATCTGGCCGCCGAGCAGCCGCAGCAGCGTGGTTTTGCCGGTGCCGCTCGGACCCATGATGGCGGTGACCTTGCCGCGCGGGATATCCAAATCCACCTCGCGGAAAATAGCCCGCTCGCCACGGTGGAAAGACAGGCCGCGCACGGTCACCAGTTGCCCCTCGCAGGGGGGCGTGACGTCGGATGGCAAAGCGCTGGAGGGCATTCCAAAAGTCGGTAGGGTTAAGCGGGCGCGGCGTGCGGGCGGGAGAGTAAGGCGGTAGTTTCTAGCCAAGCCGGCGGCAAGTCAATTCGCCGGTGGCGAATTTTAGCGGCGTTTGAAAGAACAGGCTTGGCAATTGCGGGCGGATGTGACTATCTTTAAAAGTCATGCGAACCGGCTTGCGGACCGCAAGCATGGGCTGTATTCCGGCGACCGCTTGCGCGCGGGCCCGGCTCGATCAGGGATCGGTTCGGGAGTTTGGGCCGACTCGCCGGAGCTTGAGGGGTTCGATGTTCACTCAACCACTGAGACAATGAAGGTAGGATCATGGCGAAAAAGTACATTTATAAGTACACCGAAGGGGATGGCAAGAACAAAATGCTGCTGGGCGGCAAGGGCGCCAACCTGTGTGAAATGACCCAAATCGGGTTGCGAGTGCCGCCGGGTTTCGTCATCACTACCGAGGCCTGTCTGGATTACATCGCCAACAACCGCCTGCCCGAAGGATTGATGGAGAGCGTGCGCCAGAACATGACCTGGCTGGAGCAGGAAACCGGCAAGCAGTTCGGCGGCGCGACCAATCCCTTGCTGGTGTCGGTGCGCTCCGGCTCCGCCATGTCCATGCCGGGCATGATGGACACCATCCTGAACCTGGGCCTGAACGAAACCACCCTGGCGGGCCTGATCAAGCTGACCGGCAACGAACGCTTCGGTTACGACGCCTACCGCCGCTTTATCCAACTGTTCGGCAAAATCGCGCTGGGCATCGACGACAAGCACTTCGACGAGCACTTTGAATCGATCAAGCGCCGCGCCGGCGTCAAGGTCGACCTGGGCTTGAACGCCAACGACCTGAAGGATATCGGACAATTGTTCCTGAAAGTGGTCCAGGAACAGACCGGCCGGGCGTTCCCGCAAGACCCCTACGAACAGCTGGAACTGGCGGTCAAGGCGGTGTTCAACTCCTGGATGGGCCAGCGGGCGGTCGATTACCGCCGCGAGTTCAAGATCACCCCGGAAATGGCCAACGGCACGGCGGTCAACGTGGTGACCATGGTGTTCGGCAACATGGGCAACGACTGCTCGACCGGCGTCGGCTTCACCCGCGACCCCGGCACCGGCGAAAACGTGATGTATGGCGAATATCTGGTCAACGCCCAGGGCGAGGACGTGGTGGCCGGCATCCGCACCCCCAAGCCGGTACTGGAGATGAAGGAAGAAATGCCGGAGCTGTTCCGGCAGCTGGTCGAACTGCGGAACAAGCTGGAAGGCCACTACCACGAGGTCCAGGATTACGAGTACACCATCGAAAAGGGCGTGCTCTACTGCCTGCAAACCCGCAACGGCAAGATGAACGCCGCCGCCATGGTCCGCAGCTCGGTGGAAATGGCGAAGGAAGGCTTGATCAGCCGCGATAAGGCGCTGCTGCGCATCGATCCCGAGTCGCTGGAACAGATGATGTTCCCGCAGCTCGACCCGAAACACAAGGCGGCTCCGGCCTCGCAAGGCATGGGCGCCTCCCCCGGCGCGGCCTCCGGAAAGATCGTGTTCGACGCCGATACGGCGGTCAAGCGCGGGCGCGGCAACAACGAGAAGATCATCCTGGTGCGCGAGGAAACCAAGCCGGAAGACATTCACGGCTTCTTCGCGGCGGTCGGCATCCTCACCAGCCGCGGCGGCAAGACCTCGCACGCGGCGGTGGTGGCGCGCGGCATGGGCAAGCCCTGCGTGGTCGGCGCGGAAGACATCGATGTCAACGTCCACCAGCGCCAGGCGACCATCGGCGGCACCGTGCTGCACGAAGGCGACGTGGTGACCATCGACGGCGGTTCCGGCCAAGTGTTCCTAGGCGAAATCCCCACCGTCGAGCCGGAATTCACCCCCGAACTGCGCACCCTGTTGAGCTGGGCCGATGAAATCTCCACGCTCAAGGTCATGGCCAACGCCGATACCCCGGACGCGGCCCAGCGCGCCTCCAACTACGGCGCGATGGGCATCGGCCTGTGCCGCACCGAGCGCATGTTCAACGCCAAGGAACGCTTGCCGATCGTGCTGGAGATGATTCTGGCCGAGACCACCGAGGACCGCGAAGCGGCCTTGGCCAAGCTGCTGCCGATGCAGCGTAGCGACTTCAAGGAAATCCTGCGGGTCATGGCTCCGAGGCCGGTGACGATCCGCCTGCTCGATCCGCCGATCCACGAGTTCCTGCCCTCCGAGCAGACCCTGGTGGACGACATCGAGCATCTGCGCCACCTGCGCCAGACCGCGCAGGGCCTGGAGGCGATCAGCCAGCTGCTGGCGCAGGCCAATCCGAAGGCGGTCGAGCAACTCGGCATCCTCAACGACAGCCATCTGGTCTCCGACGTCTTGGCCAAGAAAGAAGAGATCCTGCAAAAAGCCCGCGCCCTGCACGAAATCAACCCGATGCTCGGCCACCGCGGCGTCCGTCTCGGCTTGACCTACCCCGAAATCTACAAGATGCAGATCCGCGCCATTTTGGAAGCGGCGGCGGAGTGCATTCAGGAGAAGATCAACGTCCACCCGGAAATCATGGTGCCGCAGGTTTGCACCGTGGAAGAGCTCAAGCGGGTCAAGGCGCTGGTCGACGAGGTGCTGCCGCAGGTCGAGGCCAAGTACGCGGTCAAGGTGCATTTCGAGTTTGGCACCATGATGGAAGTGGTGCGGGCTTGCCTGCGCGCCGAGGAAATCGCCGGCGTCGCCGAATTCTTCTCCTTCGGCACCAACGATCTGACGCAAGCCACTTTCTCGTTCTCCCGCGAGGACGCCGAGAACAAGTTCCTGCCGTTCTACAATTCGGCGGGCATCCTCAAGGACAACCCGTTCGAGGCGCTGGATACGACCGGCGTCGGCCAGTTGATGTCGTTCGCGGTCGGCAACGGCCGCAAGACCCGCAACGGTCTCAAGGTCGGCATCTGCGGCGAGCAGGGCGGCCATCCGCGTTCGATGCGGTTCTGCCACTACGCCAACCTGACCTACGTGTCCTGCTCCTCGCCGCGCGTGCCGATCGCCCGGCTGGCGGCGGCCCACGCCAAGCTGCTGGAAGGAGATTATCAGCCTTAAGCCATCAGGCGCGGGCGCATCGATTGTTGCCCGCGCCTTGCCGGTGACAACTTGAGGGGCAGCTTCGGCTGCCCTTTTGCAATTTTTAAGCTGTCGGCCCGCTGCTTGCGACCGGCCGGCGGGTCGCTTCGTTCGGCCGCAAGCCGCTTTGGCGGCGTTAGACCGTTTCGAACGAAAGTCGGCGAATTCGGACTAAGTGGACGTATTGCAAGCAAGATTTTGTACTTATCACCATCCGCGATCATTCCGGGCTAAGAGAGGGTCCCATGCGTTGGAGAACAGGTAGAGAAAGCGATAATGTCGAAGACCGGCGGGGGATGCGGGGAGTGCCCGTCATCGCCGGAGGCGGCATCGGCACGGTGGTCATCGTGCTCCTCGCCATGTTCTTTGGCGTCGATCCGACGGTCATGCTGCAAAGCCTGGGGCCCGGTGAGGTTTCGGTGCAGCAACCGGCGCCCAGCTCTCCGGAACAGGACGAGAAAAGTCGCTTCGTCTCGGTGGTGCTGGCCGATACCGAGGACACGTGGCGCGCGTTGTTCAACCAGTTGGGCGGGACCTATCGAGAACCGAAGCTGGTGCTGTTTTCCGGGGTCGCTCAGTCGGCGTGCGGCTACGCCCAATCGGCGGTCGGCCCCTTTTATTGCCCGGCGGATCAGAAGGTTTACATCGATCTGGTGTTTTTCCAAGACCTTCAGAACCGGTTTCGCGCGCCCGGTGAGTTCGCTCAAGCGTATGTGATCGCCCACGAAGTCGGCCATCACGTTCAAAATCTGATGGGCATCTCCGAAAAAGTTCAAGCCGCGCGCGAGCGTTCGAGCCCGGCGGAGGCCAACGCCTTGTCGGTGCGCCTGGAACTGCAAGCGGACTGCTTCGCCGGCGTTTGGGCCCATCACGCCCATAAAGCCCGGCAGATTTTGGAAGCGGGCGATATTGAGGCCGCCTTGAACGCCGCGTCCGCCATCGGCGACGACCGCATGCAAATGCAGGCCAAGGGCTATGTTGCGCCGGATTCGTTCACCCACGGCAGCTCCGCCCAGCGGGTGCGTTGGTTCAAGCGCGGCATCAGCAGCGGCGATCTGCGACAGTGCGATTCCTTTAATGCCCCTCAGTTGTAGTTGATCGGCCGTCGCGCCCGCGCGGGGAGCGGCGGCGCGTTGCGAACCGTCGCCGCTTGGCGTGTCCCTCGGCCGGAGCGCTTGAGAACCGCCGCGAAAACCCGGCGCTCTCCACCGCCGGACGGGCATAGCTGGTACAATGGCAGCCGCCATGCACCTCCATCCCGATAAGCTGAAAACGCTTGCCGAGCGCGTGTTGATGATCGAGGCGGACGCCGTCGCCCGGCTCGCCGCGCGCGTCGACGAGCGCTTCGTTCAGGCGTGTCGCCTGATGCTGGAGTGCGAGGGCCGGATCGTGGTGTTAGGGATCGGCAAATCCGGCCATATCGGCGGCAAAATCGCCGCCACGCTGGCCAGTACCGGCACGCCGGCCTTTTTCGTCCATCCGGCGGAGGCCAATCACGGCGACTTGGGCATGATCACCGCGCGCGACGTGGTGCTGGCGCTGTCCAACTCCGGCGAAAGCGATGAAATCCTGACGCTGCTGCCGCTGATCAAGCGCCAGGGCGTGCCGCTGATCGCGCTGACCGGCAATCCCGAATCGACCTTGGCCAAGGCCGGCGACGTGCACATCGACGTCAGCGTGTCGCAAGAAGCGTGTCCGCTGGGGCTGGCTCCGACCTCCAGCACCACGGCGACGCTGGCGATGGGCGATGCCTTGGCGGTGGCGCTGTTGGAGGCGCGGGGGTTTACCGCCGAGGACTTCGCCCGGTCCCATCCGGGCGGGCGGCTGGGCCGCCGGCTGTTGCTGCTGCTGGACGATGTGATGCACACCGGCGAGCAGATGCCGCGCAGCGCCCCCGAGGATTATGTGCGCGATGCCTTGTTGGAGATGAGCCGCAAGGGTTTGGGGACTACCGTGGTGGTGGACGCCGAGGATCGGGTGTTGGGCGTTTTCACCGACGGCGACCTGCGCCGGGCGTTGGACCGGCAGGTGGACGTGCATTCGGCGCGAGTCGCCGAGGTCATGACCCGAACGTGCAAGACGATTGCGCCGGGAACGCTTGCCGCCGAGGCGCTGCGGGTGATGCAGCAATACAAGATCAACGCCCTGCCGGTGGTGGACTCCGCCGGCCGGTTGGCCGGCGTTCTCAACATGCACGATTTATTGCGGGCCGGCGTGCTCTGATTTCGGACGGCGAGAGAATTGATGCGCGAGGTATTGAGCAAGGCGGCCCTGATCCGGCTGGCGATCTTCGATGTGGACGGCGTGCTGACCGACGGCCGGCTGTATTTCGGCAACAACGGCGAGGAATTCAAAGCCTTCCACATCCGCGACGGCCACGGCTTCAAGATGCTGTTGGAAGCCGGTGTGGAGATCGCGGTGATTTCGGGCCGAAAAGCGATCTCGGTGGAGCGGCGCTTGAGCGACCTCGGCGTCCGCTGGGTCTATCTGGGCGCGCAAGACAAGCGGGCGGCTCTGGCGGATTTGCAAGCCCGGCTCGGTCTGAGCGTCGAGCAGATCGCCTATACCGGCGATGATTTGATCGATTTGCCGGTCATGCTGCGGGTCGGATTGGCCATTGCGGTGCGCGACGCCGATCCTTTTGTCATCCGCCACGCGCATTGGCGCACCCGGAGTCGCGGCGGTCGCGGCGCGGCGCGCGAGGTGTGCGAGCTGTTGCTGGAAGCGCGCGGGCAGTTGGACGCCCTGCGCGGCCGCTGTCTCGAATGAAGCCGGAGCCCTTTTCGCTCCGGACTTGGTGGTCTCTGGCGGGGTTGCTCGTGCTTGCGGGCTTGAGCTACGGGTTGTTGCGTTGGGTGGAATCCGCGATGCGGGATCCCGTTCCGGCGGAGAGCCAGGACCCGATCCTGATTGTCGACCGGTTCCGCGCGGTGCGGATGAACCCCGCCGGCTTGCGGGAATACGTGATCGAAGCGCCGCGCCTGACCCAGTTGCCCGGACAGCTCGGCACCCGGATCGAACAGCCGGTCCTGGATTGGTATCAACCGGACGGCGAGACGCGCGAATGGCGCTTGCGGGCCGAGCGCGGCTGGGTCGCCGCCGATCAGAAGGCGATCCGGTTGGAAGGGGCCGTGGTGATGACCCGCGCCGCCGACAGCGGCAAGACGCCGGTTGAAGTCACGACCCGCGACATCCTGATCCGGCCCGCCGACCGCTACGCCGAAACCGCCGCTCCGGCGCGCGCGGTCACCCCCGGCGGCGAACTCCGAGCCGTGGGCGCGCGCGCCTATCTGGATCGGGAACAATTGGAACTGCTTTCCGAAGTACGAGGTTATTATGCACCATCGCAGCGCTAAGCTGGCGTTTCTGACCGCCGCCGCGCTGGCCGCGCCGCTGGCCATCGCCTTGCCCGAAGACCGGGCCCAGCCGATCCAGCTCGAAGCCGGACGCGGTCAGCTGGACCAAAAAACCGGCGTCAGCGTCTATGAAGGCAACGTGGTCATCAGCCAGGGTTCGATGCGTCTGACCGCCGACACCGCTACCATCCACGTCAAGGACAACGCGTTCCAACGGATGGACGCCGCCGGCAATCCGGCGACCCTGCGCTATCAGCCGGCCGCCGACAAGCCTGAAATTCGGGGCGCCAGCAAGCGAGTCGAATACGACGTCACCAGCGGCAAGGTGATTATGACCGGCGCGGTGCGGGTCGTTCAGGGCCAAGACACCTTCAACGGTGAGCGCCTGGAGTACGATCTCAAGGACGACGTGATCCGAGCCAAGGGCGCCGGTCAAAACGGCCGCATCCAGTTCACGATCCAGCCCACCAAAGCGCAACCGCCCGCCGCAAACGCCAAGAAGCCCTAGCGATGGCGCGCCTGATCGCCAAGGAAATCGTCAAGCGCTACCGCAAGCGGATCGTGGTGGACGCCGCCTCGCTCGAAGTCGCCAGCGGCGAGGTGGTCGGGCTGCTCGGACCCAACGGAGCCGGCAAGACCACCAGCTTTTACATGATGGTGGGTTTGATCCATTGCGACGAGGGCCACGTGCTGCTGGACGAACGCGATCTCACCGGATTGCCGATGCACGCGCGGGCGCGGCTAGGCGTCGGCTATCTCCCGCAGGAGCCGTCGATCTTCCGCAAGCTGACCGTGCTGGAGAACGTGCTCGCCATCCTCGAAGCGCGCGGAGAGCTCGACCGGCCAGCGCGGCGGGCGGCGGCCGAGGAGCTTTTGCACGAATTGCATGTCGGGCACCTGCGCGACAATATCGCCCTGAGCCTCTCGGGAGGGGAGCGCCGCCGGGTAGAAATCGCCCGCGCCTTGGCCGCCCGACCCGCTTTTATTTTGCTGGATGAGCCTTTTGCCGGCGTGGACCCTTTGTCAGTTCTCGATATACAACGTATCATCAAGCATCTGTCGGATCGTAACATCGGCGTTCTGATCACCGATCATAACGTGCGAGAGACGCTCGGCATCTGCGACCGCGCCTACATCTTGAATGAAGGGCGAGTCATCGCCGAGGGCGACCCCGCGTCGATCCTTGCTGATCGGCACGTCCGCCAAGTGTATCTCGGCGAAGCGTTTCAACTGTGATGGATGCGAGCCGGCAAGCGACAAACCGGGCTTTCGGCCGCGGTGTTGCAAAACCGACTCGGATTAACCGCTAGCTCAGGTGGCAGAGAGTGCTGCGCATAGATTGAAGGATTATGAGACCGTCATTTCAGCAGACGCTACGTCAGACCCAGCAACTGACCATGACCCCGCAGCTGCAGCAGGCGATTCGCCTGCTGCAGCTGTCCAGCCTGGATCTCGAAGCCGAAGTGCAGGCGATCCTCGACTCCAATTTGATGTTGGAACGGACCGACGATCCGCAGGACCTGCCGGTGCCGGCGGAAACCTTGGCGGCGCAGGCGGCCGCCGAGGCCGCTCCCGAAACCGAAATCGACGGAACCGCCAACACCCTGCCGGACGAACTGCCGGTGGATAGCGCTTGGGAAGACATCTACGAGCCCTCCGACGGCGCGACCAGCTATTCGCGGGGCGAGGAAGAAGAGTGGGATCTGTACGAGCGCTACGCGGGCGACGGCGAATCCCTGCGCGACTACCTTTACTGGCAGATGCGGCTGACGCCGTTTAGCGAGCGGGATTTGGCCATCGCCACCGCCATCATCGACGCGATCAACGAGGCCGGTTATCTGACGCTGTCGCTGGAGGATCTTTCTCAGGGCTTGCAGGATGAGTATCCGCTGACTCCGGCCGACATCGAGCCGGTTTTGAAAGTGGTGCAGCATTTCGACCCGCAGGGCGTGGGGGCGCGCACGCCGGCGGAATGTTTGCTGCTGCAGCTGGAAGCGCTGCCGCGCGAAACGCCCTGGCTCAATGAAGCCCGCCGCCTGGTCGAACTGCATTTGGAGCTGTTGGCCGACCGCGACTTCAACGGCTTGATGCGCCGCCTTAAGGTGTCGCGCGAGGACTTGCAGGGCATCGTCAGCCTCATTCAATCCTTGAACCCCCATCCGGGCGAGCGGGTGTCCAACAGCGCGCCGCAATACATCGTGCCGGACGTGTTGGTGCACCGCAGCCGCAAGACTTGGCGGGTCGAATTGAACCCCGAGAACACCCCCAAGCTGCGGATCAACGCCCGTTACGCCGCGCTGACCCGCCAGGCCGGACACAACGGCGACGCGGCCTACCTCAAAAATCACCTGCAGGAAGCCCGCTGGTTTTTGAAAAGCTTGCAAAACCGCAACGAGACGCTGCTCAAGGTCGCCACCAGCATCGTCGAGCGCCAGCGGGAGTTTCTGGAGCGGGGCGATGAATTCATGAAGCCGCTCATCCTGCGCGACATCGCCGAGGAGTTGAGCATGCACGAATCCACCATTTCGCGGGTGACCACGCAAAAATATATGTACACGCCGCGCGGCATCTACGAGTTGAAATTTTTCTTTTCCAGCCACGTGGGCACCAGCGACGGTGGCGAGTGTTCCTCGACCGCCATCCGCGCCATGATCCGCAAGCTGATTCAGACCGAGGAGCCCAGCAAGCCGCTCAGCGATGACAAAATCGCTAAACTGCTTGAAGATGAAGGGATTCAAGTGGCGCGCAGGACAGTGGCAAAATACCGGGAGGCGATGTCCATTCCATCTTCCTCCGATCGCAAACGCCTCGTCTGAGCGGACGGGGGAGCCATGCCCCACGGGGGCTTACCACCGGTAGGGTCCGGAACAGGATCGGTTGCGCCCTCCAACCGCGGCGGGACACGAAGCGCCGCTCGCGGTTGGGGGCAACCGCTCCGCGACCCTCAAAGAAGACTGGCCAGCCAGGAGCCCATAGCCATGCAAATCAAATTGAGCGGACATCATGTGGAAATCACGCAAGCGCTCCATGATTACGTCCACGACAAACTGGAGCGGATCGAGCGGCATTTCGACAATGTGACCAGCGCTCAGATCATCCTCAGTGTGGAAAAATTGAACCAAAAGGCTGAAGCGACCATCCATGTGGCCGGTAACGAGCTGTTCGCCGATGCGGTGGATGAGGACATGTACGCCGCGCTCGATGCCCTGATCGATAAGATCGACCGTCAGATCAAGAAGCATAAGGAAAAGCTGACGGACAAGCATCGCGGCGAAAAGGCGCGCAGTTATCCCGAGCCTTGAACCAGCGGGGAACGCCGATGGAGATCACCGACCTGATTAGCGGCGAGCGGGTCGTTTGCGACCGCGAGGTTGCGAGCAAGAAGCGAGCCATTGAGGTCTTAAGCGAGCTGCTGGCCACGGGCCAAGCGGGTCTGACCGCCCGGCCGATCTTCGACAGCCTGATCGGACGCGAGCGTTTGGGCAGCACCGGCCTGGGGCACGGCGTGGCCTTGCCGCACGGGCGGTTCCAGCAGAGCGAGCGGGCCATCGGCGCGTTCGTGAAGCTGAAAAAGGGCGTGGATTTCGACGCCATCGACCGTCAGCCGGTGGATTTGATCTTCGGACTGCTGGTCCCGGACCATTACACCGACGAACATCTCAAGATCCTGGCCTATTTGGCCGAAATGTTCAGCGACCGGGCTTTCTGCCAGCAATTGCGCGAGGCTGCATCCGATCAGGCGCTGTTTCAACTGCTCGGAGATTGGAAGCCCGAGGCGATCAACCTGCCATGACTCAGCGCGTGCGGGCCCGAGCGGTGTTCCAGGGGCTGGAAGCTGCGCTCGATTTGTGTTGGATCGGCGGCGCGGCGGGCGAAGATCGCATTTTATGGTCTTCGGGCGAGGCCGGCGTAGCGCTGTTTGGTCGGGTGAATTGGATTCAGCCGCCGCGCTTGCAGATTTTGGGACTGGAGGAGTTCGCCTTTCTGGAGCGGCTGGAGCCGGCGGCGCGCGAGGTTCTGACCCGCCGCCTGCTGGAACCGCCGGCCGGCGCGCTGCTGGTGTGCGGCGAACCGGAGCACGCCGAGGCGGCGCGCGAGTGGGCCGACGCCTTCGCCACCCCGCTCTGGCACACCCGCTCGACCCCGGCGGCGGTGCTGGAGCAGCTCTACCACTACCAGCACGACCTCGACGCCTCCACCGTGGTCCACGGCGAGCTGCTGGAAGTCTTCGGCTTGGGCGTGCTGATCACCGGCGGCAGCGGGGTCGGCAAGAGCGAACTGGCCTTGGAGCTGATCAGCCGGGGCCATCGCCTGATCGCCGATGACACGCCGAACCTGACGCGGGTCGCGCCCAACGTGCTGGAGGGGACCTGCCCGGCCACCTTGCACGATTTGCTGGAAGTGCGCGGCTTGGGCATCCTGAATATCCGGCGGATGTTTGGCGATAGCGCGATCAAGCGCAACAAGCGGGTGCGGCTGATCGTCGATCTGGTCAAGCTGGAAGACATCCGGACCGCGCCGGAATCGCGGTTGCAAGGGCTGCGGGCCAGCCGGAGCATTTTGGGAATCAGCGTGCCGACCATCACCCTGCCGATCGCGCCCGGCCGCAACCTGGCGGTGTTGGTCGAATGCGCGGTGCGCGATCACATCTTGCGCCTCAGCGGCTATCGGGCGGAGGAGGATTTGATGGCGCGCATGGAAAAGGCGATGGCGGAGGCCGCGCCGTGCGAGTAATCATCGTCAGCGGGCTGTCCGGCTCCGGCAAGACCATCGCCCTGCAAACGCTGGAAGACCTGGATTATTACTGCGTCGACAATTTGCCGTTCAAGCTGATCTTGCCGCTGGCGCGGGAAATCCTGGCCTCGAGCGATATCTCGACGCCGGCGGTGGCGGTGGGGGTGGACGCGCGCAATTTCATCGACGAACTGCACCAGTTTCCCGTCACGCTGGCCGAACTTCGGGCGAGCGACTTGGATGTGGAAGTGCTGTTCTTGCAAGCCGCCGATAAGATTCTGCTCAAGCGTTACAACGAAAGCCGACGTCGCCATCCGCTGGATTTGGGCAGCGTGTCGTTGGATGAGGCGATCCGCGAGGAGCGCCGGCTGCTGGAGCCGATCGTCTCGTGCGCCGATCTGATCGTGGACACCAGCGAAACCAACATCTATCAGCTGCGGGAGCTGATTCGCCTGCGCTTGCACGAGACGCCGCGCGAGGCCATGTCGCTGCTGTTCGAATCTTTCGGCTTCAAGAACGGCCTGCCGGCCGACGCCGATTTCGTCTTCGACGTGCGCCTGCTGCCCAACCCGCACTGGGAGCCGCACCTGCGGCCGCTGACCGGTCTCGACCGCGCCGTGATCGACTTTCTGGAGGCGCAACCGTCCGTGTTGGCGATGATCGCCGATCTGTGTCAGTTTCTGGAAGGGTGGCTGCCGAAGTTCGAAGCCAGCGAGCGCAGTTATCTCACGATCTGCATCGGCTGCACCGGCGGCCAGCACCGCTCGGTGTATATCGCCGAAGCCTTGGCCCGTTATTTCGGTGAGATTCGCGATCATGTCATGATCCGCCACCGAGAACTAAACTTAGTGAAATAACCATCGAGCGGCCGAGGTCACGCCGGCCGGCAAGCACGGAGTGGAGCGGAGTGTTAAAACGGGAAATCGTCATCATTAACAAGTTAGGCTTGCACGCGCGCGCCGCCGCCAAGTTCGTGACCTTGGCGGCCGGTTTCGACGCCGAAATTCGATTGGCGCGCGGCAACCGCGAGGTCAATGGCAAGAGTATCATGGGCGTGATGATGCTGGCGGCCGGATGCGGGACGCAAGTGGTGCTGCAAGCCAGCGGACCCGACGCCGAGCTGGCGCTCCAGCATCTGGAAGAGTTAATTCTCCGCCGCTTCGACGAGGCTGAATGAGAGGGCTTCTCCATGCCGTTTTCGTTGCATGGCATCGGGGTTTCCCGGGGCTACGCCATCGGTAGAACCTATCTGCTGCAGCGCAACCAACCGGAGATCACCGAGTACACCATCCCCGATGCCATCATCGAGGATGAGGTCCAGCGTTTTTTAACCGGCTTGGAGCTGGCCCGCCGGCAGTTGTTGGAAATTCGCAAGCGCGCTCCCCGCACCGCGTCCGACGATATCACCGCGTTTATCGACACCCACTTGCTGATGCTGGGCGATGCTTCCCTGACCGAAGCGCCGGCCAATCTGATTCGTACCCTGAAGTGCAACGCCGAATGGGCCTTAAAAGTCCAGCGCGATATGCTGGTGCAAGTGTTCGAGGAGATGGACGATCCCTACCTTCGAACCCGCAAGGATGATGTCGAACATGTGGTTCGACGGGTGCAGCGGATTCTGGTGACCGACGATCCGGCTTATCTCAACGAGGGGGATTATTCGGAATTGGCCGGCAGCCGGTTGGAAGGGCGGATCGTGGTGGCCGACGACCTGACGCCGGCCGATACCATCTTGATGCAGCATCAAGGCGTTCTCGCGTTTGTGACCGAATATGGCGGTCCGTTGTCCCACACCGCGATTCTGGCGCGCAGTCTGGGGATTCCCGCCGTGGTCGGAGCGCGCAACGCCCGCAGCTACCTCGGCAACAATGAGCCGGTGATCGTGGACGGACGCCAGGGCGTCATTCTGGTCGGCCTCGACGAGCGCATCCTGCGTTATTACCGTCACAAGCAACAGGAAGAACGCCGGCAACAGCGCGAGTTGAACAAGCTCAAGGGCAAGCCGGCGATCACCCGCGACGGCGTGAACATCCGCTTGCAGGCCAACATCGAACTGCCCGAGGACGCCGTGGCGGTGCGGGAGGTGGCGGCCGACGGCATCGGTCTGTACCGGACCGAATTTCTGTTCATGAACCGCAGCGACACCCCCGACGAAGAAGAGCATCTGGCCTCGTATCTGCACGTGATCAAGGTGCTGGAGGGCAGTCCCATCACCATCCGCACCGCCGATCTCGGCGCGGACAAGCAGGTGGATGGAGGGCGCGGCGGGCCGGTCTGCACCAATCCGGCGCTGGGGTTGCGCGCGGTTCGGATGTGTTTGAAGGATTTGGGAATGTTCCGCCCGCAGTTGCGGGCCATCTTGCGCGCCTCCGCTTACGGTCCGGTGCGGATGATGATTCCGATGCTGTCCGCCGTTCAGGAAGTGTTCCAGGTGTTGCGACTGGTGGCCGAAACCAAGCAAGAACTGCGCGAGCGGGGCCTGGCCTTCAACGAGAAACTACCGGTAGGCGGCATGATCGAGGTGCCGGCGGCTGCGGTGTGCGCGGCCCAGTTCGCCCGCTATTTGGATTTCCTGTCCATCGGCACCAACGATCTGATTCAGTACACGCTGGCGATCGACCGGGTGGACGATGAGATCAACTACCTCTACGATCCGCTGCACCCGGCGGTGCTGATGCTGATTCGCAACACCATCCGCGCCGGCCAGAAGGCGGGGATTCCGGTCAGCCTGTGCGGCGAAATGGCGGGCGATTCGCGCTATACCCGCTTGTTGT
Organism: Competibacteraceae bacterium UBA6584; assembly: GCA_002433805.1. Taxonomy (GTDB): domain Bacteria; phylum Pseudomonadota; class Gammaproteobacteria; order Competibacterales; family Competibacteraceae; genus Competibacter_A. Next base: position 17,416 of record DJIW01000038.1, on the reverse strand, counting down.
TGGGCTTGGGATTGACCCAGTTCAGCATGCATCCCGCCGGTTTGCTGGAAATCAAGCGGGTCGTTCAAGACAGTCATGTCAGCGAGCTGGCGGCCGTGGTCCGGCGCTTGTTGCACACCACCGAAGCCGACAAGTACGCCGAACTGTTGAAGACCATCGCCCAAAATTGACGCGGCGGTCAAGCGGCGCGCAGTTGGCCGATCAGGGTGTCTTTCTCGGCCCAGAATTGGGCGATCCACGCTTGCAAGGCCGCGCGAAATTCCGGGTCGCGCCGGTAATCGCCGCCCCGCAATTCCTCGGGTATCGGCAATTGGCGAACGCGCACGGTGATCCCCCGGATGCGCCCGAGAAACAAATCCAAAAAGCTCGACCGGCCGTCGGCGTAAACGATGGTGACATCCAGCAGGATTTGCAACCGCTCGCCCAGGCTTTCCATCACGGCGGCCACGCCGCCCGCCTTGGGCCGCAACAGATGGCGGTAGGGCGATTGCTGGCGGGCATGTTTTTCCGCTCGAAAGCGGGTGCCTTCCAGAAAATTGAGCATGGTCGCCGGCGCGGCGCGCAACCGTTCGGCGGCGCGGCGGGCGGTTTCCCAATCCTGATCGCGGGCTTCGGGGTGACGGGCCAGATAGGCCGCCGAACGGCGCTTCATGAACGGATAATCCAAGGCCCACCACGCGCCTCCCAGCAACGGCAGCCAGATCAATTCTTGTTTGGTGAAGAATTTCGGAAAGGGAATGCGGCGGTTTAAGGCGCGCAGCACCACCGGAATATCGATCCAGGATTGATGGTTGGCGCTCACCAAATACCACTGGTCCCGCTGGAGTCCATCCAGACCTTGCACGTCCCATTCGATGCGCTGGGTCCAACGCAAGATGGCGTTATTGCCATCGACCCACGCTTCGGCGACGCGCGTCAAGCCGCGCGAGCACCGCGCCCGCCACCCAGGTTGCAAAGCCGTCAGTTTGAGGGCAACCAGGAGGTACAAGGGCAGGCACCAGAACAGCGTGTTGAGCAAAAACAAGCTCAAAGCCAACACGCCGCGCAATGGCCCCAAAAACTCAGCCAACATCGGCGACGGTCCTTAGGGCGCCCCGGAACGCCGGGCCAGCCAGTCGCGCACGGCGGGGCCGGTGCCGATGGTCCACGGCTTGAGCCGCTCGACCGGAACCCGTTTGATGGCCGCCAGTTCCTCGCCCAAACAGACGGTTCCCGCCGCCGGCACATGAAAGGCGAGCAGCAACTGGTTCATCTCGAAAAAGGGGTAATAGCCGATAAAATGCGCCGTTTCGGGCGCGAGGCCCAGCTCTTCCCGCACTTCCCGCAACACGGCGGCGTCCGGCGTTTCTCCTTGCTCCAGAAAGCCGGTGACCAGCCCGAACATGTTTTCCGGCCAGCCCTTGTTGCGGGCGAGGATCACCGTCCCTTCCAACTCGACGATGGCGGCGACCACCGGGACCGGATTGTTCCACCAGATATAGCCGCAACCGGCGGCGGCGCAGCGGCGTCGGGTCCGGCCGTCGATGTCGTCTTCGCGCAGCGGACTGGCGCATTGCGGACAGTAATTGGCTTGCATTGTGAAAGTCCGTTAAAACCGGGCAGTTCGCCGGGCTGGATAAATTATCGGTTTTTTAGCTGTCCGTCGCTAAAAGCTGGCTTATACTATGCTCAAATCACGGCAGCCCATCACCGCTGCCGTTTTGTTTTCGGGAAAGCAGTCCATGAAGGGTTTGCCGGCCCGCTGTGGTGACAGCCAGCGCGCCGGCCGTTGGCGGATTATCCCTGAATCCGCGGATTTGTGGTGAATGACAAGCATGAAAACGCGCCATTTCCTGAGCCTGTTCGATCTGACGCCCGCTGAGTTGCGAAGCGTCTTGCGTCGGGCGGCCGAGTTGAAAGCCCTGCGCCGGCGAGGCGAGCGCCACGCGCCCCTCGCTCAAAAAGTGTTGGGCATGATCTTCGAGAAAGCCTCGACCCGCACCCGGATTTCCTTTGAGGCCGGCATGGCGCAATTGGGCGGCAGCTCGATTTTTCTGGCGCCGCGCGACACCCAACTCGGCCGGGGCGAACCGATTGAGGATACGGCGCGGGTGCTGTCTGGCATGGTCGATCTGGTGATGATCCGCACCTTCGGGCACGCCTTGGTGGAGCGCTTCGCCAGCTGTTCCGGCGTACCGGTGATCAACGGGTTGACCGATTACAACCATCCTTGCCAGCTGCTGGCCGACATGCAGAGCTTTATCGAACATCGCGGCGAGATTCGCGGCAAAACCGTTACCTGGATCGGCGATGGCAACAACATGTGCAACAGCTATCTGGAAGCGGCCTGCCAGTTTGAGTTTCAGTTGCGCGTCGCCGTGCCGCCCGGTTACGAACCGGACGCCGAACTGCTAAAACGGGCCGCCGGCCGCGCGGTGCTGCTGCGCGATCCCATGGCGGCGGCCAAGGACGCGGATTTGATCGCCACCGACGTTTGGACCAGCATGGGCAAGGAAGAAGAACGCCAGCGGCGGTTGCGCGATTTCGCCCCCTATCAGGTGACGGCTCACATCATGGCCCAAGCCCAGCCGGATGCCATTTTCCTGCATTGCTTGCCGGCCCATCGCGGCGAGGAAGTCAGCGCCGAGGTGATCGACGGACCGCAAAGCCGGGTTTGGGACGAGGCGGAAAACCGCCTGCACGCCCAAAAGGCGCTGATGGAATTCTTGTTGCAGCCGGATTAACTCGCGACCGCTCCGATCTCATTTCTTGAGAACGACGTTTAATATCTACTTGAGATAATCGACGGCCGGGATTGATATGCTTTTCGGTTATGTTCATGCGCCCAAGCTGTATGGTCAGGATTCCTGGCAATCTGCTAGATTAGCGCCTGCTAATTAATGCGCTGTCTTCCGGTTGAAGCGGCCCGTCCCGCCTTGCAATGCTCTGGCGGTCAGCGTGTGGCCTTAAGGCCCTTCACCGCGATTCGATGCAAAGCGCCAACCTCGCTGCTTGAAAGCGCCGCCCATGAAAGACTATGCCTTGATTCTGATCGGCACCATTTTGGTCAACAACTTCGTGTTGGTGAAATTTCTGGGGTTGTGTCCGTTCATGGGGGTTTCGCGCAAGCTGGAAACCGCGATGGGCATGGGGCTGGCCACCACCTTCGTGCTGACGCTTTCGTCGGTTTGCGCTTATCTGAGCAGCGAGTATTTGCTCGCGCCGCTCGGTTTGGAGTATCTGCGCACCATCACTTTCATTCTGGTGATCGCCGTGGTGGTGCAATTCACCGAGATGGTGGTGCATAAGACCAGCCCGTTGCTGTATCAAGTCCTCGGGATTTACCTGCCGCTGATCACCACCAACTGCGCGGTGCTGGGGGTGGCGCTGCTGAACGTCCAGGAGCGGCACGGCCTTGTCGAATCGGGTCTTTACGGCTTCGGCGCGGCGGTCGGCTTTTCGCTGGTGATGGTGCTGTTCGCGGCCCTGCGCGAGCGGATCGCGGTGGCCGATGTGCCGGTTCCCTTTCGCGGCGCGGCCATCGCCTTGGTGACGGCCGGGTTGATGTCGCTGGCGTTCATGGGCTTCGCCGGTTTGGTGCGAGGGTGAGACGATGTGGCTTGCGGTGATCGCGCTCGGCGTGTTGGCGGGGGCCTCGGGCCTGCTGCTGGGCTTCGCCGCCGTGCGGTTCAAGGTCGAGGGCGATCCCATCGTCGATAAGATCGATGCGATTTTGCCGCAGACCCAATGCGGTCAATGCGGCTTTGCCGGATGCCGTCCCTACGCCGAGGCCATCGCCGCCGCCGAGGCCGACATCAACCAATGTCCGCCGGGCGGCGAAAACGGCATCATCGCCCTGGCCGAACTGCTGGGCCGCGACCCCAAACCGCTCAATCCGGAAAACGGGGTCGAGAAGCCGAAGATGCTCGCGGTGATCGACGAACAAAATTGCATCGGCTGCACGCTGTGCATTCAAGCCTGTCCGGTGGATGCGATTCTCGGGGCGGCCAAACACATGCACACGGTCATCGCCAAGGAATGCACCGGCTGCGAGCTGTGCGTGGCTCCGTGCCCGGTCGACTGCATTCACATGACCCCCATCGCCCAGACCATCGCCACGTGGAAATGGACCTATCCCATCGCGGAAACAGCGGTCAAACCCCCGGTGGCGGAGGTCGCCGCATGAGCGGTTTGTTTGCCTTCCACGGCGGGTTGAAAACCGTCCGCCATAAGAGCGAATCCAACCAGCGGCCCATTCAACTCAGCGCTTTGTCCGAACGCCTGGTCGTCCCGCTGCGCCAGCATATCGGCGCCATCGCCAAACCGCTGGTGCAAGCGGGCGAGCGCGTGCTGAAAGGCCAGCTCATCGGCCAACCCGACGGCTATATCAGCGCCGCCGTGCACGCGCCGAGTTCGGGCACGGTGCTTGCGGTGGACCAGCAGCCGGTGCCGCATCCGTCCGGCTTGCCGGATTGGTGCGTGACCCTTGAAACGGACGGCGAGGAACGTTGGATCGAGCGCGAGCCGGTTGCCTATCAAACGCTGCATCACAGCGCGGTTCGCAACCTGCTGCGCGCCGCCGGGGTGGTCGGTTTGGGGGGGGCGGCGTTTCCCAGCGCGGTCAAGCTGAATTTGAGCGGCCGCAGCGAGCGCTTGGGAACCTTGATCTTGAACGGGGCCGAGTGCGAGCCGTGGATCACCTGCGACGACCGGCTGATGCGCGAACGGGCCGCCGGCATCGTCGCCGGCCTGCGGATCATGGTGCATCTGCTGGACCCGCGCGAGGTGCTGATCGGCATTGAGGACGACAAGCCGGAAGCCATCGCCGCGCTGAACGCCGCCTGCGCCGGAACCGGCTACCGAGTGCGCTCGGTGCCGACCCGCTACCCCAGCGGCAGCGTCAAGCAGCTGGTCAAGCTGTTGACCGGCAAGGAAACGCCGGTCGATGGCTTGCCGGTCGATGTCGGCGTTCAGTGTTTCAACGTCGCCACCGCCTACGCGGTGCACCGCGCCATCGACTGCGGCGAACCGATGCTGTCCCGGATCGTTACCGTCACCGGCCGGGTCCGGCGGCCACAAAATTTTGAAGCCTTGCTGGGGACGCCGTTCGCCGAACTCATCGCCCAAAGCGGCGGTTACCAGGACGGCGTGGAGCGCTTGATCATGGGCGGGCCGATGATGGGTTTCGCCCTCTATGATGATCGAGTGCCGCTGACCAAGGCCGCCAACTGCATCCTCGCGGCCGGGATTGAGAATCTGACCCCGGAACAGCCAGCCTTGCCTTGCATCCGCTGCGGGGCGTGCGCGGATGTCTGCCCGGCGGATTTGTTGCCGCAGCAGTTGTACTGGCACGCCCGCGCCAAGGAATTCGACAAGGCCCAGGATTATCATTTGTTCAGTTGCATCGAATGCGGTTGCTGCAGTTACGTCTGTCCGAGCCGGATTCCGCTGGTGCAGTTCTACCGCTACGCCAAGAACGAAATCTGGGCGCAAGAAAAGGAAAAGCAGAAAGCCGAACTCGCCCGCCAGCGCCATCAAGCCCGGCTGGAGCGGCTGGAACGCGAGAAGCGGGAGCGGGAAGCCAAACTGCGGCAGAAAGCGCCGCCGCGCGCCGATGCGCCGGCCGAAAAATCCAGCGTTGAAACCGCCGTGGCCCGCGCCAAGGCCGCCGCGCCGGCGGCCGCCGAAGCCGCCGAAACGCCCGCCGCAAACGATTGAACGATCCTCGTGCGCTTCCGAACCGTCACCTCTCCGCACATCCTGGCTGAAGCCGGCGTCGCTCAGCTGATGCGCCGGGTGCTGTATGCGATGGCGCCCGGCATCATGGCCCTGATTTGGTTTTTCGGTTGGGGCGTGTTGGTCAACCTCGCGCTCGCGACTTCAATCGCGCTGGCGGCCGAGGCGGCCATGCTGCTGGCGCGCGGCAAACCGGCGGTCGCGCAGCTGAACGATTACAGCGCCGTGGTGACCGCCTGGTTGTTGGCGGTGGCGCTGCCGCCGCTGTCGCCGTGGTGGCTGACCGCCACCGGCGTCGTTTCCGCCATCGTCGTCGCCAAGCACTTGTACGGGGGCCTCGGCTACAATCCGTTCAATCCGGCGATGATCGGATATGTCGTGCTGTTGATTTCGTTTCCGCGCGAGATGAGCACCTGGTTGATCCCGCACGGCTTCGGCCAGCCCGAGGCCGTGACGTGGTCAGAAACGCTGCGGGCGATTTTCGGCGGCGTGATGCCCGAGCGGTTCGCGCCGGACGCGCTGACCGGCGCGACCCCGCTCGATGTGTTGCGCACCCAACTGGGTTTGGGGCTGAACGTGGCCGAGATTCGCAACAGCCCGGTATTCGGCATCGTCGCCGGGAGCGGTTGGGAATGGGCGACGCTGGGTTTTCTGGCCGGCGGATTGTGGTTGGTGTATACCCGCACCGCCGCTTGGCAAATTCCGGTGGGCATGTTGGGCGCGCTGGCGGTCGTTGCGACGGTGTTCCATGTGGTCAATCCGCAGCGCTACGCGCCGCCGTGGTTTCACCTCTGGAGCGGCGCGGCGATCTTCGGCGCGTTTTTCATCGCCACCGATCCGGTCACCGCCAGCACCACGCCGCGCGGCCGGTTGTTCTACGGAGCCGGAATCGGCCTTCTGGTGTATATCATTCGCGGCTTTGGCGGTTATCCCGACGGAGTGGCGTTTGCGGTGCTTTTGATGAACATCGCCGCGCCTACCATCGATTTATATACGCCGCCGCGAGTGTTCGGAGCGCGGCGAGAATGAAGACGCTCGCGCGCAACATGGGCATCGCGGCCCTGATTCTGACCAGTTTTGCCATCGTGGGCACCGGTTTGGTCGCGCTGGCCTACACCAGCACCAAGGACATCATCGCCCAAGCCCGACAGGCGGCGCTGGAAGCCAGCCTCAATCAGTTAGTTCCGGCGGATCGCTACGACAACCGCGTGGTCGAGGATCGCATCGAAGTCGTGGCCCCGGACTGGTTGGGCACCGATCAGCCGGTAACGGTTTATCGGGCCCGCAAGAACGGCCAGCCGGTCGCAGTGTTTGCCACGCCGTTCGCGCCGGACGGCTACAGCGGCCCGATTCAATTGTTGGTCGGCGTTTACGCCGACGGCGTCCTGGCTGGAGTGCGGGTGTTGGCGCATAAGGAAACGCCGGGACTGGGCGATGGGATCGATGAAAAGCGGTCGCCCTGGATTCTGGCCTTTGCCGATAAATCCTTGGAAAACCCGCGGCCCGAGGCTTGGAAAGTCAAGAAGGATGGCGGCGCGTTCGACCAGTTTACTGGCGCGACCATCACCCCGCGCGCCGTGGTCAAGGCCGCGCGCCGGTTTCTGGAATACGTCCAAACCCACCGCGATCAATTGTTCGCGCCGGCCGTCGCCGGCAAGGGGCAGCCCTCATGAGCGAAACCCACTATCGGGAAATCTTAAAAAATGGCGTGTGGACCCAGAATACTGGCTTCGTTGCGCTGCTTGGCCTGTGTCCTTTGCTGGCGACCTCCAATTCGGTGGTCAACGGGCTGGGTTTGGGTTTGGCGACCACGCTGGTGCTGCTGATCTCGAACGTGGCGATTTCGCTGATTCGCAATTTGGTGCGGCCGGAGGTGCGAATTCCGGTGTTCGTGCTGGTGATCGCCTGCGTGGTGACCGCCGTGGAAATGGTGATGCACGCTTTCTTGCCGGGACTGTACACGGTGCTCGGCATCTTCATTCCGTTGATCGTGACCAACTGCTGCGTGATCGGCCGCGCCGAGGCCTTCGCGTTCAAACACGGCGCGGCTCCGTCGGCGGTGGACGGCGTGGCCACCGGTTTGGGATTTACGCTGGCGCTGGTGATGTTGGGCGGGTTTCGGGAAATTCTGGGTCAAGGGACGCTGTTCGGCCAAGCGGAACTGCTGTTCGGCGAGGCCGGCAAGGCGCTGACGCTGCGGATCATCGCGGATTATCGAGGTTTTTTATTGGCGATTCTGCCGCCGGGCGCATTTATCGGCTTGGGGTGTCTGATCGCCGTCAAGAACGTCCTGGACGCGCGCGCCAAGCGTCGGGTCAAGCCGGTCGCGACGGTGGCGAGCCCCCAGCGGGCCAGCGCCTAAAGGGTATGCGCCAGTCGGTGTTGAAGCGGGTTTCGGACTGGCGCGCGGCCTGCGTTAAGAGGGCCGGGGACACCGAAACGGTCGCGCGAGGGCGGTCGTTCGGTGGGCCTGTGTGATCGGCCCGCTCGGTTTTGCCAACAACGTGTCGGTTCTGGGAGCAATCCCTCGCCATTATGATTTGGCGTCGTCGTGTTTGGTTTTTTTGGGCGGCCCGGCGCGCGGGGGGATCGGCGAAGGCCCGTTATCGGTAAGCGAATCCAGGAATTTTCGCTCGGCCACCAGCCAGAAATCGAGCGCGGAACCGTACTGCCGTCCCGCCGCTTCCCAAAGCTGGTAGGCGTTCTTGCGGATCTGCTCCAAATAGCTGGTGGGCGCTAGAGTCTCGAAGGTTCTGATCAACACGTCCTCCGCGCCGAAATTAGCGCCGGCGGTCCGCGCCGCTGATTCCGCCAGCAACCTTAAATGCTTTTCGGCCGCCAACCAATAATCCATCGAGCGGTCGCGTTGCTCGACGCTCGTCGCCCACATGTTGTGGGCAAGTTCGCGGATGCGATAAAGATAGAGGGTGCGCAAGGCCGACGGCCAAGCGGCCGCGTTCTCGACGGCGGCGGTGGCGGCGGTGTTGGCCCGTCGGGCCGAATCGGCCGTCAGCTCGATCATCATCTGTTCGGCCATGACCCAGAAGTCTAAGGCGGTGCGACTGAAATCACTGCCCGCCGTAAGCCAAATATGGTAAGCGAGATTGCGAATATCGTGCTCCAGATCGTTTTCCATGGGATTGATTACTCTGGTCTCTAGGATCGGTCGATTTTTTGATCGATGTGGCTCGGCGATACGATGGAGGCGTGACTTAACGGACATTGGACATCGCTTAAAGTCATTTATAGTCGCGTCCGACTGCTTTACGGAAATAATTTTAGGCGGCGTCAGGGCTTTTGCAGCATATCGCGCAACAAAACCGCCGGCGGCTTTGAAATCTGGCGTCGCGTTTTCGGGTTAAACTCTATCCTTTCCACCCGTGTTGCTTTCATGAATGCGTCGCAAAGCTATCAAGTGTTCGAACGGCTGCGGGAGGCCAGACCGAAACCGACCACCGAACTGCGCTATCGCAGTCCGTTCGAATTATTGGTCGCGGTGATGTTATCGGCGCAAGCGACCGATAAAAAGGTTAACGAAGCCACCGAGCGGTTGTTTGAAGCGGCGAACACGCCGCCCGCCGTGCTGGCCTTGGGCGAGGCCGCGTTGAAGGAGTACATCAAGACCATCGGCCTTTACAATGTCAAGGCGGCTAACCTTCTCAAAACTTGCGCCTTGTTGGTGGAGCGGCACGGCGGCGAGGTGCCGGCCGAGCGCGACGCCCTGGAAAGTTTGCCCGGCGTCGGCCGCAAGACCGCCAATGTAGTTTTGAACACGGCGTTCGGCCAGCCCACCATTGCCGTTGACACCCACATTTTCCGGGTGGCCAACCGCACGGGGCTCGCGCCGGGCAAGACCGCGCAACAGGTGGAAGCCGGCTTGCTGGCCGCGACGCCGGATGAATTCAAGCAGGACGCGCACCACTGGCTGATCCTGCACGGCCGCTATATTTGCACCGCCCGCAAACCGAATTGTCCGGGCTGTCCGATCCGGGAACTGTGCGCCTATCCCGATAAACCGGAGATGAGCTGATGTTCGGCAACGACCGCGACAGTATCCGCCGCTATTACCGCGCGGTTTGGAGCAAGGCCAGCGCCGGCCAGCCGCTGGAACCGCTGGAACAGCTGATCGCCGAGGTCATCCGCGCGCATCCGGAGTACCAATCGCTGTTGCGGGATGTCGAATCGGTCCTGAGCCGTGACTACTTCCCTGAAATGGGCGAGACCAATCCGTTTCTGCACATGGGAATGCATATCGCCCTGCGCGAGCAAGTGGGCGGCAATCGCCCGAAGGGCATTCGCGCTATTTATCAACAGCTCTGCCGGCGCGCGAGCGACGCGCATGCCGCCGAGCATCTGATGATGGAGTGTTTGGCGGAAACCTTGTGGGAGGCGCAGCGCGCGGGCGGACAGCCGGACGAAGGAGCGTTTTTGAAACGATTGCGGCGGCTGGCGGGATAGCTCGAAAGCTTGGCTTCCCCGCGCGGCTTGACGGGCTCGCGCGCCGACGTCTGCTGCGCGCGGCGTTGCGCTGGCTGAAGCCGACGGACAACGCCGGGCGGCCGTCCGGCGTTGTCGGTCAACCAGCAGGCGTCATGGTTCAGAATGCTTGCTGTTCGATACTGTCGTCATCGACCAAACTTCGATAGGCGTGCCAGGAGGCATGGCCGACCAAGGGCAAGGCAATGGCGAGGCCCAGATAAAAGGTGATCAGGCCGATTCCGGTAAAGATCGCGATGAGGATCGCCCACAGCGCCATGGGACCGGGATTGACTCGCACGGCGGTGAGGCTGGTCAGCACGGCGGTGATGAAGTCGATCTTGCGATCCAACATCATCGGAATGGAGACCACGCTAATCGCGAACACCACCGCGGCGACGACCGCGCCGATCAGCGCGAACACCAGCAGGAATTTAAAGCCGCTCCCTCTAAAGAACAGTTCCGTCAGCGAGCTGTCCACCGAAAAGTTAGTGCCGCCCATAAAAACCGCGAACAGCAGCGAGGACAAGCGGACCCAAACGATCATCAGCAGGCCGATGAGCACGCCGAACAGGGCGATGGGGAGGAGATTGTTGCGCCACGCGGTCAAGGCGAGCGGCAAGGTGGGCGTCCGACCCGCTTCCAAGCGCCGGCTGACATCATAAAGGCCCATCGATAGAAAAGGGCCCACCAGCAAAAATCCCGTCGTCAACGCCAAGGCGTATTGAAAGCGGGTTTCGATGGTGTAAACCAGCGCGTAACCCATCACCACGAACATCAGGCCATACGGAATACTGACCGTCGGGGCGCGCCATAAATCTTTCCAGCCGGCGGCGAGCCATTGCCAGGGTTGCTCCACGGAGATGGAGCGCACTTTAGGCGTGGTCAGGGAACTTTCGATAACAGGAGTTGCTGTAGCCATTAAAGAATCCTTGTAAAGATTAATGCCAGACTTAAACAGCAAGAGCTTATTTCATTAATTATAGTCTTGGATTTAACCTCATACCGACCGCTTTTTGGAATCGCCCCGACCGCGAACGCCCCGCTGGCGGCGTCCGGTAAGCAGGAACCCCACGGCAGCCTCTATGCGCCCTCAGCCCGCGAGGGCCATCAACTCCGTTGCGGGCGCAACCGGCGGTAGAGATCGTAGGTTTGCTGGGCGATGCTGCGCCAGCTGTAATAACGCTCGACCCGTTCGCGGCCGGCTTGGCTCATGCGTTCGCGCAAATCCTCGTCGGCGGCCAGCCGGTTGATCGCCTCGGCAAGGCCCTGTTCGAACTTGGCGGGCGCGATGGGGTCATGGGGCGGTTCGGACGATAAATGCGGGTCGACCAGAAAACCGGTTTCACCGTGCACCACCACTTCGTTGATGCCGCCGACCGCGCTCCCGACCACCGGAGTACCGCAGGCCATCGCTTCCAGGTTGATGATCCCGAACGGTTCGTAAACCGATGGGCAGCAGAAAATGGCGGCGTGCGAGTACAAGGCGATGGTGGTTTGGCGCGGCACCATCTTCGGAATCCAGATGACGCCGTCGCGCCGACTTTGCAGCTCCTGCACCATTTCTTCCAATTCGCGCTGCATGGTGAGGGTATCGGCGTCGCCCGCGCACAGCACCACTTGGAGTTTGGGGTCGAGATGGGGGATGGCTTGCAACAGATAATACAGCCCCTTTTGGCGGGTCATCCGGCCGACGAACAGCACGAAGGGACGGTCGGGGTCGATACCGAATTGCGCGATGGTGTCGGGGGTTTGAATCGACCGGTATTCCTCGGTGTCGATGCCGTTGGGGATGACCACGACCCGGGTCGGGTCCACATCGAACAGGCGCAAAATGTCATCGCGGGTGCTGCGCGAGACGGCGATGATGGCGTCGGCCATCTCCAGGGCGGCTTTCTCGATCCAACAGGACAGGTCGTAGCCGTGGCCGAGCTGGTCGCGCTTCCAGGGCCGCAGCGGTTCCAGCGAGTGAACCGTGATGACCATCGGAATGTTATACAGAATTTTGGCCAGGATACCGCTGAAATGAGCGTACCAGGTATGGCAGTGGATGATTTCGGCGCTGCCTTCCAGATCGCCGATGCCCTGGCCGACGAAAGCCAAACAGGTGCTCAAGGCTTTGAGCGGCGAGACAAAAGATTGCGGGCAGCCGGCGAAATGGGTGGTGTCCATCTTGATGCCGCGAACGTGCAACTGGCCTTCATTGAGGGTTTGGTCATGAAAGCTGCGTACCTCGACCGGAGTGAGCTTGGCCAATTCTCGGGACAGATATTCGACGTGGACACCGGCGCCGCCGTAGACGTAGGGGGGATATTCATTGGTGGTGAGCAGGACGCGCATTGTTGTTGTACTCCCTTGCCGGAATACGGCCGAGGTGGAAAGAGCTCCGTATGGAGCATCCGATCGGAAAGACTTATTGGTGGTGCGGCATTATGCCAAGCGCGACGCGGAGAAGGGAAGGGCGCGCGGCAATTGCATGAAGGCCGATCAATTAGACCGGTCGGTCCGTTAAAAGTGTGATGGGTGATCGCTGTTGCGGCGGTCTCGAACGGGCGGGCCGAAGCGGTTTAGAAAGCGGTGACCAGCGCGCGGATTTCAGCCAGCATCGCTTGTCGTTCGACGTCGGAAACGGTCGGCACTTGGTAGAAAGCTCGGTACACGACCTGACGGATCCCGCAAGCGCCCAGGATTCCCTCGACCATCGGCCGGGCTAGCAGCTCATGCCAACGGGCGTGCTGGTAAGTGGCTTCGTCTCCACCGAGCGTGTTGAGAATCAGGGCTTTTTCGTGTTTGAGCAAACCGATCATGCCATCCGGGCCGAAGTCGAAAGCGAAGGTGCGGCTGAACACCCGATCGATCCACCCCTTCAAGATCGCCGGCGGTCCGAACCACCAGATCGGATAAATAAAAACCAACTTGCTCGCCCACAGCAGGGCTTCGTGCTCGGACCGGATATCCGCCGCCAGATCGCCGCGCCAGTTGCGGATAAGGTCTTCGCCGTCCAGGGTCGCCCGATAGTCCATGGCATAGAGATCGTGAATCCGGGTAGCATAGCCGCGAGCGCGCAAGGTGGTGTCCACCACTTCGAGAATGGCCCGGTTGAAGCTGCGCGGGTTGGGATGGGCGTAGATGATCAATACGTTCATGAAGTCGCCGCCTTAGCGGATGACAGACATCAGGCGCGCGCCGTGGAGTCGCAGGTTTGGACGATCGAGGTCGAGGGCGACCGGCGCGCGGGTACTAGCCGAGGGCCTCAGCCGACCCGCGCGGCAAAGTCGCGACCGGCCAGACCCAAAAGGAGTTCGTCGCCGGAATGCAGGGGTCCGACCCCGGCTGGCGTCCCGGTCAGCACCACATCGCCGGGCAGCAGGGTGAAGTGGGTGGAAATATGGGCCATGAGATCGAAAATGCCGATCATCATCTGTCCGGTGTTGCCTTGTTGACGGAAGGCGCCGTTGATGCGCAGCGTCAGATCGGTCGCCTGCGGATCGGCCAGCGCTTCCGGCTTGAGAAAGGGCGACAGCGGGCAGGAGCCGTCGAACGCCTTGGCGGTTTCCCAAGGGTAGCCCTTCTGCTTGAGCTCGGTTTGCAGGTCGCGCAAGGTCAGGTCTAGAGCGATGCCGTAACCGGCCACGCTCCGGCGGGCGGTTGCGGCGTCGGCGGCGCGCAATTCTCGGCCCACCAATACCGCCAGCTCCACCTCGTGATGGCAACTGCCACGGCCGCCGGGCAAACGGATCGGCTGGTCCAACGCGCTGAACGAGGTGGAGGGCTTGATGAACAGGATCGGCGTTTCGGGCGGCGCGTTGTTCAATTCGCGGATGTGATCCAGATAATTACGGCCGATACAGACGATCTTGCCCGCGGGCAAGGCCAGCGGGCTGCCGTCTAGATAACGATGCTGATAGGCCACGGACGGAACTCCTCGCGCGCGTTGGAATTGGAGGTTGAGTGGCCTATTGTCGGGCACGGAACGGGAGGGCCGCAACGCGCGAGCGCTAAATAAAGTACAGCCCGCCGGCAACCGGCGGCGCGGCGGTGGGCGGGCTTACTTCATGAAATAAGTCTCCGCGATCAAATCGTGCAACTCGCCCAGGCTGATCTGGAACTGATCGATAAATTCGTGCAAGCCCGCGTGGGCCAGTTCCGAAACTTCCATCGCGCTCAGTTGCTGTTGCAGCGCGTGGAGGGTCGCGAGCAGCTCGGCATTTTTAGGCAAATTCCGCAGGCAGGTTTCCAACTCCTTCAAACAGAACAACACGGCGCGCGGGAATGCCGGGTCTTGCAGCAAAAATTTCACGACATCGGAACCGCCGACCCGCGAGCGCACTTGCTGGCGGTACATTTGATAAGCGCTCAAGGATTTCAACACGCTCATCCATTGAATGCTCTCGAACGGGTTTTGCTCCTCCTGCTCGCTTGCGATCAGGCTCTGCGTCTGGCCGCCGCCCGTTTGACTTTGGCTTTGCTGCATGACGGGCAGCGCGGGCTCATCGCGGCAGGGCAACAGGTTGGCCGAACGGACATCCAAAATCCGGCTGGTCATGTCGGCGCGCTCCAGGAAGCGGCCGAGCCGGACAAAATCGTAGGCGGGGGTGCGGCTCATGGCGCCGGCCAGCATCCCGTTGATCTGCTGCGCCCCGTGGATGACCCGGCGCAGGAATTCAAAGCGCCCGCGCCGGGTCGGCAGGTGGTCGCGCGCGAAAATGTAGAGGCTGTTGATCTGCTCCCACGCTTCTTGCGGCACGGTGTCGCGGGTGGTGCGCAGATTTTCGCGAGCGTAGGCCAAGCTCGATAGAATCGAGCCGGGATTTTCGCTGTCGCCGATCAAGAATTTCACCACGATGTTTTCTTCGTCGGGCTGATTCGGGTTTTTCTCGAAAAACTGTTTCTCGGACCCGACGATGAAGACCAACGGCAGCCAGCCGAAGGTCATGCTGCGGGGCAGGTCGAGCAGCAAATTGCTGTTAACATTGATGATGCGCGCGGTGTCTTCGGCGCGCTCGATGTAGCGGGCCAGCCAATAAATGTTTTGAGCGACGCGGGAAAGCATGATCAATGGCCCTCGGTGTCGACGATCCAGGTATCCTTGCTGCCCCCGCCTTGCGAGGAGTTCACCACCAGCGAACCCTTGCGAAGCGCCACTCGGGTCAAGCCGCCCGTGGTGACATAGGTGGTGGGCCCGGACAGCACGAACGGGCGCAAATCCACGTGGCGCGGCTCCATGCGCTGATCGCACAGAGTCGGCGAGGTCGATAGCGCCAAGGTGGGTTGCGCGATGTAATTGCGCGGGTCTTGCTGGATCAGTTCGGCAAAGCGTTTGCGGTCGGCGGGCGTGGCGTGCGGCCCGACCAACATGCCGTAGCCGCCGGACTCGTTAGCCGGCTTCACGACCAGTTTGTCCAGATTGGCCAGCGTGTGTTGGCGGTCCTGTTCCCGCAGGCACAGATAGGACGGCACGTTAGGGATCAGCGGATCTTGATCGAGATAGTACTTGATGATCTGCGGCACGAAGGCATAGACCACCTTGTCGTCGGCTACCCCCGCGCCCGGCGCGTTGGCCAGCGCCACCTTGCCTTTGCGCCAAGCCCGCATCAAGCCCGGCACCCCCAGCGCGGAGTCAGGCCGGAACGCTTGCGGGTCCATGAACAGATCGTCGATGCGCCGGTAGATGACATCCACGCGCGCCAATCCCTTGATGGTGCGCATGTAGACGCAATCATCGACGCCGACTTCCAAGTCGCCGCCCTCGACCAGTTCCACGCCCATTTGCTGGGCGAGATAGGAATGCTCGAAATAGGCCGAATTGTAAATGCCGGGCGTGAGCACCACCACGGTCGGCGGATCGGCCGGGCGGGGCGAGAGCGAGGCCAGCATGTCGTAGAGGCGCAAGCTGTAGTCATCGACCGGTTGGATGCGCTGGTACTCGAACAATTCCGGAAAGACGCGCTTGGTGACGACTCGGTTTTCCAGCATGTAGGACACGCCGGAGGGCACGCGCAAGTTGTCTTCCAACACATAAAGCGTGCCGTCCCAGTCGCGCACTAAATCCGAGCCGCAGATGTGCGCCCAAACGCCATGCCGGGGGTTTGCGCCCACGCATTGCGGCCGAAAATTAGCCGACTGCGCCAGCACCTCGGCCGGAAAAACACCGTCCTTGATGATTTGCTGGCCGTGGTAGAGGTCGTCGATGAACAGGTTGAGCGCCTGAACGCGCTGCCGCAAACCCGCGTCGGTGCGATCCCATTCGTGCTTGGGGATGATGCGCGGCACGATGTCGAACGGCCAGGCCCGGTCGATGCTGCCGCCTTCGGTATAAACGGTGAAGGTGATCCCCATCACCAGAATCGCGAGTTCGGCGGCGGTCTTGCGCTCGCGCAACTCCTCGGCGCTCAAAGAGGCAAGATATTCGCAAAGCGCCTGGGCCGCCGGACGGGGCCCTGTCCTGCTGTCGATCAGTTCGTCGTAGAAACCCGGCGCGGCGTAGCGTTGCCAATCGATAATCATCAGGATGCCCTTGAGGTTGGCGTTGACTGCTGGGTCTTGGAAGCGATTGAGCAAAATCCAAGCCAATACATTTTTATAAAGGGCTTTGGCGCCCGCCGCGTCGGACGCGCGACTGTCTCAAGGCTACTGTCTCAAGGCTGCTGGATACGGCGTGCAGCGCCTTCGATCACGGCGGGTGGATCAGCCGCGGATTGGAGCGAACACGGTGGAAAATACCGTTGAAGGGGTGATCAAGGCGATGGAGCAACGCTTAGATCGACTCGGATACCGCACTGTTTAAGTGCGGTATCCGCGCGTCTTGCACAGCTGAAGTGCGACTAAAAACACCAATTTACCGATCAAATTCCGGCGATTTCATCATTCGGGGATCGCCCGCGCCCGCCGGATGGCGCTGCGGGCGAGTTTTCACGGGCGTAGATTGGTAGGCGCTCGATCTAGACGCTATGCTCATTGCGATTCGCAAACGGCGGGAGGGCAACGACCGAGCGGGATCGATTGAGGGTTGATCGCGGCAAGCGTATCACCCGATCAAAGAGATTCACTCAATAATGTGTAGGAGACAGTTGATATAAATGCTCTTATTGAGTTACAATTTTATTATTCTAGTGTAGGCATTACAACATGGGTGTTAGATAATTCCAAGCTGACCAAAAAAACTCTATGGAGATGATGCAAAACAACCAATAATTGATTTTAAAGTGTTTACTTAGTTTAACAC
>DJIW01000075.1 GCA_002433805.1 Competibacteraceae bacterium UBA6584 | reverse complement strand
CCGCGTGCACGACAATCAAGCGACCGGTTACCGTTTTGGCGTCAGTCCGTATTGGCGGCAGCATCTGAGCGGTTGGGCCGATGTGGTGCTGCGTTACCGTTACGATGGAATCTTCTACGACGAAGCGGACACAGCCCAGCAGCCGGGCGTCGTTCGGAACCCAACCAACGACAGCCAAAGCCACACGGTCGAATTGAATCTCAACAGCGGCCGAGAACTCGGCAAGGTCAAATGGCAGTTCGATTATTTCCGCCAACAGGAGCAGCAAGACGGCCGGGTCGGTCTGGATGGGCAACCCGCAGGCGGCGATGACAAACAAGAGCGCGCGACCGGGCAAGTCACCTATCAGGTGACCAGGCAATGGGCCGCATTGGCGGAAGCAAGCTACGAAAACAATCAAGTCGCCGATTTCGAACAGAGTCCGGATGGGACGTATTGGGGGTTGGGCGCGGTTTGGACCCCGAATCGTTTTATCGAACTCAAAGGTCTTTACGGTCCCGATGTGAACGAACTGGCCGGACGTTGGAGTCCGTCCGCGCGCACCGATCTGCGGATCAGCCGCCGCGAGCAGGATTTCGGAATCGATCCTGGCGTCCGCTGGCAGGGCTTGTTCAATCACCGGACCCGTTCGACAAGCTGGTCGGCGACTTACACCGATGAGATCACCAACGAACGGCGGTTGTTCGGCAATAGCCTGCTCGGCGTGGGCCCCGACGGCCAGCCGCTGCCCTTGGGCGATCAAGGGCCGGCCGCCGGTTCGGAAGGCGCCCTCGGCTTGACCAATCGGAATTTCCGGCGCAAGCGCTTCGACGCCGGCGTGATCTACCGCCGAGGGGCGACGGATTGGTCGATCAACGCTTTTACCGAGGATCGGGGAAGTCAGGATGCCGCGGCGGATGGAAAGCTCTATGGCGCTGGCGCGCTATGGACTTGGCGGTTCGCGCCGCGCACCGCGTCTTTCGTCGGAGCGGGTTGGGAGCATGATGATTTGGGAGAAGCCCAAGCGGGAGGCGCTCGGGAAAACGATTACTGGGTATCGATTTTTGGGTTGGCGCGCGTTTTTTCGCCAGATACTGGGGGGTCGATCAGTTATCGCTACTATAAGAACGACGCCGATCCCTCGGAACAGGGGTTCCGTGAAAACCGGCTCAATATTCGTTTTAACATGAAGTTCTGAACCCCATGTATACCGACTACTACGGCTTTAGCGCCAAGCCTTTTCAGTTGAGTCCCGACCCGCGTTTTTTTTTCGGCAGCCGCGTCCACAGCCGCGCCTTGGCGTATTTGCGGTATGGCTTGAGCCAGGGAGAGGGCTTTATCGTGATTACCGGCGGCATCGGCACCGGTAAAACCACCCTGGTCAAAAATCTTTTTCAGGAACTCGATTCCAGTCAAGTCATCGCCGCGCAACTGGTGACGACGCAGTTGGAGGCCGATGAACTGTTGCGGAGCGTGGTGGCGTCCTTCGGCTTGCCTTATGAGGAAATGGGCAAGGCCGCCTTGCTCAAGCACTTCGAGGATTTCCTGCGCGGTCACGCCCGCCAGGGGCGGCGAGTGCTGCTGGTGGTGGATGAAGCGCAAAACCTCCCGTCCAGGTCGCTGGAAGAACTGCGGATGCTGTCGAATTTCCAGGTGGGCGAATCGCCTCTGCTGCAAAGCTTTCTGCTGGGGCAAGAGGAATTCCGTCAAACCCTGCAAGAACCGGGCATGGAGCAATTGCGCCAGCGGGTAATCGCCTCCAGCCACCTGACGCCGCTCAGCGAGCCGGAAACGCGCGACTATATCGAGCA
The DNA here is from genome assembly GCA_002433805.1 of Competibacteraceae bacterium UBA6584. Classification (GTDB taxonomy): domain Bacteria; phylum Pseudomonadota; class Gammaproteobacteria; order Competibacterales; family Competibacteraceae; genus Competibacter_A. The sequence continues at coordinate 46,294 of DJIW01000075.1, read as the reverse complement.
TCGGTTGCGGGTGGTCGGCTGGGAGGGTTGGAAGCCGACGTTCGTCGACGAGGCCTATTCCGCCATTTTTCGCTTCACCCAGGGCGTTCCGCGTCTGATCAACGTCTTTTGCGACCGCTTGCTGCTCTACGGTTTCCTGGAGGAATTGAATGAATTTTCAGTGGCGGCGGTCGAAGCCGTCGGCCAGGAACTCAATCAGAACCAAGGCAGTGAAACCGGCGGCGTCCAAAGAACCGGGGCCGGTAGCCGTTCGCTGATGCGGGTCAGCCACGCCATGGAACAGCGCTTGGCTGAGTTGGAAAACGCCATGGAGTCGCTGATCAAGCATCCCGAATGGCAGGACGCTCAAATCGAACGGATGGAGCGCCGGCTGGTGCAACTGGAGCCCGCCGTTCGGGTGATGAGGCGCCAGCTGGCCGATGTGATCCGACGCATGGACGAGGCCATGGAAGACGAGGTGCCGGATGAAACTCAGGTCGAGGATTGAAAGGCCAGGCCCGTCGTCTGAAACTTGAGCGTGGACCGGGCGTTGTGATTTTTCAGACCGCCTCGGGGCGGCGGATAGGCCGCCCCAATCGTGCGTTGCGATCGCGCTCAACCGGTTTGAGACGCATCGAGCCGCGCCGCGGCCTCGGCGGCGGTTTCGTAAAGGTGCGGGGCCAGATCCCGCTCGCGCAGCGCGTCTCCCAGCCGCGCCCGCAAGAAGGCGCTGGTGGTGTAGCGGGTCACGCCGATGTAGTAGCGCTGCACCACATCGCTGACCATATCCATATAATCCTGCAGCAATTCCGGCGTGATCGAGAAATTATCGTAGTTGACGATGGCGAACACCCGTTTGCCGATCGGTTCGACATTGGCGGTGACCGCCGCCCGAATACGTTCGATATCTTCTCGACTGCGGATCGCCAACCCCTCGAAATTCAAGAAAAAGAGATTCTTGGCCGGATCGTAGGAGAACCGTTGATCGAACGGTTGGATCAACAGCAGGTCGCGCAAGCCCATCGGTCCCTCGCCGAAAATCCGGGCGTCCATGGTTTTTAGCTGATCGCTGATGCGGGGTTTGAACGCCATGCGCGCCAGCACATCCCGCTCCAGATCGATGCCGGGGGCGATCTCGGTTAATTCCGGGCCTTCGGCGGTCAGCCGGAATACCGCTCGTTCGGTGACGTACAGCACCGGCTGGTTGCGCTGGCTGGCCACCGCGCCGCTAAAGGTCCGTTGCTCGACCTCTTCGATGAATTTGGCCGTCTCGCCCTCGCTGACAATTCGCAATTGGCCCTGCTCCACGGCGATTTCCAGCTTGCCGGCGGTAAAGGTGCCGGTGAACACCACCTTGCGGGAATTCTGACTGATATTGATAAAGCCTCCCGCCCCGGCGATGCGGGTTCCAAATTTGGAAACGTTCAGGTTGCCCTGACGATCCACTTGGGCGAGGCCGAGAAATGCCAGATCCAAACCGCCGCCGTCGTAGAAATCGAATTGATTGGGTTGGTCGATGATCGCTTGAACGTTGGTGGAGGCTCCGAAATCCAAGCCGCCCGCCGGAATGCCGCCGACCACGCCCGGTTCGGCGGTCAAGGTCAACAAATCGATGATCTTTTCCTCGGCGGCGACATTGGCGATGCTTTCCGGCATGCCGATACCCAAATTCACGATGGCGTTGGTGGTCAGTTCCATCGCCGCCCGGCGGGCGATGATTTTGCGCTCGCTCATCGGAATCGGCGGAATCGAGGCCAACGGCACCTTGATTTCGCCGGAAAACGCCGGATTGTAAGGCGTGGCGAAGGTTTGCCAGTGATGTTCGGGCGGGGCGACCACCACGCAGTCCACTAAAATGCCGGGCACCCGCACGTCCTTGGGTTTCAAGAAGCCGCGCTCGGCTACCCGCTCCACCTGAGCGATCACGATGCCGCCCGAGTTGCGCACCGCCATGGCGATCGCCAGCGACTCCAGGGTCAGCGCTTCTTTTTCCATGGTCAGATTGCCGTCGATGTCGGCGGTAGTGGCGCGGATGATGCCGACATGGATCGGAAAGGCCTTGTAAAACAAATAGTCCTGGCCGTTGATCACCATCACCTCGATCAAGTCTTCCTGGCTGATCGCGTTGAGTTTGCCGCCGCCGTGACGCGGGTCGACGAACGTGCCCAGGCCGACGCGGGTCAGCGTTCCCGGCTTGCCGGCGGCGATGTCGCGGTAGAGGTGGGTGATGACGCCTTGCGGCAAATTGTAGGCTTCGATCTTGTTCGCCACCGCCAGCGCCTGCAGCTTCGGCACCAATCCCCAGTGACCGCCGATGACCCGTTTGACCAAGCCTTCATGGCCGAGATGGTTGAGGCCGCGCTGTTTGCCGTCGCCTTGGCCGGCGGCGTAGACCAAGGTCAGATCGCGCGGTTTGTCGAGGCCGGGGGCGGTTGGGTCTTGATCGGACGAAAGAAACAGTTCCTCCAGCGCGCAAGCGATTTCTTCAGCGAAGCCGGTTCCGACGAAGCCGCTGGTGGCGACCGTGTCGCCGGCGCGAATCAGGCTCACCGCCTCGCGGGCGCTGACGGTTTTACCGCGTTCGGGGATGCGCAAGGATGCAAGTAAAGGGTGCTGCATGGCGGGAATTCCTCACGGGGGTGGCCGGCGTCCGCAAGCACGGACGCCGGACCGGAGCTTTAAGGGCTTAGGCGAAGGCACGCTCTAGAAACTGCCGAACAGCGAGCCCAAGGTGATGACCGTGACCAAAGCGGTCAAGGGGATGATCACCGATACCATGAAGATATCGAAATACGATTGCTTGTGGGTCAGCTTGCAGATACCGAGCAAGGTAATGACCGCGCCGTTGTGAGGGAGTGAATCGAAACAGCCCGACGACATCACCGCCACCCGATGCAACAATTCGGGATTGATGCCGACCGCGTTGGCCAGTTCGAGGTATTTAGCGCCGAGCGTGCTCAGCGCAATGCTCATGCCGCCGGACGCGGAACCGGTAATGCCCGCCAGGACGTTGACCGCGACCGCTTCCGAAACGAGCGGGTTGGTCGAAACGCCCAGAACGGCGTCCTTGACCACCACGAACGCGGGCAGCGAGGCGATGACGTTGCCGTAACCCACCTCGGAGGCGGTATTGAAAATCGGCAGCAGCGAACCCATGGTGCCAGCGTTAAGCGATTCGACCACATTTTTCCACCGCGCCCAGTGGATGATGATGATGAACACGATGGCGATCACCAGCGCGACGATGATCGACCACAGGCCGGCGACCGCCGAGAGCTTGGTCGCGCCATATTTGGGTTCGGCCAGGTAGCTGGCGTCAATGCTGGGGAAAATGACGTAAGTAAACAGCGCGTTAAAGCCGATGACCAACAGAATCGGCAGCAGGGCCACGAAAAACGAGGGTCCCGGCGCGGCGTCTTTGTCGACGTTGGCCTCCAGATTTTCGTTGCGGTGATCGCCGTAACCTTCGCCGTTGGCCATGGCCCGTCTGGCGCGCGCGTTCAGCCACAGGACCCCGCCGATCATCATGATCAAACCGCCGATGGTGCCAAGGCCGGGCGCGGCGAAAGTATTGGTGCCAAAGAAGGGCGAAGGAATGGCGTTTTGAATCGCCGGCGTGCCGGGAAAGGCCGTCATGGTGAAGGTGAAGGACCCCAGGGCGATCGCGCCGGGAATGAAGCGCTTGGGCATGTCGATTTCGCGAAACAGCGCCGCGCCGATGGGGTATACGGCGAAGGCGACCACGAACAGTGACACGCCGCCGTAGGTCAGAATGCCGCAAGAGAGCACGATGGCGAGGATGGCGCGTTCGCGGCCGACCTTGGTCACGATCCAGTGCGCGATGGTTTTGGCCGAGCCGGAGTCATCCATCAGCTTGCCGAAAATCGCGCCGAGCATGAACAACGGGAAAAATCTGAGCAGGTAATTGCCCAGCTCTTTCATAAACACTTGGGTATAGGTGGGCAGCAACACGTCCGCGCCCACGCCGATCAACACGGCGAGCAGGGCCATGAGCGGGGCCAGGACCAGGACATTGATGCCTCGATACGCGAGATACATCAATAGTCCCAGCGAGATGAGGATACCGAGAACTCCCATAGAGCGTTCCTCTGGATAGTTAGTTATTGAATCATGCCTTGGAGCCGGTTTGCGGGTCTTTAACCGACCCATCAAGCATAGCAGTCGCCCGTTGAGGTGAAAATTCGCAAAAGGAACGAAAACTTCGTGCGAAAATGCACAGCTCTAAGCTATTTTTAAGGCTAGACAATAAGCTGGCTCGATGAAGGATGGGACGGATGAGACGCGAAATGGACTGGAACGATCTGCGCTATTTTCTGGCGGTGGCGCGCTTGGGGCGGCTCAGTCCGGCCGCCCGGCGGCTCCAAGTCGAGCACAGCACGGTTTCGCGACGGATTGAGAGCATGGAAAGGGCCATGGGCACGCGGCTGTTCGAGCGCCATCGAGACGGTTTGGTGCTGACCGAAGCCGGTCATGCCTTGCTGCCGATGGCGGAGAAAGTGGAAGCCACGGTCGCGGTGTTGTCGGAGGAGCTATCGGGTCAGGATCTATCGGTGCATGGGGAAGTCCGAGTGGGCACTCCCGAGGGGTTGGCGGTCATTTTTTTAACGCCCAGACTCAAACCGTTGCTGGATGACTATCCCCGGCTGACGGTCGAATTATTGGCCTTGCCCCGCTTGGCGAATTTGGCCAGCCGGGAAGCGGATCTGGCGATTACCCTCGAACCGCCCCGGCGGGGCCCCTACATCGTATACCGCTGGACGGATTACACTTATTTTCTTTATGGGGCAAAAGATTATCTGGGAAAGCACGAACCGATCACCACGCGCGCCGATTTGGCCAAACATCCTTTTATCGCCTACATCGACGACTATTTGCTGATTCCAGAATTGCGCTTTCTTGAAAAACTGTGCGACGAGCCGAATCTACGGTTTAGCAGCACCAGCATGTTGGCGCACCGGGAAGCGGTGCTCGCGGGGGTCGGTTTGGCGGTGCTCGCCTCTTACATCGGAGCCAGCGACGCGCGCTTGGTGAAGGTGTTGCCCGATGAAGCGTATTTCCAACACACCTTTTGGCTGGCCGCGCACGCGGATCGCTTGCGGCTCAAGCGGGTGCGGCTGGTGTGGGATTATCTGGTGGCGCTGATCGGCGATCACCGCAGCTTGTTTCTCGACGGCAAATAGCAAGGCCACGGGCGGGGTTCAGACCGCGCCATCCAGATGCATGACCAGCCGATCCCGCAGTTCCTGGTATTTTCGAGCGGGGTCCAGCGGGCTGTTTTCGCGATCCGTCACAAAGAACACGTCTTCCACGCGCGCGCCGATCGTTACGATCTTGGCGTTATGCACTTGCACGCCGCAGTCCATGAACGCTTGTCCCACCCGACACAACAGGCCCGGTCGGTCCCAGGTGACCAGCTCCACCACGGTGCGGCCGTTGGCGGCGTCCTCGCGAAAGGCGACGTCGGTTTGGATCTGAAACGCTTTTTGAATTCTCGAAATATGGCGGCTGGGCGATAGCGGGACGGCGTTGGGTTGGCTGAGATGATAAAGGAGCGTGGTGACGATTTCCTTGATCCGGCTGCGTTCCTGAATCAGCGCGCCTGAGTCTTCCAACACGGTGAAGCTGTCCAGGGTATAGCCGCTGTGACCGGTGATGATCCGGGCATCCAGGATGGTCAGGCCCAGTTGGTCGAGAATGGAGGTGATCAGCGCGAACAGATTGTCCTGATCGCGGGTGTAGATGAAGATTTCGGTGCCGCCTCGCCCCGGATCGTCGCAAGCCATGACCAGCGGGCGCGGATCGTGCCGTTTCTTGAGAATGGCGCGGGTATGCCAGGCGATTTCATCGACGGTATGGCGCAGGAAATAATCGTCGCCGAAACCTTCCCAAACCTGATCGATGCGTTCCCCGTCGATCTTGGTGATGCTCAGCCGCTGGCGCGCCTGCGCCTGGATTTCGCGCAGGCGCTCCTCCTTGTCGAGCGGGTTGTCCAGGCCGCGCCGCAGCGCCCGGCGCGTGGCTTCATAGAGTTGCCACAGCAAGGAATTGCGCCACGTGTTCCACAGTTTGGGATTGGTGGCGCGAATGTCGGCGACGGTCAATAAGTACAGATAATCCAAATGCAGTTGATCGCCCATCAGCCGGGCGAAATCGTTGATGACCTCCGGATCGTGGATGTCCTTCTTTTGCGCGGTCATCGAAAGCGTCAGATGGTGACGCACCAGCCAAGCCACCAACCGGGTGTCGAAGGAACTCAAGCCGTGCTGCTGGCAAAACCGTTCGGCGTCGAACGCGCCGAGTTCGGAATGATCGCCGCCCCGGCCCTTGGCGATGTCGTGATACAAGCCGGCGATATACAGCAATTCGGGCTTGGGCAGTCGGTCCATGATCGCGCTGCAGCGCGGCAGATCCCGCGCGAACTGGGGCAGGAAAAACCGGCGGAGGTTGCGCACCACGAACAGGATGTGCTGGTCCACCGTGTAGGCGTGGAACAGGTCATACTGCATCCGCCCGACGATGTGGCCGAACGCCGGCAGATACGCCGGCAGCACCCCGTAGGCGTTCATCAGCCGCAGTTGCTGGGTGACGCCGTGCGGCTGGCGCAGGATTTCCATGAACAGGCTGCGGGTGCGCACGTCGTTGCGGAATTTGTCGTCGATCAGCGGCCGGTGTTCCCGAATCAGCCGGATGGTGCTGGCGCGGATGCCCTTGAGCTCCGGAAACTGTTGTAAAACCAGGAAAATTTCGAGTAGCGCGAAGGGATAGCGCAGAAAGACGTTCGGTCGGATCGCTTCGAGATAGCCCCGCCGCGCCTGAAACCGGCGGCTGACCGGCTCGGGTTCGTCGGAGTCATCGGCCAGCAGGATCGCTTCCTCGAACAGCTGCAGCAGCATTTCGTTCAGCTGGCACAAGGCATTGACGGTGCGGTAGTAACGCTGCATGAACTGCTCGACGCCCAGATTTTGATCGTGATCCTGGTAGCCGAACTGCCGGGCGACCCGACGCTGGTGGTCGAACAACAGGACGTCCTCGCGGCGGCCGGTGAGCGCGTGCAGGGCGAAGCGCACCCGCCAGAGAAAATTGCGGCATTCAATCAGTTCGTCGTATTCGCTCTGGCTTAAAAAACCGTGATCGATCAACTCGCGCAAGGTGCCAGCGCCGAAATGACGCTTGGTGACCCAGCCGATCATTTGCAAGTCGCGCAAGCCGCCGGGCCCGTCCTTGATATTCGGTTCGAGGTTGAAGGCGGTTTCGTTGTACTTGTGGCAGCGTTCGATACGCTCCTGCCGCTTGGTTTCGAAGAAAGCGCCGTCCGGCCAGATCCGGTCCGGTCCGGTCATCGCCCGCATTTGCTCGAAAAGCGTCGCCGAGCCGGTCAACCGGCGGGATTCCATCAAACTGGTCGCGACCGTGATGTCGGACGCGCCTTCGCGGGCGCAGTCCTCGACCGTGCGCACGCTGTGGCCGACCTCCAAGCCGATGTCCCACAAAAAGGTCAGAAAGCCCTCCAAGCCGTCGCGTCGGGTTGTCAGCGCCGCGTCATCCAGCAGGATCATCAGATCGACGTCCGATCCGGGATGGAGCTCGCCGCGGCCGTAGCCGCCCACCGCCACCAAGGCGAGATCGGCCGCGTCCGCCTCAAAGTATTGAAGCCAAACGCGCCCGAGCAAAGCATCCATCAAGCGGGCGCGGGCGAACACCAGTTCGTGGACGGGAACGCCGGATTGAAACAGGCTTTTGAAGCGCGCGTCGTTCGCTTTGAGCAGGGTTCGAAACCCGGCCAAGGCATTAACGTCCGCCGCCTCATGCTCGAAAGCGGCGGCCTCCAGGGCGACGCCGCGCCAGGCGATTTCGGGAGGCGGATCGACGGGCGCGGGCGGCGCGGTGAGGGCGTCGGAAGGCGGATTGGCGGGCGCGGGCGGCGTGCTAAGGACGGTCGAAGGCTGAAGGGTCATGCGGGTTTCCAAGAGCCGGGACTAGGGCGTGGCGCCGGAGCCGAGCGTGAGGATTTCATGCCCGTCGTCGGTGACCAGCACGGTATGTTCCCACTGCGCGGAAATCGAGTGATCCTTAGTGATGACGGTCCAGCCGTCGGGCAGCAGTTTGACGTGCCGTTTGCCGGCGTTGATCATCGGCTCGATGGTAAAGGTCATGCCCGGCTTGAGTTCGACGCCGGTGCCCGGTTCGCCGTAATGCAGCACCTGCGGTTCCTCGTGAAACTCCCGGCCGATGCCGTGGCCGCAGTACTCGCGCACCACCGAACAGTGCTGGGCTTCGGCGTGTTTTTGAATGGCGTGGCCGATGTCGCCGAGCCGGATGCCAGGGCGCACCAAGCGGATGCCGATCCACAGGCATTCATGGGCGATCTTGGTGACCCGCTGCGCGGCGATCGGCGGCGCGCCCACCTGAAACATCCGGCTGGTGTCACCGTGGAAACCGTCCTTGATCACGGTGATGTCGATGTTGACCACATCGCCTTTCTTCAACCGCTTGGGACCGGGGATGCCGTGGCACACCACGTGGTTGATCGACGTGCAAATCGATTTCGGAAAACCGCGATAGTTGAGCGGAGCCGGAATCGCGTTCTGGATATTGACGATGTAGTCGTGGCAGATGCGGTCCAATTCATCGGTGGCGACACCCTCGCGCACCTGCGGGCCGATCATGTCGAGCACTTCGGCGGCCAGCCGGCCGGCCACCCGCATTTTTTCGATTTCATCGGGGGTCTTGATGGTGATGCCGCTCGGTTTTTGGGGGGATTTCTGAAACATAATCCGAATCTGCGGGGACGTGGCGGTGGCTTGGGGCGCGCGGTTCGCTGGAGCAAGCCTGGGTTGGCGCGGCGCCCGACGAACGGCGGTTCAATTGGTTTTCCCGAACGATCCATGTTATAAAGCGCGCGCCTTAATGGCAAACCTTAACTGCATTATTTACTTCTCACATCCGCCGGCACGGGTGGCCGGGTGCCCGCTGAGGGTCGCCGTTCGGGGCGGGTGGAGGCTCAACCCTGTTAGGAGAACGTTCGGCAATGGCGACCATATCCATGCGCCAGATGCTGGAGGCCGGCGTGCATTTCGGCCACCAGACGCGGTATTGGAATCCCAAAATGGCTCCGTATATTTTCGGAGCCCGCAGCAAAATTCACATTATCAACCTCGAAAAGACGCTCCCGCTGTACCTGGACGCGCTGAATTACATCGGCAAGATGGCGTCCAAGGGCGGGAAAGTTCTGTTGGTGGGCACCAAGCGCTCGGCGCGCGAGCCCACCGCCGAGGCCGCGATCCGCGCGGGCATGCCCTACGTCAACCATCGCTGGCTCGGCGGCATGTTGACCAATTTCAAGACGGTCCGCCAGTCCATCAAGCGGCTCAAGGAACTGGAATTGATGGCGCAGGATGGCACCTTCGACCGGCTGGCCAAAAAAGAAGTGATCGGCCTGCGCCGGGAGATGGACAAACTGGAGCGCAGCTTGGGCGGAATCAAGGATATGGCCAGCCTGCCCGATGCCTTGTTCGTGATCGATGTCGGCCACGAGCGGATCGCGGTGCAGGAAGCCAACAAGCTCGGAATCCCCGTGCTGGGCGTGGTTGACACCAACAATTCCCCCGATGGAATTAATTACGTGGTCCCCGGCAACGACGATGCGATCCGCGCCATCCAACTCTACGTCGGCGGTGTGGCGGAGTCGGTCCTCGAAGGCCGGGCGGTGCTGGCCTCAGGCCGCAGCGCCGAGGAGTTCGTCGAGATTTCCGAGGAGTCGCCGGCCGAAGGGAGCGTCTGACCCCGCCCTTGACGGTGTGCCGACCGAGGCCCGCGCGCCGAACGCGCGGGCCTTTTTGATGGGCCTCGGGCGTTCAGCCTGGCTTCATCGATACGTTTTATTCTGATTCGATTTTGGTAGAGGTATGCAAGCATGGCGGAAATTACGGCGTCGCTGGTCAAGGAACTGCGCGAGCGCACGGGTTCGGGGATGATGGAATGCAAGAAAGCCCTTCAGGAAACGGGGGGAGATATCGAGGCGGCGGTCGAGTCGATGCGCAAGGCCGGTCAGGCCAAGGCCGATAAAAAGGCCGGCCGCATCGCCGCCGAGGGTCTGATCGCGATCAAGCAAGCCCCCGGCGCGGCGGCCATGGTGGAGATCAACTGCGAAACCGATTTCGTCACCAAGAACGATGATTTTCGGGCTTTTGTCGATGCGGTCGCCGAGACGGCCCTGAGCGGCCGATCAGCGGATTTGGATGCTTTTCTGGCATCAACCATGGTCAACGGCCAGAGCGTCGAGCAGAACCGGCGCGAGTGCATCGCCAAAATCGGCGAAAACATCAACGTCCGGCGGTTCGCGCGCTTGAGCGCCGCCGAGGGCGTGCTGGGTAGTTACCTGCACGGCACCCGCATCGGCGTGTTGGTGGAATTAGAGGGCGGCGACGCCGAACTGGCCAAGGACATCGCCATGCACGTGGCCGCCAGCCGGCCGTTTTGCGTCAGCGCCGAACAGCTGCCGGCGGAGTTGATCGCCAAGGAAAAAACCATCTACGCGGCGCAGGCGGCGGATGAGGCCAAGGGCAAGCCGGCCCACGTCATCGAAAAGATTGTCGAGAAAATCGTGGAAGGCAAGCTGCGCAAGTATTTCGAGTCGGTGACCTTGCTGGGCCAGCCGTTCGTCAAGGACGACAAGCAAAGCGTCGGCGAGCTGCTGGCGGCCCGCAAGGCCAAGGTCGTGCGTTTCGAGCGCTTCGAGTTGGGCGAGGGCATCGAGAAAAAGGCCGATAATTTCGCCGCCGAGGTCATGGCGCAAGCGCGCGGCGAGTAGGGCCGCCGAGGACGGGCGTCCGAACCGGTCTCGCCTCTGCCGCCCGCTTCGCGAATACAGTACAATCCGCCCGTTTTCATCTCGTGGATCGCGTCGATGCTCATGCAGGATTCCAAACCGGTCTTCAAGCGGATTCTCCTCAAACTCAGCGGCGAGGCCCTGATGGGCGAGGGGGAATTCGGCATCGATACCGAGGTGCTCGTCCGCATCGCCAACGAGATCGGCGAGTTACGGAAGCTCGGGGTGGAAGTGGGCATGGTGATCGGCGGCGGCAATCTGTTTCGCGGCGCGGGCTTGGCCAAGGCCGGTATGGACCGAGTGACCGCCGATCACATGGGCATGCTGGCGACCGTGATGAACTCGCTCGCCATGCAGGACACTCTGGAGCGGCTGGGCGTGTTCACGCGGGTAATGTCCGCGGTCCGGGTCAATCAAGTCTGTGAGGATTACATCCGTCGGCGCGCCATCCGCCATCTGGAGAAGGGTCGGGTGGTGATTTTCGCCGCCGGCACCGGCAATCCGTTCTTCACCACCGATTCCGCCGCCAGCCTGCGCGCCATCGAAATCAACGCCGAGGTGATGCTCAAGGCCACCAAGGTGGACGGCATTTATTCCGCCGATCCCTTCAAGGATCCCGAGGCGGTGCGCTACGACCGGCTGACCTACGACGAGGCGCTGGCCCGCAAGCTTCAGGTGATGGACGCCACGGCCATCGTGATGTGCCGCGAGCACGACATGCCGCTGAGAGTTTTCAACATCAACCGCCACGGCGATCTGGTGCGCGTGGTGTGCGGGGACGATCTGGGTACTTCCGTGGTGCGGGAATGACGAGCATGATTGACGATCTTAAAAAAGAAGCGACGGACCGGATGTCCAAGAGCATCGACAACCTCAAGCAGGAACTGAGCAAATTGCGCACGGGCCGGGCGCACGCCAGCCTGCTCGATCACGTCATGGTGAGCTATTACGGCTCCGATGCGCCGCTCAACCAAGTGGCCTCGGTGGGTGTAGCCGACGCGCGCACCTTGCTGGTGACGCCGTGGGAAAAAAACCTGGTCGGGGCCATCGAAAAGGCGATCTTGAAATCCGATCTGGGCTTGAATCCCGCCTCCGCCGGCACCACGATTCGGGTGCCGTTGCCGCCGCTGACCGAGGAGCGCCGCCGCGATCTGGTCAAGGTGGTCCGACACGAGGGCGAGGGCGCGAAGGTGGCGATCCGCAACATCCGCCGCGACGCCAACGGCCAGCTGAAGACCTGGCTTAAGGACAAGAAGATTTCCGAGGACGCCGAACGGCAGGCGCAGGACGAGATTCAGAAGCTTACCGATCGCTATATTCAGACGGTGGACAAAGCGCTGACAGCCAAGGAAGCCGAGCTGATGGAAATCTGAATGAACTTGCGGCCGAACCTGAGCGAGTCTGAAAGCCGTCATGATTCGGGATTGTCCTGATGGCCGCTAATCTGTCGGAGGCGCTGGCCGCTCCCGCGCCGGGCTTGCCGGACCGCGCGCTCATGCCGCATCACGTGGCTATCGTCATGGACGGCAACGGCCGGTGGGCGCAGCAGCGCGCGCTCCCTCGCACGGTGGGGCATCGCGAAGGGGCGAAGACGGTGCGTCGGATCGTCCAGGCCTGCACCGAACGCGGGATCGGGGTGCTGACCTTGTTCGCCTTCAGCAGCGAAAACTGGCGACGGCCCCGACCGGAAGTCGAAGTGTTGATGAACTTGTTTTTAACGACGCTGCGCGGCGAGATCCGGCGTTTGGACAACGCCAATATCCAGTTGCGGTTCATCGGCGAACCCGCCGCTTTTCCCTCGACCTTGCAGGATTATATCGCGAAAGCCCAACGTCGGACCGCCAACAACACCGGCCTTACCTTGGTGATCGCCGCGAATTACGGCGGGCGCTGGGACATCGCGCAGGCGGCCCGACGAGCGTCGGAAGAGGTCTCGGCGGGCCGGTTGCGCTGCGAGGAGATCACCCCGGAGATCGTGCACCGCTATACCTGCTTGGCTGATTTGCCCGAACCGGACTTGTTCATCCGCACGGCGGGCGAACAGCGGATCAGCAACTTTTTGCTTTGGCAAATGGCCTATACCGAATTGTATTTCACCGACCGGCTATGGCCGGATTTCGATCCCGCCGATCTGGACGCGGCCTGCGCGGCCTTCGCCGGCCGGGAGCGGCGCTTCGGGTTGACCAGCGAGCAAATCGCGCGAGGCCGGGGTGCTTAGGGAACGCATCCTGACCGCCTTGGTGCTGGCGGCGTTGGCGCTGGGCGCGCTGTTTGGCCTGCCGGTCGCCGGGTTTGGCGCGGCGCTGCTGCTGGTGATCCTGCCGGCCGCCTGGGAGTGGGCCAGGTTAGCGGGGTTTAGCGCCGCGCCCGCCCGCTGGGGCTATGTCGGCGCGGTGCTGCTGTTGATCCTGGCGTCCTGGCCGTGGGTGGCCAACAAAAGCTTCGTGGGCGGCTTGCTGGCGGTCGCGGCGGCCGGCTGGATCGGCGCGCTGGTGTGGCTGAAACGCTTCGCCGATGAACCGGATCGCCCCAACCGCGCCGCGGCGGTCGCGGCGGCCGGCGGGGTGGTGTTGGTGGCGCCTTGGGTCGCGTTGATGGCGCTGCGCGCGGAGTATGGGCCGGGTTACGTATTATTTTTGATGCTGCTGGTTTGGGCGGCCGATATCGGCGCGTATTTCGCCGGACGGCGATGGGGACGGCGCAAGCTCGCTCCCGCCATCAGCCCCGGCAAGACCTGGGAAGGCGTGTTGGGCGGCGGCGTGGCGACGTTGTTCCTCGCCTTGGCCGCCTTATCGGTGTTGGCGGTTGGCGGAAGCGGTGTGGGATTCGTGGCGATCTGCATGATCACCATGGGATTTTCCATCGTTGGAGACCTGTTCGAGAGCATGATGAAACGGCAGCGCGGCCTTAAAGACAGCGGCTCGCTGCTGCCCGGACACGGCGGAGTGCTCGACCGGGTGGATAGCCTGAGCGCCGCTGCGCCGGTGTTCCTGCTGGGTCTTTACGGGATCGGCGGATGAACGGGCCGATCGGTGTGACCGTTCTCGGTTCGACCGGCTCGATTGGAGTCAGCACCCTCGATGTGGTGCAACGCCATCCGGACCGGTTTCGGGTCGCGGCGCTGACGGCCCATCGGAACGTGGAGGGTTTGCTCCAGCAGTGCTTGACGCACCGACCGGCGTTTGCGGTGATGGCCGATCTCGCAGCCGCCGCGCGGTTGGAGGATCGGTTGCGGGCGCTGGGCGAACCCACGGAAGTCTTGGCGGGCGCGGCGGGCTTGCGGCACGTGGCGGCGATGGCGGAAACCGACTACGTGATGGCCGCGATTGTCGGCGCCGCCGGCTTGTTGCCGACGCTGGCGGCGGCGCGGGCCGGCAAGCGGGTGTTGCTGGCCAACAAGGAAGCGCTGGTGATGGCGGGCGCGCTGTTTGTGGCCGCCGTGCGCGAGGGCGGCGCGGAACTGCTGCCGATCGACAGCGAACACAACGCGATTTTTCAATGCCTGCCGGTGGGTTTCGACGGCGCCGACGCCGGTCGGTCGGGCGTGCGCCGCATCGTGTTGACCGGCTCGGGAGGGCCGTTTCGGACTGCGGCGCTGGAGCGGTTGCCGGAGATGACTCCGGATCAAGCCTGCGCCCATCCGAACTGGAACATGGGCCGCAAGATTTCGGTGGACTCGGCCACCATGATGAATAAAGGGCTGGAGGTGATCGAAGCCCATTGGCTGTTCGGCGTCGCCTCCGAACAGATCGAGGTGGTGGTGCACCCGCAAAGCGTGGTGCATTCGATGGTGGAATACGAAGATGGCTCGGTCCTGGCGCAATTGGGGAATCCCGACATGCGCACCCCCATCGCGCACGCGCTGGCCTGGCCGCGTCGGTTGGCGTCCGGTGCGGCGTTCCTGGACTTTTTCCAGCTGCGACCGTTGGAGTTCCAGCCCCCGGATTTCAACCGTTTTCCTTGCCTGCGGCTGGCGTTTGCGGCGCTGGCGGCGGGCGGCACCGCGCCGGCGATCTTAAACGCCGCCAACGAAGTGGCGGTGCGAGCTTTTCTGGAACGAAAAATCCGTTTTACCGACATCGCCAGCGTGGTGGAGCATGTCCAGGGACAGGTTGCGCGGCGCGCGGCGGACACCCTTGAGTGGATTCTTGAGGATGACGCCTCGGCTCGCGCCGAGGCCGATGGCTGGATCGCGGCGCGGGCCTTGGAGGTTTGAGATGTTGGATTCTTTCATTTCGCTGATGGCCTTTATCGTGACCTTGGGCTTGCTGATCACCGTCCACGAATACGGTCATTTCTGGGTGGCGCGCCGTCTGGGGGTCAAGGTGTTACGCTTTTCGGTCGGATTTGGCCGACCGTTGTGGCGGTGGTTCGGACGCGACGGCGTGGAGTATGTGATCGCTTTGTTGCCGCTCGGCGGCTATGTGAAGATGGTGGACGAGCGCGAGGGCGAAGTGCCGCCCGAAGATGTGGATCGGGCCTTCAACCGCAAGCCGGTCGCATCTCGCATCGCCATCGTCATGGCCGGCCCCTTAGCCAATTTTCTGTTCGCCATTGTGGCCTACAGCGTGATGTTCGGCATCGGCGTTCCCGGAACCAAGCCGCTGTTGGACGATCCGAAGCCGGGCTCCCTGGCGGCGGCGGGCGGCTTTCAAAAGGGCGATTTGGTGGTGGCGGTCGACGGCCTGCCCACGCCGTCGTTGAGCGCGGTGATGCTGGCCTTGGTGGAACGCGCCATGGCCGAGGGCGTCATTCGGGTCGAGGTGATCCCCGACTGCGATTTTCACTGCGCCGCCGGCGGTTCCGGCAACGGCGGTCAAATCCGAACCCGAACCCTGGACGCGCGCGCCGCTCCGGAGTTGTCCGGGGCGGCGTTGGTCTTTGACAGCGTGGGGTTGACGCCGTGGCGTCTGGCGTTGCCGGCGGTGATCGGCCCGCTGACGTCCGGCGGCGCGGCGGAACGCGCCGGGCTACGGCCCGGGGATCGCATCGTGCTGGCGGACGGCGAAGCGGTTTCGGACTGGCAGCAATGGCGCGGGGTGATCGAACGCCATCCCGGCCAACCGTTCGCGGTCCGGATCGAGCGCGAGGGCGCGGAACAGACCCTCGAACTGACGCCCGACGCCCGAGAGAACGAGCGGGGCCAGCGCGTCGGTTTTATCGGCGCGATGGCCGACATACCGGAAGACCTCGCCGAGCACTCGCGCGTCGTGGTACGTTATAGCCCGCTGAAGGCCATCGGCGCGGCGTTCGAAAAGACCTGGGAGATGTCGTGGCTGACGCTGCGCATGTTGGGGCGGATGCTGGTCGGCAAAGCGTCCCTGGACAATATCAGCGGGCCGTTGACCATCGCCCACTTCGCGGGTCAGGCCGCCAACGCCGGACTGCTGGCCTTTCTGTCGATGCTGGCCCTGGTCAGCCTCAGTTTGGGCGTCTTGAACTTGCTGCCCGTCCCGGTGTTGGACGGCGGCCACGTGCTGTATTACCTGATCGAGCTGGTCAAGGGCAGCCCGCTGTCGGAGGCGGTGCAAAACCTGGGGCAACAAATGGGCATCGCCGTATTGCTGCTGTTGATGGGGTTGGCCCTGTTCAATGATTTCAGCCGTCTTTTAGGTTAAGGACCGCGCGCCGGTCCGTGGGGGAAACCGCTCGCTCATGAAATCGTATCGCCGTTTGCTTTTCGCTGTCGGACTGCTCGTCGCCGCTGGCGGCGCGCGCGCCGCCGAATTCGTGGTTCAGGACATTCAAGTCGAGGGCTTGCAACGGATCTCCGCCGGCACGGTGTTCAACTACCTGCCGGTGCAGGTGGGATCGACCGTCGCCGAGCGCGATTATCCGGAGATCATCCGGGCCTTGTTCAGGACCGGTTTTTTTACCGATGTCAACCTGGAACGCAAGGGCAATGTGTTGGTGGTGACCGTGACCGAACGGCCGGCCATCGCCGAGGTCCGCCTGGTCGGCAACCGGGATATCAGCACCGACGATCTCAAAAAATCCTTGACCGGGGTCGGACTGGCCGAGGGTCGGGTGTTCGACCGGTCCTTGCTGGATAAAGTGGAGCAGGAGCTGTTGCAGCTCTACTACAGCCGGGGCCGCTACGGCGTGCAGGTCAAAAGCCAGCTGCAAGCGCTGGAACGCAATCGGGTGGCGATCACCATCGAGATCGCGGAAGGAGCGGTGGCCAGCATCAGCCGGATCAACATCGTCGGCAACAAGGCCTTCGGCGAGAAACAACTGTTGAAGCAGCTGCAGTCCTCGACCGGCGGCTGGTTTTCGTTTTTCACCAAGGACGATCAGTACTCCAAGCAGAAACTGGCGGCCGACATCGAAAGCCTGCGCTCGTTTTATCTCGACCGGGGCTATCTGAAATTCAACGTCGATTCCACCCAAGTCTCGATCACCCCGGACAAGAAGGATGTGTATATCACCCTGAACATCACCGAGGGCGATCCTTACACCGTCGAGGAGGTGGGTCTGTCCGGCCAGTTCGGCGTCGTTCCGGAACAGGATCTGCGCAAGCTGATCACCATCAAGCAGGGCGATACCTTCTCTCGGGCCCAGATGGCCGAAGTCGCCAAGAAAATGGGCGAACGCCTCGGCGAGGAAGGCTACGCCTTCGCCAACATCAACACCGTGCCGAGGCTGGATGACGAGAATAAAAAGGTCGCGCTGAATTTCGCGGTCGATCCGGGCCGGCGGGTTTACGTGCGGCGGATCAATTTCCAGGGCAACACCAAAACCCAGGATGAGGTCCTGCGCCGGGAGTTGCGCCAAACCGAGGGCGGCTGGGTTTCGACCAAGGATCTGGATCGTTCCAAGACCCGGCTGCAACGCTTGGATTACCTGGAAAGCGTCAACGTCGAAACGCCCGCCGTTCCGGGAACCAACGACCAAGTCGATGTCAACTATACCCTGGTGGAGCGCCCCTCGGGCAGTTTGCTGTTCGGCGTCGGTTACGGTCAGGAATCGGGGGTGTTGCTGAACCTCAACGTGACCCAGAACAATTTTCTGGGCACCGGCAATCAGCTGGGCGTGAATTTCAACAACAGCGACATCGGCCAGAATTACAGCCTCTCGTTCAACAATCCCTATTACACGCTCGACGGCGTGAGCCTCGGGTTCCGGCTGTTTTATCGGGCCATCGACAGCTCCGAGCTCAACACCTCTAATTACACCCAGAACATTTACGGCGGGTTGATCAATTTCGGGTTTCCGCTCAACGAGTTCGATACCTTGCGGCTGAGCCCCGGCTTCGAGCATATCTGGTTTGAAACCCAAAACGACACGAGTCCGGAAATCGTGGAGTACCTGCGCCGCAACGGCGACACCTACGATCAAATCAAACTGGAGGCCGGCTGGTCGCACGATACCCGCAACCGCGCGGTGTTTCCGACCGGCGGCAGTTTGAACCAGCTCTCGGCCGAAATCGCCTTGCCGGGCAGCACGGCGGAGTTTTACAAATTAAATTATCGGGGTGTGGCGTATCTGCCGGTCGCGTCTTGGTTGACTTGGTCGCTCGGCGGCGAGATCGGTTACGGCGAAGGGTATGGCGGCTCCGGTGAATTGCCGTTTTTCGAAAACTTCTTCGCGGGCGGCTTGCGGTCGGTGCGAGGCTTCAAGACCAACACCCTCGGGCCTCGCTACCGCGATAACGAACCCAGCGGCGGCACGTTCAAGACTATCGCTAGCACCCAACTGATTTTTCCGGTGCCGTTTATGGAGCAGTCCGAAAACGTGCGGGTGGCCGCTTTCCTGGACGCCGGCAACGTCTTTAAGGACATCGGAGGCTTCGACGCCGGCGACTTGCGTTTTTCGGCGGGGCTGTCCGGAACGTGGCTGTCGCCCTTTGGCCCCTTGGTGCTCAGCGTCGCCGCGCCGCTCAACGAGAAAGACGGAGATGATACGGAACTCTTCCAATTTTCTTTCGGCATCCCGCTGAATTAGCCGGGCGGAGACATTGGGTTTTTGGTAGCGTGTTTGCAATCGTTTGCTGATGGAGGTATCGACTTTGAAGCTCTTGAAAACTCTGGTGGTTGCGACCGCCTTAACCCTGGCCGCTCCGTTTTCGCTGGCGCAAGCGGCCGAAGTGAAGATCGGTTATGTCAGCGTCGCCGAAATCCTCAAAAGCGCGCCGCAAGCGGAAGCCGCCAGCAAGCGGCTGGAAAAAGAATTCGCGCCCCGGCAGCGCGGGTTGGTCGAAGCGCAGAAGAAATTGCGCCAGTCCGAGGAAAAATTATCCAAGGACAGCGCGGTGATGGGCGAAAGCCAGCGTCGCTCCCTGGAAGGCGATATCCGCAACCAGGCGCGGGAATTGAAGCGGACCAGCGATGAGTTCCGCGAAGATTTCAACATGCGCCGCAACGAGGAGCTGGGCAAGTTCCAAAAGGAAGTGCTGGAGGTGATCAACGGGGTGGCCAAGGAAGAAGGCTTCGATCTGATCGTCAACGACGGCGCGACCCTCTATGTCAGCCCGCAAGTGGACGTCACCAAAAAGGTTCTCGGCCGCCTGACGTCCAAGTAAGCCCGATGGCCACGCTGGGAGAGGTCGCCGCGGTGTCCGACGCGCGCCTGCAAGGCTGCGACGCCGCGACGGTCGTCACCGGAGTGGCGCCTTTGGACCGGGCCCAGCCCGGACAAATCAGTTTTCTGACCCATTCCCGCTACCGTCAATATTTAGCGGCCACCCGCGCCTCGGCTGTGATTTTGTCGGTCAAGGACGCCGTGGAGTGTCCCGCGCCGGCGCTGGTGGCCGAGAATCCGCAGGTGGCCTACGCCCGCGCCTCGGCGCTGTTCGAGCCGACCGCCGAGGCGGCGGGCATCCATCCCACCGCGTGGGTGAGTCCGGACGCCCGGATCGCCGCCGACGCCTGGATCGGACCCCAGTGCACGGTCGAGGCCGGCGCGGTGATCGGGGCGGGGGTGTTCGTCGGGCCCAACTGCGTGATCGGCGAACAGGCCGAGCTCGGCGAGCGGACCCGCTTGGTGGCGCACGTCACGATTTGCCATCGGGTTCGTCTGGGCCGGCGGGTGTTGGTGCATCCGGGGGCGGTGATCGGCAGCGACGGTTTCGGCCTGGCGCTGGATCGGGACGGGCGCTGGTTCAAAATCGCGCAATTGGGCAGAGTGCGCGTCGGCGACGATGTCGAAATCGGCGCCAACACCACCGTCGACCGCGGGGCCTTGGACGATACCGTGATCGAGGATGGGGTGAAATTGGACAATCAGATCCAGGTCGCGCACAACGTGCGGATCGGCGCGCACAGCGCGCTGGCGGGCTGCGTCGGCATCGCCGGCAGCGCCGTGATCGGACGCCATTGCATGTTGGGCGGCGGGGTCGGCGTCGCCGGCCATCTGGAGATCGCCGATCGAGTCCAGGTCACGGGCATGTCGTTGGTGACCCAATCCATCTCACAACCCGGCACCTACTCCTCGGGATTGGCGGTGGAGCCGAACCGGACCTGGAATAAGATCAGCGCGCGCCTGCGCCAGTTGGATGCGTTGTTTCGCCGCGTGGCGGCCTTGGAAAAAACCAACAACCAAGACGGCTCCACTCAAGAGGGTTAAGCCTTGGAAACTATGGAAATCAGGGAAATACTGGATTATCTGCCCCACCGTTATCCCTTTTTGTTGATCGATCGCGTTTTGGCGGTCACGCCCGGACAATCCCTGACCGGCCTTAAGAACGTCACCTTCAACGAGCCGTATTTCTTGGGGCATTTCCCCCAGCGGCCGATCATGCCCGGCGTGTTGATTCTGGAGGCGCTGGCCCAGGCGACCGGGGTTCTGGCCTTTAAAAGCGAGGAAGGCTTGCCCGACCATCGTTCCATGTACTATCTGGTGGGGGTGGACAACGCCCGCTTCAAGCGGCCGGTCGAGCCGGGCGACCAACTCATTCTGGAAGTCCGCCTGGACCGGATCAAGCGCGGGATCGGCAAGTTCGTCTGCGAAGCCAAGGTCGACGGCCAATTGGTGGCCTCGGCCGATGTGATGTGCGCCCGGCGCGAGATCGAACCGTGATCGACCCGCGTGCCGTGGTGGATCCGTCCGCCCGCTTGGCCTCGGATGTGACGGTGGGACCGTTTTCGATCATCGGCGCGGAGGTGGAAATCGACGCCGGCACCTGGATCGGACCGCACGTGGTGATTCAAGGGCCGACCCGCATCGGCCGCGACAATCGGATTTTCCAATTCGCCTCGCTCGGGGAAATGCCGCAGGATAAAAAATACGGCGGCGAGCCGACCCGCCTGGAAATCGGCGACCGCAACACCATCCGCGAATTTGTCACCATCAACCGCGGCACCGTCCAGGACGCGGCCTGCACCCGGCTCGGCGACGACAACTGGATCATGGCCTACGTCCACATCGCCCACGACTGTTGGGTGGGCAACCGCGCCATCTTCGCCAACGGAGCTTCCCTGGCCGGCCACGTGCGGGTCGAGGACGATGTCGGGCTGGGGGGCTTCGCCCTGGTCTACCAATTCACTCGTCTCGGCATGCACAGCTTCTGCGGCTTCGCTTGCGGGGTGCATCGGGACGTACCGCCGTATGTGACCGTGGCCGGATATCGCGCCGAGCCTTACGGCATCAACGCCGAGGGCTTGCGCCGCCGCGCCTTTTCCGACGAGGAAATCAAGGCGATCCGCCGGGCCTACAAGGTGATCTACCGCGCCAATCTCAGGTTGGAGGAGGCGGTGGAGCAGGTGCGGGCGATGACGGCGGACTGGCCGCGCCTGCAAATCCTGGCCGATTTCCTGGCGGCGCCGTCCCGCAACGGCATCGTGCGCTAAGCGCCCTCATGCATATCGCGCTCGTCGCCGGCGAGCTGTCGGGCGATCTGTTGGGCGGCGGCTTGATCGCGGCCTTGAAGGCGCGCTATCCCCAGGCGCGGTTCAGCGGCGTCGGCGGCCCCGCCATGATCGCGCGGGGCCTCCAATCCCACGTTCCGCTGGAGCGGCTGGCGGTGATGGGCTTGGTGGAAGTGTTGCGCCACCTGCCCGAACTGATCGCCGTGCGACGCCAGCTTTATCGAACGTTGATCGCCGATCCGCCGCACGTTTTCATCGGCATCGACGCGCCGGATTTCAATCTGGGCCTAGAGCGCCAACTGCGGGTCAAAGGCATCCCCACCGTCCATTACGTCAGCCCGTCGGTGTGGGCGTGGCGGCCGTGGCGGGTGCGGAAAATCGCCCGCTCCATCGACTTGATGCTGACCTTGCTGCCCTTCGAAGCGCAGTTTTACCAACGGCACGGCGTTGCGGTCTGTCATGTCGGCCATCCGCTGGCCGATGAGATCCCCCCGCGCAGCGATGCTGAGGCGGCGCGGCGGGCGTTGGGCCTCGATCTGCCGGCTGGAGTGCGGCTGGTAGCGTTGTTGCCGGGCAGCCGGATGGGCGAAATCGAGCGGATCGCGCCTTTGTTTTTAGAAACCGCCGGCTGGCTGCACGCCCGGCGTCCCGAATTGCGGTTTCTCGTTCCGGCGGCGACCGCGCGCTTGCACGACGCGCTGGCGGCGTTACAAGCCGAGCGCGCGCCGCATTTGCCGTTGACCTTGGTGCGGGAACGATCGCGCGAGGTCATGACCGCCGCCGAGGTGGTGCTGCTCGCCTCCGGCACCGCGACCTTGGAGGCGATGCTGCTCGGGCGGCCGATGGTCGCGGCCTATCGCGTCGCGCCGGTGACGGCGTGGATCGCCCGGCGCTTGGTGACGGTTTCCCATTTCACCCTGCCGAATTTACTGGCCGGCCGGAGCGTGATTCCGGAGTTTTTTCAGGGAGCGGCGACGGCGGCGAACCTGGGTCCGGCGGTGTTGCGCTGGCTGGATGACGCGCCGGCGCGGACGGAGCTGGAAGCGGTTTTTGATCGATTGCATGCCGAACTACGGCGCGACGCCAGTCAAAAAGCCGCTGGAGCCATTGCTGAATTGCTGGAGCGAAAGCGGGCTTAAAGCCGCCCGCGGTGCGCGGCGCGGTTGCCGCGTTCTGATCGCCCAGGCTGTTTCGAACGCCCTGGAAACGCGAATTGGCCGACGGCCGTCAGCGGGGAGCCGCACTGCGGCTGGAAGCCGACCAGCGGTCGCGACGGAGAACCGGCCGGGAACCGCAACCGTCGGCCCTAGCGCAAGTGCCGGCCAGGCCGCTCAGGGCCTGATTCGCGCTGTCCAGGCCACGCTGGATCTCCGTTCCGACCGAAGCGCCGGTGCGGCTGACCCACTGACCAAAATTTTCGGCTTGACGGCGCAGATCGGGCGCGTTTCTGCTTTCGGTGCGCACCGACCGCCTCGATAAGACCGTGCTCGAAGTCGGAGCGCTTAAGCCGCCGGCCGATGAAACCGGCGGAACGGACCGGGCGGCGGGAGCAGCTGTCGCGGGGCCGGGACGGCTGATCAATTCGATGGCGGGCGCGGGTCGGGTGCGCGCGCGATCCGGATCAGGTCGGGCGCGACTGAACAATTCGAGCGGCGGTTGGGCGGGCGCTGCCCCCTTGGCCGCACTGCTGACCAACTCGATGGGTGGCATCGGGGAGGGTCGACGCTCGGGCGCGATGAGGTGGGCTGAAGGCGCGCGCGCCGCTAGCCCCGCGCTCGGGCGCTGGCGAAGCGCTGGGGGGGTCATGACCGGCGCGGGCCGTTCGCGCACGGTCGGTGAAACCGGCCTGGCGGGCGGCGTCGGCGCGGATGCTTTGACGACACGTACCGGCCGGCGCGCGATTGTCGGTGGATGATCCATCGAGGCTTGCGGATGATCCGCCGAGGGTTTCGGGGTCGGTTTGGTCGTCGCGACAGTCTTGGTCGGCAGGGGAGTGGGGGATGTTCTGGCGGCCTCAAGCCGAGCGGGCGCTGGCGCTCGTATCGCCGGTTCGCTCGCCGTTGCGGCTTTGACGGAGGCGGCCTTGGCGACATTCGCGGCGACACTGCCCGGCGCTGGCGCTCTTAAGCTCGGTTCGCTGACGTCCGGCTTGTCGGACCTGGCTTTGACCGGGGCGGCCTGGTCCGCGTCCCCCGCGAGGGCTTTCCTGGAGAAAACTTTGGATGGAGCGGCCTTTTCTATCCTGTTCGGCTCGATTCGGGTGGGCGCGGCGCCCGATTTTGATTGAACGCTGAGTCTCGACGCGCGGCCGGGCGTCGGTCGGAGCGCCTTGGGAGCGATGATCGGCAGGCCGTCGCTTGGGGCTGGAGCCGCGCTCGCCGGGTTGATTTCAAGCCCGGATTCGGCGACTGGCGCGTTTTGTTCTGGAACTGGGGCCTCATCGGCCGCAATTTCCGCGTCGGACGCGGTTTCGGTCTCGACGGAGGTCAGCGCGGAGTCGGTCTCCGAACGGGTTTCAACCAGGGCCTCCGAGGGGCGTTCGGCAGCGGACGTCGCGGCCGGTTCGGCCGGAGGTTCCGCCGGCGGCGCGGTCGCGATATTTTCGGCGTCGGCTTCGGCTTCCGAAAGTTCGGGCGTCATCGGCGGTTCGGGCCGAGCGGGCGCGACCGCCGCCGTTTCGCTGGGTGGCGGCGCGGTCGCGACCGGTTGTTCGATGATCAGGGGCTTTAGGTCGGTTGGGGGCGTCGCCGCCGCAGAGGCGACTGGCGCGGTTTTCACCGGGTCGGATCGCTCCGGCATCATCATCGGTCGGATGGCGACGGCCCACGCCAGGGCGGCCAACGCCGAAAGACCGAGCAGGCCGACAAGCCGGCGCGCTCCAGACCGGTGAGCCGAAGCGTTCAGACGACGGGGATGGCGGTTCGGCGGGGTATCAGGCGGCGTGCTCCATTCCTCCGGAACGATCAGGGGCGGCAGGCTGGGCTGATCGGTCCGCGCTTGTTGGAGAAGCGCGCGGATAGCCGCGCCGGATGCGGGACGTTCGGCGGGATCGCGCGCCAGCAGTCGGTCGAGCAGGTCGATCAGCAGCGGGGCGACGCCGTGTTGGGCCTGCTCGGGCCGCGCCGGCACGGTCCAAAATTCGATGGCGCGGCGCACCTGTTCCCGTTCGTCTTGGTTCATCCCGCCCGACAGATCGTACTGTCGGCCCACGCCTTCCTGACCGTGGAGGGCGAGCAACTGACCCAGCCGGCGTTGGGCGGCGGTGGTGGGCCTTTCGGTCAACAAAGTGAACAGCAACAGCCCCAAGGCGTAATAATCGGCGCGAAAATCGACGGCGTATTCGCAGCCGCGCGCGCTGCGGCGGACTGGCAGCAACTGTTCGGGCGCCATGGCGGCGGGAGTGCCGATGAAGGAGCGGGTGCTGTCGCCGTCTTCGCGCTTGAGCGAGCCGAAATCCGCAAGCTTCAGCAGCGCCCCCTGCCCGCCGACTAGAATATTGCTGAATTTAAGATCCCGATAGACGAAACCGGCTTGATGGATCGCATCCAAACCGGCCAGAATTTGTTCGGCCCAATCCAGGATCTGGACGAGAGCGGGCGGCGGTTCGCCGTCGCGGCGTCGTTGCGCCAACCATTGACCGAGGTTGCTTTGCATCCGTTCCAGCACCAGCACCGGCTGGCCGTCCAGTTGGCCGTGATCGAGCAGGGCGACGATGTGTTGGGATTGCGCGGGCGTCAAACTGGCCAGGAACTCGATTTCCCGCTCCAGATGCGCGCGCCAGTGCCCGTGAAGGCTGCTGTCCGCCTGCGACATCGCCTCGGTGTTGATAAACTTTAAGGCGACCGCGCGCCCGGCGGAATCGACGGCGGCCCAAACTTGGCCGTAGCTGCCAGCGCCGGTGGACAGGACGGAACCGAGCCGGTATTCACGGCCTTCAAGCACGATCCGCTCGCCGCTTTGCATGATGGGGTCTCCGGGCTGCCGTCCTCGGGATAGGCGGTTGATTGATTAAACTAATCGCGACCGCGAGGTCAAGCGATTCCGCTATTGTGTCATTATTTACCCATGGAACCCATACCGAAGCTGAACCGCGCGGGCGGGCGGCGGCCGATCGGGCCGCTGCTGGTCGCGCTCGCCGCGATGGCGGGCGTCGGGTTGCTGCAGCGGCAGTTGGCGGCGATCTATGCGAGGCCGTCGGCCGTGGCGAAACCGGCGGACGCGCCCGATCACGCCCCCCGGCGCGAGGACGCCAAGCTATTCGCGCGGGCGATCGACGGCGGGTTGTTGCGGCTGGAAGCCGACGGACGGATCGCCGTGGCGCCGGCTGATTTGCTGCTGCGCCGGGCTTACGCCCGCGCCTATCCAGACTTATTGGCGCCGCGCTCGGATGGGCCGGATTGGTTGGCCGGCGTTTGGGACAGCGAGCGCCGCCGCCTGCATCAGGCCTTGCACTTCAGCGCGGCGGGCCGTTACGTGCGCCAGCAAATCGAGGCGTTCAACGCCCGTCAATTGCTGGCCGCGATCCGCTGGCGTTCGGACGCCGGGTTGCCGGGCGCTTGGACAGCCGACTGGTCGGGAGCGCCGTTGACGCTGACGGCCGCCCTTCCATCGCCAAACCCTCCATTTCTGAGCGAGCTTTCGGGTAATTGGCAGCCCTGGCAATGGGTGGCGCGCTGGCCCGCGCTGGAAAATCGCCCGCCGGTGCGATTCCGGCTGACGCCGCCGCGCCCGGCCCGCGCTGGCGAACGCCTGGAACTGCTCTTGATCGGAGGCGCGCCGGACGTGCAAGGCGCGACGGTATTGGCCAGCGAGCCTCAGTGCCGCGAAGCTCGATTTTGCGCGGAGTCGGACGCGGTGGCCCATCGGCTGAGCCTGGAATGGCGAGACGGTTCCGCCGGATTGACGATACTCTGCGCGCCGCTGTCGGCCAGCCGGCTTCCCGAACTCTGGCGTCAGGAACTGACGCAAATCCGCCGCGAGGACGGGCGATTGCTGTGGCGGGAGCCGTCTGACCCGGGCGCTAGCGCGGCGCGTTTGCCAGCGACCGAACGCGAGGCGGGCCATTTCCCTGGTTTTGAGGAATTCGGGAACGCTCGGTTCTCTGTAGGCGAAGTGCTGGATGTGGCGGCGCTAAAGCTTGAGGGTTCGGCTGATGGTCTGACGGCCGCATCGGTTCTTACGCCTTGGAAACGCCGTTGAGGAGCCGCCGGACATGACGCGGTCGTCGATCCCTGGCCCGCCGCTTCGCGAGCGCTTGGCTGTTACGGGAGACACTTGGTGGTTGGCGATCTGGTTATTGCCGTTGCTGGGCATGTTATGGACGGCTTACCGCGCGCCGCCTTGGTTGGAGCCGCGCCGGCTGACCGTGGAATTGGAAGTCGGCCAGTCGCTGGCCTTAGGCCGCGAAGCGCTCTGGTCCCCGCAAGCCGACCGCGACCATGTGCTGCTGAGTCGGGATGCGACCGGCGCTTGGCGGTTGCGCAATCTCTCCCCCGCCAAGCAGGTGCTTTGGCAACCGCAATCCGAACGGGAACCGCGCTCGGTGCGGCTGTGGCCGCTGGTTGCTGGGGCCGGATTTGCGGTCGGGGAACAAAAATTCAGGGTTCTGGCGGCGCAGCCCAGGCGGTTGATCCTGGAAAACAGCGGGCTGCGTTGGGAATACGACGGGGCGATCCTGCGCAAGCAGGGCCGGTGGTTGCCGGAATGTCGGGCGGATTGGCGCGCCCGATGGCGCGCTCGATTTGGAGGGTGGAGCGCATCGCTGGCGGCGCGCCGTCCGCTGCGCCTCGGCGGCGGCGTATACTGCGCGGACCGGTTGGGTTTGACCGATGTTCCGGTGGATACCGCCTCAATTGAACCGACCGCCGAGGGGTTCGCGCTCGCTCCGGGCGCGGCCGGCCGGGGCGACGGCGTACCGATCATCACGGCGGTCGGCACGGCGGAGGCGCAAGCGATCTGGGAGCGGTCCGTTCCGCTGGCGACCGGCGATCGGCTGATCATCGGCCGCGTCCGGTATCAAGTGCTTCAAACCGCGCCGCAATTGGAGCTGGCGGTTGCGGCGCGCGCGCGGCGTTGGTTAGAAGGATCCGCGCCTGAAGCCGCTTCGAAGGTCAAGATAACGTGGGCCAGGCCGGCGTGGTGGCGGCCGTCCGATTCGTCTCCGGTTGCCGTGCGGCTGGGGATCTTGCTGCTGGCGGTCGCGGCGTTCAGCGCGGTCTGGGCCGTCTTGGGGCGGGGCCGGCGCTCTCGGCCGGCAATCCGTTGGGGGTGGAGCGCGCTGGCGTTCGCGCTGGCCGGAGCGTGTCTTGAAATGCAGCGCAATATCCTGGCCGTTCCGGTGCTTTGGCCGTACCTGCTCGCGTGGCTGTCGCTGTTGGTGTGGTCGGCCGCCGTGCGCTCGCTTTGGAGCAAAGGGCTGATGGCGGTTCTCACGCTGCTGCTGGGCGGCGGGTTGATGGTGTTGCTGCAATTGGGATCGGGTAGCGTCGAAGCGGGCTGGCAGCGTTACGGAGGCGGCGGAGCGGCCTTGGCCGGTGCGTTCGGCTGGCTCGCCTGGGCCGCGCGGGAGGCTTGGCGGGGCTTGCAGCCGATCCCTTGGCCGGACGAGCGCTGGGTTTGGTGGAGTTTGCGGGCGTTGGGCGCCGGCGCGCTGGCGCTGTTGGCGGCGCAAGCGCTAGCGGGCGACGAAGGCGGTTGGGCGGGTTTCCAACCCTTTGAACTGACCAAGCTGGTCTTGGTCGCGGCGGCGGCTCACGCGCTCACGCTGCGGGGTCGGGCGCGGCTTCACGGCTGGAGCTATGATAAGCAAGCGCCTTGGCTGCGCTATCTTGGCCCGCTGCTGTTGCTGGCGGCGGTTTGCGGTTTCGCCTTGTGGTTCCTGCACGATTTTTCCCCCCTGCTGTTGCTGCTGTTTTGGGGGTTGGCGCTGGCGTGGGCCTACGTTCGCGCCCATCCGCTGGCGCCGTGGCGCTGGCTGGGGCGCCTGGCCCTCATCGGGCTGGTGGTGGGGCTGGGATTCGGCCTGAGAGGACTTTACCAGCAACCGGAGGCGATTCCGCTGCCGTTTCAGGCGGATCGGCTCCGCGCCTGGGCCGCGCCGCGGGACTATCCGCACGCCGGCTATCAGTTGCGGCGCGCGCTAGAAGCGATTCGGGCCGGCGGTTGGGGCGGCACGGTGTGGCGCGAGCCGGTCAACGGCCAGGTGATGGCGGTGCCCGTGGTGGAAAGCGATTTCGCCCCGACTTTCTTGCTGAATCGCTACGGGGGGTTGGCGGGCTTGGTGCTGGCCGCGATTCAGGCGGCGTTCGTCGCGTTGCTGGCGATCATTGCCGACCGCGCCCTGCGCAGACCGGACGCCGACGGCCTTTGGCCGACGCTGTCGGGCCGGTTTTTCTATTTTAGTTTGTCCGGCGGCGCGGCCTTGCTCGCGGCGCATTTTCTAGTGTCGTGGGGCACCAATCTGGGATTTTTGCCGGTGATGGGCCAGCCGATGTCGCTGTTATCCGCCGCCGGCAGTCATTGGGTATTGTTCGTGCTGCCGATCGTGGCCTTGGCGATTGCGGTCGAGGAAAAAAATCATGACCACCCATTCTGATACCTTGCTCGTGTCCGATTATGTAATCTGCGCGACCCTGCGCAAGGTGTCGGACGTGTTCAACGCCGCGCTGCTGTGGGAACGGCTGCGCGGCGGACAAGAAGGCGTTTTTCTGCTGGAGGCGCTCAGGCGTTATCCCCGGCTTCCCGTCGGCCGCCAGCATCAGGAGAGCTGTTACAGCCACGTGGTGATTCGGGTTCCCGAAAAGGAGTTCCTGCGGGACGACCGGCTGGATGATGGCGGGGCTCGGGAAACGCTGTTGCAGGAACTGCGCCGCTTGCACGAACGGCAATTGAGCCACGCGCTGGCGGAAAATGCGACGGTCCGCTATCGGGTGCAGGGCGATCCGCTGCTGCGGCCGGGCGAAGTCCAATTTTTGTTCGGACGGGCGATCTACGTGCCGTCCGCCGTCGATTCTCCGCTGTTTCGGGTTCAAGCGGCGGGTGAAGGCCAGGACGATTGGCGGGAACTCGGGCCGATCTACGCCGGCCAGCGCCTGACCTTGTTGAACGCCGACCGGCGCGCCAGCAGTTTCGCCGTCGAGGGATGGCCGTTCATGAACGGAGAATCGGTCTTGTTGGTGCTGCGTTCCGGGGCCTCGGCCCAGGTCGATGCGCTGTCGGAGCCGCCGAACGCGCTGAATCTGAGCGATGACGGCGACGGCGGTTTCCTGGTGCGCGACCGCCGGGGACGGGCCTTGCGCGTGCGGGCGGCGCCGGGGACGGCCAGCATGGCGCAGGCGCTAAAAGCCTCGGAGCGGCGGGTGGTCGCCGCGCCGGCGCGGCCGGAGCCTCCGGAAACCGCGCCGGCGGCCGAACGGCTGGCGGAACTGGAGGACGAACCGCTGACGGCGCTGGAGGAAGTCTATCCGGCCACCGACGTTTGGGGCCGGCGCGAGCCAATGCTGGATCTGTCGGTCGAATTCGACGATCTTTTGAGCGCGCCGCCGTTGGACGATGAGGAGGGCTTCGCGCCGACCCGGACGATGCGCTGGCCGGATCCGGCGACCTCGACCTCGCTGCCCGAGCCGGCGGCCGATCAACAGACCTGGATTCCCCAGCGGCCGGCGGCGATCTTGCGGGTGGCGGGCGTAGCCTTGCAGCGCCTGTCCACCTATGCGGCCGCCGGTATCAGCGACTGGCGAATTGGTTTTAGCCGGACCGGCCACGTGGTGCCGAGCGAGCATCCCGAAGCCGCCGCCTGGGTGCGGGTCGACAACACTGACCAAGTGTTCGGCGAGGTGGACGGATACTCGACGCCGCTGGCGCTGCCGGGTTTGTGGGAGCCGTTCGACGATTTGGAATTGGCCTTTCAAGACGCGCCGCCCCCGATGAATTTGCAGTATGTGGGCTGGCTGCGCCTGCCCGCGCCGCTGGCGTTGCCGGTGCCGCGCGAGCGGGCGGTGAGCTTCGGGCGCGGGGTGGAAGCGGACCTCGCGCCGCGCTTGCTGGCCGACCCGCACGCCCTGCGCTGGGGCGGACGGGCCGCCAAGACCGCCGGCATCAACGCCGAATACCTGGGTTTGTCGCGGCGGCATCTGTTGTTGCAAGCGCGCCGCGACGACTGGTGGGTGCATCTGGAGAGTCAGAGCATGTCGGCTTATCGTTTGGCGCCCACGGGCGAACTGCTGGATGTGCTGATTCCAGGCAAGGACACCGCCACCACTGCCAGAGCGAACGAATTTTTGGTCGTGGGCGGCTACGTGCTGGAACTGGGCGCGGTGCAATGAACGGCTAGGGGTCGGGCGGCTGGCTTCTCATCCGGCTTGCATCGAACAAGCCGCTGGCGAGCACCTCGACGGACGCGATGGCGAAATTGAGATTTTGACCGGCCTTGAGGCCCATGGCGGTAATGCCGATCACCGTTCCATCCCGCAAGATCACCGGTCCGCCGCTGTTGCCCGGACTGACCGGCGCGGAGATTTGCAGGTGGCGGACGCCGTCGATTTCGCGCAGGCCGCTGATCACCCCGGTCGAGAAGGTGCCTTCCAAACCGTAGGGGTTGCCGATTACGAATACGTCCCGGCCGATCAGGCTTTGGCTGTAGCTTTCGTTCAAGGCGAACGTATCCGGACTCGCAAGCGCGGTGGACAGCAGCGCCAAATCCGGTTTTTTGCTGTGTTTGAGCACTGTGGCGGCGGATTCGCGCTCGCCGCAGCGAACCGCGAGATTGTCGGCCTTTTCAATCACATGGTGGTTGGTGATGACCCGCCCATCGGCCGAAACCAGCACGCCGCTACCCAGGTTGACGGTTTTGCCGTTGCGAGAAGTGACGATCAGGCAAGTGAGTCGGATGCCGCGCTGGTAAATCCGTTGGCCGGGGCCGCCGCCGTCCGTTTTGGCGGCGGACGGCGCTCCGGTTTCGGCCTTGCCTTTCGGCCCGGCCAAGTTCTCCAGCCGGCGGGCGATCGACCCTAGGATGCCGCCTGCCGTCTCGGAACCGTTGGCGCTCGCTCGGGCGGGCGCGGCGGTCGCGGGCGTTTGAGAAGGCGCGGGACTGGCGGTCGCGTTGGTCGCGGCGGGTGATTGAACCGTCGGGGCCGCCGCATTGCCGATGAGGCGCAAGGCCGAGCGCGCGCCGTCCTGGAGCGCCGGCGCGCGCTCGGCCGCTGTCAACCGCTGTAAGGTTTCGGCGACTTGAGCCGGAGTTTCAGCGCAGCGGTGAGCATTGACGAATGCGCCGGCGGCGCGCGGTCCGTCGCCGGCTTGTCCGTAGATCTCACCCAAGGTTAGCCAAGTCGCCGCTTGACCCGGCGCGAGCGAGAGCGCGTAAACCGACAGCCGTTCGGCTTCCTTGAGCCGGTTCAACCGCAGATAAATCAGCCCGAGTTGGCCGGCGATCGCGGAATCGGCGGGATCGAGGATGAAGGCTTGCCGGGACGCCGCCAGCGCCTCCTTCAGTTGGTTTTGATTCAGATAATCCAATCCCTGCCGCAGGTGGGGCCGCGCCTTGGCGGAATCGCCCGCTTCCGGTCGAGCGAGCTGTTCCAATTGCTCTCGAAAGGTTTGCGCGCCGGTCGCGTCGTTGGCGGCGGCCAGCGCGATCATCTGTTGGACGTAGTAGTCGATGGTTTCATATTGACCGGGCGCGGCGTTGGCCCGCGCGGCGGCGAGCAGGGCGATCAGGGCCAGCGCGGCGAACGCGGGTTTCATGGAACCGACCGGGCGGTGGGACGCGCCGAACCGGCCGGAGCCTTCAGCGGCGCGATTTCAGCATTGGGGCTCAAGGGCGGCACGATGACCGCTTGCACCGGAAGGCCGTGGAGCCGCAAGGTCTCCAGGGCGGCGTTGCGCAAGCTGTCGGCGGCTTCGTTTTCGGCGATGTTGCGCAAGATTTCCTCGGCCCGCATCGGATTTCGGGCGAAGCGATAGGTGTTGGACAGCGCTCCCACGGCCCGCCGGCTGTCGTTTTGCAATCCGTAAACCTGGGCGAGCTGAAACCAGGCGACCGCGCGGGAAGGCTCCAGGGCCAGCGCTTGCTGCAAGGCGATTTCCGCCTCGGCCAGCCGGTTCAATTTGCGGTAGAGCAGGCCCAGGTGATTGACGGCTTCGACGTTGCCCGGATCGGATCGGCTGGCGTGCTGAAACGCGCTCAAAGCCGCCGTCAACTCGTTTTGTTCCAGCGCCGTCAACCCGCGTTGCAGGGCGGCTCGGGCGGCGTCCGCGTCGGCGGGGGCCGGCTTGGGGCCTTGTTCCAGCACCCGTTGCAGGGTCGTCACCCCGTTTTCGTCGTGGGCGGCGGCCAGTTCGATCATCTGTTGGATGTAATATCGGCTCTGCTCGACGGTTTGCGCGCAGGCCGGCGACGCGAGCAGCGCGAGGGCGAGCAGCGGCGCGAGCCACGGGTGGAAGGCGTTCATGCGGTCGCCGTCGCGCGGATCGCCAAAACGGCTTAAAGCTTTTCGATGGCGTCGTACTGGCGCTCCAGGCTCAGCCGCTTGGCGTCGGCCTGGGGCGCGCTGAGCTGGCCTCGGTCGAGTTCGGCTTCGAACTGTCGGATATCGCGAGTCAGCCGCTGCTGCTTGCGGCGCATCTCGGCGGTCCGCTGTTCGGTGGCGGCCTTGGAGCGGCGCAGCTGTTCGATCCGGCGGGCCATCTCTTGATTGCGAGATTGCAACGCCGCCAGCTGCCGCCGTTGCGCGGCGACCTCATCGGCCCTCATCGCCCGCTCTGTTTCCAAGGCCGCGCCTTCGCGGCGCAAGGATCGTAGTTCGCTCAGGGAATCGTCCCGTTCCTCGCGCAACTGTTGCTGGCGAAGGTCGTAGTCGCCGGAGGCGAGGCCGCGCGCCCCGCCGAAGAATCCGCCCGAACGCGGATCGTTGGAAGGGTCGGCGGCGCAACCGGCCAGCGCCAGCAAAGCGAGCCCAACACCGCTCAAAATAAATGATTTCATGGGTCATTCCCCTGGGTCATAACGGTGAAGCGAGTCCTTCAGATGGTCATGGTGTCGTAGACCCCCTGCAAGCGGGAGACGTTCTGCCCGGCTTGCTGGCGGGTCGCCTTCAACTGAACCACGTTGGTTTCGAGTTGCTTGGTGTAACGATCCTGCGGGCCGCGCTTTTGACGGGTTTCTTGATGCACCTCGCTGGCGTCCGCCAGCTGTCTTTCAGCCAGCGCGTTGATCCGCTTGGCTTTCTCCAGTTGTTTTTGCAGGCTGGTTTGTTGGGCGGCCAGCGCGTCCCGACTGGCCCGGCCGGCCCGATAGTCGCGCGCCAGCCGTTGCGATTCGCGCTCCAGGCGGTCGATGTCTCGGTAGAGCTGTTCGTTTTCCGCATCGGCCTCCGCGATGAAATCCTGATTGCGCTGGATTTCCGCGACCAGGAAATCTTCCTCCTGGGCGTATTGCGCCTTGCGCTCCGCGATCGAGTTGCCGATGCCGGCCCCGAGCAGCCCGCCGGCCGCCGCGCCGATCAACGCGCCCCGTCCCTTGTGATCGTCGCTGACGGCGGCCCCGAGCAGCCCCCCCACCAGCGCGCCGACCACCGCGCCCTCGGCGACGGTTTGCTGTCGGTCGTCTAGGCGTCCGTCGGGCGCGGTGGCGCAACCGGCGATAAGGACGACCGCCACGCCGGCGGCGAGAAGGTTTTTTCCGAATGGATGCGAGAACATGGGCGTCTCCGAGCGCGGGTGAATAAGGAACCGGGTTTGATGAGGACAACCGTCTGGAAATTCTGTAGGGGTCTCGCGCGGAAAGCAATGGATCGAAGCGCTGGAAAGTGAAATCGATGCGCGCCGGGCGTGACGCTCGGATTTGCGGCTCGAGCGTGGCCCGACGGATTTCCGACATCGGGTGATCGAGCGTTGACGCGCGAGGCAACCCATAGCCTTTGCGATCCACCGTGGCCGAAGCCGCCCGCGGCGGCCGCTCCCGGCGGCGGCGTCCGAAATTTATTTAAAATCTAGTCGTTAGAGCTGATTAATACGAGGATCTGGAGCTGTTCTGGCGACACCGCGCCCCGAAAAAACGGTTCGGACGCCTCTGGCTCAAGGATTGCTTGGGCAGGCGGTTGTGGCGGCGGACACGAGGGTGCCGCACGCGGCGATGAGACTTTCAAACTAAAGGATCGATTATGTTAAACGCATTGATTCGTAAGGCGGCTTGGACTTGGCTCTTGGGAAGCTTGACCGTTTTTTCCAACAGCGCATTCAGCCAACAACCGACCCAGCCCGAATTGCTGATCTACTGCGGCATCACCATGATCCGGCCCATGACCGAAATCGCCCAAGCCTTCGAGCAAAAGGAAAAGATCAAGGTCACCCTGTCTCAGGGAGGATCGGAAGACCTCTACCAGAGCGCCAAAAAGAGCGGGCAAGGCGATTTATATCTGCCGGGCGAGCCGACTTACCGGGCGAAACATTTGGCCGAGGGCCTGCTCGGCGAAGTCGTCACCGTCGGCTACAATCAAATGGCCATCATGACCGCCAAGGGCAATCCCAAGAAGCTTAAAAACGATCCCAAGGATCTGCTGCGCGAGGAGGTGACCGTGATCATCGGCGATGCGGCCAGCGGCAGCGTCGGTCAGGAAACCAAGCGCATCCTGGATTCTCTCGGGATTTATCAACAAATCGTCGACAAAGCGCTCTCGCTGTCTTCCGATTCGCGCAGCCTCAACAGCGCCATGAAGAAAGGTGAAGCCGACGCGGTGATGAACTGGCGAGCCACCGGCTTTTTCCCCGATAACGCCGTGGCGGTCGAGGTCATCGATTTGGATCCAAAAGTGGCGAAACCGCAGGCCCTGCTGTTGAATGTGCTGACGTTCTCGAAAAACCAGGATGCGGCCCGTCGGTTCATGGCCCACGCCGCTTCCGAGGAAGGACAAGCGATCTTTCGCAAGCACGGTTTTCTCGATAATAAAACCGCAGTCCAATGATCCAGCGGATGTCCCATTGAAGGTCGCGCATGACCATTGAGGTCGAGGGGGACGCCGGCCCACCCGCGAAGCCGCCGACAAGCGACTCCACGGTCGCGTCCCCCTGGCGTTTCCTCTGGCTGATCGGCTTATTCTTCGTCGGCTTCCTGCTCATCGTGGGGCTGAATAAGCTGTTTTCCGGCCTGGTCGATGAATTGGGCGAGAAAAGCGCCAACGAACGGGCGCGCCTGTTCGTCGGCGAGGAAATCGTCCGCACCATTCAAGGCATCGAGATGGATGTCTATCGGATGGGCATGGCGAGCGGTCGCGTCGCTCAAGAAAAAACCGGCGCCGAGATACTCAAAAAAGTCGCCAAACTCGAGCACGATCTCGAGGTATTGAAAGACGGCGGTAAGGTCCAGCAGTTGATTTACCTCAACGTGGAGGGCATGGACCAGATGGTCCGGCAGGCGACCTTCAAACCGGATGCGAGCGACCAGAATTACGTGATGGAAATCATCGAACTGGCCCCCCATCTCGATCAGATCAAAGTCAAGATCAATGAATTACAGAACCTGTTGATCCTGCGCGACGACAGCCGGAGCCAGAACAACGGCGAGGGTTTGTTGGCGGTCACCCGCGATCTGCTCACCTATTTCAAGCGCCTGCCCTCGTTTTTCTTCCGGCTCAACGAAAACGCCAACCGGTTGTTTTTTGAAAGCCAGCACCGGCTGGAAAGTCTGGAAGCTCAGTTGGCCGCCCAGCGCGATCGCTACAAAACCACCGAAACGGTGTGGGTGGTGTTGGTGATCGGCGCTGTCACCCTGATCGGCATTCTGTTCGCGCGCCAGCTCAAACAGTCGAACGACAAGCTATTGCGGGCCTGGGGCGAGATGCGGCGCGCGCGCGATGAAGCGGAGCGCGCGAGCCGCGCCAAGTCGGATTTCGTGTCAAGGATGAGCCACGAGTTGCGCACGCCGATGAACGCTATTTTGGGTTTCGCGCAACTGCTGGATCGGGAAACGCTGACGCCGGTGCAACGGGATTATTCTCAGCGGATTCACACCGCCGGCCAGCATCTGCTCAACTTGATCGGCGAGGTGCTCGATCTGGCCAAAATCGAAGCGGGCCGGCTGGTATTGGAGCGGATACCCTTCGACCTGAAGCGGACGGTGGAGGAGGTGGCCGCCGTCACCATGAAACGCGCTCAAGTCAAGGGCGTGGCGGTCAAGGTCGATATAGCGTCGGGCCTGGCGGATCAAGTGCAAGGCGATCCGACCCGGGTGCGGCAGGTGCTGATCAACCTGCTGGATAACGCGGTCAAATTCACCGAGCGAGGCGAGGTGGGGCTGCTGGTGGAACCCGACTCGGATCGGGCGCTCGTATCGTTTCAGGTATGGGATACCGGGATCGGCATGGACGAGGACGGCATCCAGAAATTGTTCAAACCGTTCACTCAGGCCGATCAAACGACGACCCGCAAGTACGGCGGAACCGGGCTGGGTCTGGCCATCTGCAAGGATTTGGTGGAAGCCATGGGCGGTGCGTTGCGGGTGGAAAGCCGCTCCGGTCAGGGAACGCGCTTCAGTTTTTCGCTGCCGTTGGAAAGTGCCGGTCCGGCGCCCTCGTTCGCGCAAGCGGCCGAAACCGCGCCCGCGGAGCCGCCGGATAAAAACTCGGTCGGTTCGCGCGCCGGCGAGGCCCGAGCCGAACCGGCTCCCGCACGGACCCGGCACGTGCTGCTGGTGGAGGATAACGAAGTCAATCAACTGGTGGCTTCCAGCATGTTGGCCGCGATCGGCGCCACCTACGAAATCGCCGGCAACGGATTGGAAGCGACGGAAAAATTCAGGCAGGGTCGCTACGACTTAGTGTTCATGGATGTGGAAATGCCGGTCATGGACGGCCACACGGCGGCTCGGGAAATCCGGCGCTGGGAACGACAGCAAGATGTTGCGCCCACGCCGGTGATCGCGATGACCGCGAACGCCATGGCGGAAGATCGGGCGCGATGCGCGGCCAGCGGCATGGACGATTACCTCGCCAAACCCTACGAAATGGCCGCGCTCGCCGCGCTCCTCCAGCATTGGTTGCCTGACTCCGCCGCTTGAGCGCGCGGCGGGAACCGGGACCGATGCCCAGGAGGGAAAAGGCTTGATCCCGAATGGCCTGAGGCCGCTGGATCGGGCAAACTCGGAACGCACCCGCCTTGCGGTGGGAACGGGGTCGATCAATCTTGCGCCATCACTGACAAGCCCTTGGGCTGGCTGGCGAAGTAGGCGGCCAAATCGGAGATGTCCTGTTCGGTCAGCGACAAGACGATGCCCTTCATCACCGAGTTGTTGCGTTTGTTGGTTTTATAATCCTGTAAAGTCTTGAGCAAGTAGTCTTCGTGTTGGCCGGCCAATCTCGGGTAGAGAGGGATGGGTCCGTTGCCGTCGGGGCCGTGACAAGCCACGCACGCCACGCTCTTTTTCTTGCCGGCGCTGGCGTTGCCCCGTATCGGGTTGGAGTCCGCGACGATTTTGGTGCTGGAGGAGAGGTAGGCGGCGATGTTCTGCATGTCCTGCTCGCTCAGCGATGAAGAATTGGCGTGCATGGTGGGATGCTGGCGCTCGCCGCTTTGATAGGCTTTCAGCGCGGAAATGATGTAATCGGCATGCTGGCCGCCCAGCCGGGGAACGTGGTAAGTGGGATAAGCGTTGGTGTAGCCGGGGATGGAATGACAGCCGGTGCAGGTTTCGAACTTGGTTTTTCCGGCCGCCGGATCGCCGGCCGCCTGCGCGGGACCGGCGAGGAGGCCGCAGACGGTCAGGGCCACACCCATGCGTGATGCGAAGCGAATCATGAGAGCCTCTTTGGTTGGTCTAGATCAGAAGATGTTACCCGAACGCGATTGATCTGGGCGCGCGAATTGCTCTAAATAAGACTAAGGCATCTCGGCGTTTTTACAAGCGAATCGCGCAAGCGCGCCAGATCGAAACAATTTGTCATAGAATCTGCCAATCTGTCCGGACCGGACGCCTCGCGTTGCCGTCCGGTCCTTCTTCGGCCTTTGGAGTCTCCCATGCCCGACTATCGTTCCCGCACCACCACCCACGGCCGCAACATGGCGGGCGCCCGCGCGCTCTGGCGGGCCACCGGCGTCAAGGACGGCGATTTCGGCAAACCCATCATCGCCGTCGCCAATTCCTTCACCCAGTTCGTGCCCGGTCACGTCCATCTCAAGGATTTGGGCCAGCTCGTGGCGCGGGAGATCGAACAGGCCGGCGGCATCGCCAAGGAATTCAACACTATCGCCGTGGATGACGGCATCGCCATGGGCCACGGCGGGATGCTGTATTCGCTGCCCTCGCGCGAGTTGATCGCCGATTCGGTCGAATATATGGTCAACGCCCATTGCGCCGACGCGCTGGTCTGCATCTCCAACTGCGACAAGATCACGCCCGGCATGTTGATCGCGGCGATGCGGCTCAACATTCCGGCGATCTTCGTCTCCGGCGGGCCGATGGAGGCGGGCAAAACCCGCTTGGCCGGCCGCGATCTGAAGCTGGATCTGGTGGACGCCATGGTGATGGCCGCCGACGACAAGGCCAGCGATGAGGAGGTGGCCCAGATCGAGCGCTCGGCCTGTCCCACTTGCGGCTCCTGCTCGGGCATGTTCACCGCCAATTCGATGAACTGTCTGACCGAGGCGCTGGGCTTGAGCCTGCCGGGCAACGGTTCGCTGCTGGCCACCCACGCCGACCGGCGCGAGTTGTTTCTAGAGGCGGGCCGGCGCATCGTCGAACTGACCCGGCGTTATTACGAGCGGGGCGACGGATCGGTCCTGCCGCGCGCCATCGCCAGCTTCGAGGCTTTCGAAAACGCCATGAGCCTCGATATCGCCATGGGCGGTTCCACCAATACGGTGCTGCACTTGTTGGCGGCGGCG
The DNA here is from genome assembly GCA_002433805.1 of Competibacteraceae bacterium UBA6584. Taxonomy (GTDB): domain Bacteria; phylum Pseudomonadota; class Gammaproteobacteria; order Competibacterales; family Competibacteraceae; genus Competibacter_A. The sequence continues at coordinate 6,784 of DJIW01000075.1, read as the reverse complement.
CGAGAAGGCGGGGTGGATTTTACCATGAACGACATCGACCGCCTGTCGCGCCGGGTGCCGAACTTGTGTAAAGTCGCTCCGGCCACTCAAAAATACCACATGGAAGACGTGCACCGCGCCGGCGGCGTGATCGCGATTCTCGGCGAATTGGACCGGGCGGGCTTGCTGCATCGCCAGGCGCGCACCGTCCACAGCGAAACCCTGACCGAGGCGTTGGACCGGTGGGATATCGCCCGCCCCAGCAGTTGGGACGAGGCGCGGTTGCGTTATTCGGCCGGTCCGGCGGGCATTCCCACCCAAGAAGCGTTCAGCCAAGCCACCCGCTGGCCCAGCCTGGATTTGGATCGAGCGGAGGGCTGCATCCGCGACCGGGCGCACGCCTATTCCCAGGATGGCGGCTTGGCGGTGCTGTTTGGCAATTTGGCCGAGGACGGCTGCATCGTCAAGACCGCCGGCGTGGATGAGAGCATTTTGGTGTTCCGAGGGCCGGCGCGGATCCTGGAAAGCCAGGAAGCGGCGGTCGAGGCGATCCTCGGCGGGCGCGTTGGAGCGGGCGATGTGATTGTGATCCGCTACGAAGGGCCTCGCGGCGGGCCGGGGATGCAGGAAATGCTGTATCCGACCAGCTATCTCAAATCCAAGGGGCTCGGCAAAGTTTGCGCGCTGGTGACCGACGGCCGCTTCTCCGGCGGCACCTCCGGCCTGTCGATCGGTCATGTGTCTCCGGAAGCGGCGGAGGGCGGCGCCATCGCGCTGGTGGAGGAGGGCGACTTGATCGAGATCGATATCCCCAACCGGCGAATTCATTTGGCAATCGACGAGGCTGACTTGCAGCGGAGGCGGACGGCGCGGGCCGCGCGCGGGGCGCAAGCCTGGCAACCGCTCGACCGGAACAGAACGGTGTCGGCGGCGCTGCGGGCCTACGCCGCGATGACCACCAGCGCCGCGCGAGGCGCGGTGCGGGATGTAAGCCAGCTACAGCGCTAAGCCTGGTTCGGGCGCGCTTCGGGCCTCTCTTATTGTCGGCCCGAAGCGCCGCGAAAGCCCTTGCGCGCAGGAGTTTCGGGTTCGCAATGGACATTTATCGAGGAGAAAAACCGTGAGTCAGGCGGACGGCCAGAACGGCCAACATGTGATGTTGGTCAATCATCTCAAACTGATCGATGATCTGTGGCAGAAGTTGTTTTACGTCAAATGGAACGCGAAATCCTTCGCCATGCTCGGGCGGTTGTCCCAGGACATGGTGCAATTCGCCGAGAATCGCGACGATACCCGGATTATCAAACTGGTCGCGCAGTTGGAGCATCACGTCAGCAGTTGCCTGGCGGCGGGCGGCGTGCCGCAGGAAACCGACCGGCAGCGGCTGACCGCGCTGATCGACGCCTTGCACCACGGATTGGTCACCGAGAAAAGCATGGCGCTGAGCGAGGATCCGCGAACCCGCCCCCGCCTGGCTCCCTTGCCGGAAATTTTTCTGATCACGCCCGACGAAAGGTCGGCGCTGGTCGCCAAACTGGAGGACGCCGGTTATCGGGTCAGGATCATGACCGATCTGGCGCAAGCGGAAGAGCGGCTGCACGAACGGATGCCCGGCGCCATTTTGCTCGACATCGATTTTCCCGAAGGCCAGGAGCAAACGCTGGGGTTGATTGCCGGCCTGCGCGCGCAGATCAATTTACGCGCCCCCGTCCTGATTTTATCGGAGCGCAACGACATGACCGCGCGCCTGGACGCGGTGCGGGTCGGCAGCGCCGCCTATTTCACCAAGCCGGTCGACGCCGACGATCTGCTGGGGGTGGTGGGCGAGCTGCTGCTGCCGCAAACGGCGCAGGATTATTACCGGGTGCTGATCGTCAACGACCGGCCGACCGAAGCCTGGGAAATGGCCGGGGCGTTCGAGGAGCAAGGCATCACGCCGCTGGTGGTGATCCAGCCGCTGCAGGTGCTGCAAGACATTCACCGCTTCCGGCCCGACTTGCTGTTGATCGATTTGGACATCAAGGAGATCAACGGGGCGGAGTTGACGCAAATGATCGCCCAGCATCGGGAATGCGATTTTCTGCCGATGATGCTGTTGTGCCTGCAAGCCGACATGGCGCATTACCTGAGCAATTTGCATGTGGCCGGCGCGACTTTGATGATCAAACCGGTGCCGACCAGCCACCTGTGTTGGGAGGTCAAGCAGCGGCTGCGCCGTTCGCGCTCGATGCGGGTCAAGCTCAACATGCTGACCGACAACGACGTGGTCAGCGGTTTCTTCAACCGCCGGCGGTTCTTGATGCTGTTGGAGCAGGCGTTTGAAACCCTGGGCCTGCGCAACCAATCCTTGGCGGTGCTGTTTATCATGCTCGACAACCTACGTTCGATCCGCGACACCGCCGGGGTGGCGACGGCGGACGAAGTGATCGGCCAGGCGGCGGGCCGGTTGCGGCAAATCCTGGCTCCCAGCCAACAGGCGGCCCGATTCAGCGACGCCATTTTCACCATCATGGTGCCGGACATTCTCGGCGAGCCGCTGATCAAGATGGCGCGGCGCGTTCGCGATGTGCTGGAAACCGGGTTCTACAAGATCGGCGAGCAGGCGCTGCTGCTGCGCATCAACGTGGGCATCGCGGTGGCGACCGACCGCAGCCAGGATCATCTGATGCTGATCCAGCGCGCCGACTCGGCCTGCGGCCTGGCCCGAGAGGGCAAGAGCGACCGCATTTTCGTGCACGAGAACATGCTGGCGGTGAAGCGCGACCAGGAGGCGTCGCTGCGCACGCGGATGCTGGAGCAGGTGCAGGACATCTACGAACACGAACGGGTCTGGCTGGTGTTCCAACCCATCGTCAGCATGCGCGGCGACACCATCGAGCGTTATGAAGTGCTGCTGCGGTTGCGCGACAATCAAGGCCAGGAAATCGTGCCGGGCAGCGTGTTCGGAGTGGTGCACAATCACCAGCTGGGTTTGAAGCTGGACCGTTGGGTGATCGAGCACGCCATCGGCATCTTGCGCCAGCGCAAAGCGCCCAGCACGTTGTTTATTAAAATTTTGCCGGTGACCTTACAGGATCGGAGCCTGAGCGGCTGGTTGCGCGAGCGGCTGGAGCAAGCCGACGTGGAGGCCGAGCGGATCGTGTTCGAGGTCGCGGAAGCCACCGCCGAACGCAGCTTGCGCGACATGTTCGGCTTTCTCGGCGGGATCAAATTGTTGGGATGCGGTTTTTGCCTGGATCGCTTCGGCCGGGGTTCCGATTCGCTGGGTCTGCTGAAAAATCTGGGCGCGGATTACGTCAAATTGGATATGTATTTCGTCAACGGTCTGGTCAAGGAACCCAACAAGCAAGAGGCTTTAAAGGAATTGGTGGAAAATCTTGAGGCATTGGGCGCGTCCACCATCGTCGGCGGGGTGGAAGATGTCAAAACCTTGCCGATCCTCTGGTCGCTGGGCGTCGATTTAATCCAGGGATTTTTCTTGCAGCATCCCTATCGGGAGATGAGCTACGACTTCTCCAGCGCGGCGTTCTAACTAGCGCTCAGCGGCTCCCTGTCGCGGTTAGCAGCGCGGCGTAGCCTTCGCGATAGCTGGGATAGCGAAATTCAAAGCCGCTGGCGCGCAGGCGGGCATTGCGGCAACGCTTGCTGGCGCGCAGGCGCATGGCGGAATCGCGTTCCCCGGCGCCGGGTTTCAGCGGAGATTGGGAGGCCAACGGCGGTTCCGGGACACCGAGCTGGCGCGCGAGCCAACTCAGCACTTCGTCCAACGGCGCGGGATCATCGTCCACGGCGACGTACAAAGGCTCCGCGTCCGGCAGTTCGATCAAGTGTTGCAACGCTCGGGCGCAATCGTCGCGGTGGATGCGGTTGGTGTAGACCGGCGCGCCGGTCGGTCGGGTCGCCGTCCCCTCGCGCACGCTGTCGATCAGACGGGTGCGGCCCGGCCCGTAAATGCCGCCGAAGCGGACGGCGACCGACGGCCAAGGACTATCCCACAGCGCCTGTTCGCCGGCGCGGATGCACCGGCCGCTGAAACCGTCGGCGACCGCCGGCGAAGCTTCATCCACCCATTCGCCTTGCTGTTGGCCGTAGACCGAAGTGCTGGAGGCAAACAGCAGCCGTTGCGGTTGTTGGCCGGTCTCGCGCAAGGCGGCCAGCAGGTTGCGCGGCCCGTCGCTGTAGGCCGCCCGATACTGGGCTTCGCTGAAACCGGCGGCGGCGGCGCTGTAAACGATGTAGTCCAACTCCGGCGGCAGCCGGCTCAAGCTGCCAGGATCGGTGAGATCGGCCGCCAGCGGCTGGATCGCGGCGGGGAGATCGGCGGGCCGGCGTTTGAGGCCCCAAACCTCATGGCCGGCGGCGCGCAGGTTCTGTCCTAGAGCGGCGCCGACATCACCGCAGCCGGCAATTAGAATACGCGCCATGATTGCAAACCCTCTCAATTTAAAACGCCGGACTGAAACCGACGGTCGCGCGCCATGAATCCAGCGGAATTCGGCCAGCGCGTTTTGGACTGGTTCGACGCGCATGGCCGCAAGGCGCTGCCGTGGCAACAGAACCCCACGCCGTACCGGGTATGGGTGTCGGAAATTATGCTCCAACAGACCCAAGTCGCCACGGTCGCGCCCTATTATCAACGGTTCGTGGAGCGGTTTCCCGATATTCGCGCGCTCGCCGACGCCGGCTTGGATGAGGTGTTGAGTTTTTGGGCGGGATTGGGCTATTACGCCCGCGCTCGCAATTTGCATAAAGCCGCTGGCATCCTGCGCGATCAATACGGCTGCGCAATGCCGGCGGACATCCAGCAGGTGCAAGAACTGCCGGGAATCGGCCGTTCGACGGCGGGCGCGATTCTCGCGTTGTCCTTCGGGCAGCGGCAGCCGATTTTGGATGGCAACGTCAAGCGCTTGTTGGCGCGGTTCGCGGCGGTGGAGGGCTGGCCGGGGCAGCCTGCAGTGGCGGCGCGATTGTGGGCGCTGGCGGAGCGCTACACCCCGGTCGAGCGGGTCGCGGCTTATACCCAGGCGATGATGGATCTCGGCGCGCTAATTTGCACGGCGCGTCGGCCGCGCTGCGATCTCTGTCCGCTGCTGGCGGGCTGCCGCGCCCGCGCGCAAGGGCGGGAAGCGGCTTTGCCGAGTCCGAAACCCCGCCGGACATTGCCGGTTCGCGCGACCCGTATGTTGCTGTTGCGGTCGGTTGCTGGCGAAGTGCTGTTGGAGCGTCGCCCGCCCGCCGGCATTTGGGGCGGACTGTGGAGTTTTCCCGAATGTCCGCCAGAAATGGACATTGTCGATTGGTGTCGGGAGCGGTTGGGCTTGGAGGTGGAGGTGGAAGCTTCGTGGAAGGGGTTGCGCCATAGCTTCAGTCATTTTCATCTCGACATCACGCCGGTGCCGGCCAGAGTGACCGAAGCGGGCGGTCGCGTCATGGAAGGGGGGCGGTTTGTCTGGTATAACACCCAAAACCCCGAACCGCTTGGCATGGCGGCCCCCGTGCAAACCTTGCTGGCGGCGTTGGCCGGCGATTTATTGAACCTTTAGGAAAATAGCGATGGCGCGATTGGTGAAATGTGTCAAGCTCGGCGTCGAGTCCGAGGGCTTGGATCGGCCGCCGTATCCGGGCGAACTGGGCCAGCGGATTTTCGCGAACGTCTCGAAAGCGGCGTGGCAACAGTGGTTGCGGCAACAGACCATGTTGATCAACGAATACCGGTTGACCCCGTTCGAACCCAAAGCCCGGCAGTTTCTGGAAGAGCAGATGACTCAGTTCTTTTTCGGAGAGGGCGCGGCCTTGCCTGAAGGTTACGTTCCGCCGAAAGCGTGAGCGCTTGACGCGACCGGCGCGAGTTGTTTAAATGCGCGCTCTCGCGACGAGCGAAATTTGGCCAGGTAGCTCAGTTGGTAGAGCAGCGGACTGAAAATCCGCGTGTCGATGGTTCGATTCCGTCCCTGGCCACCAAATTCAAGTGCTTATGAGCCGCCAAACGGGCGGCTTTTTTTTGCGCGGAGCGGGCGCGATGCGCGCGGATGTCGCGCGACTCTGAACGCGCTGTAAAACCATACCTGGTTTACTCGTTAAAAGACCAATGGATTGGCGCGTGGAACGGACAGATGATTGTGATCGTCCGTCCCTGCTCTCAATTACCTATATTTGCCTTGAACGAGTTCGACGCCGAGGAAGATGTCGGCGGGTCAAGACCACCCACGCCACCTGTCGGGGTTTCCAATCAGCCGAATTGCGCTCGGACTTATGCCGCGGGATGGAGAAAGTCGAGATTAAGGGCTTGAATCGGTTTTGGCCGGTGCCCCCTTTTCCGGCATTCCGCGCGAAATCCAGGTTTCGTATTGCAGCATGAGGTTGTTTCGGTCCAAGTAGTGAACGCCCATCAGCGACGCCAGCGCCAGAACTGCGGCGGCCAAGGGAACATAAAACCTCCGTCGCGTTAAAGCCACCAATAGCGCTAATCCGATCAAGCTGTAGGAAAGGACATTGAAAATTTTAATGTCCAAGCTGCTATGGTTTTCGGGCACCGTTATGAGGCGCCAAACGATAAAAGCCCAAAACAGAACATGTAAGCCCGAAACCAAATAGAGAAGGGATGAAAAAAAGACCGCGACGGCTTTAGGCATCTTTTCCCACCTTAAACACAAGGCCGGCCATCCTACTGCCCGATCCGAAGAAGGTTGCATTTTTCCCTCTGTCGTAGGCCCACAAACAGATTTGGCTGTCCTTCTCGGACGTTTTTTGGTAATTCATCCATTCCTTTGAAAAGTAGGCGTAGCCGGTGTAGAACGACACATGA
>DJIW01000126.1:1040-17779 GCA_002433805.1 Competibacteraceae bacterium UBA6584 | reverse complement strand
CCGACTGAGCATGGTGCAGGGGCTTGGTTTGATCTCGTGGGCAGCACGCTAGCGCGCACGATGGTTCGTGACGATATATCGGGAATGACTTCCGATAAGCGGAAAAGGTGAAATTATGACCACAGCCGATTACAAGCGCATGTTCCGGCATATGCCAGAGCTGTTTTTCAACGAAGGAGATCTGACGCTCGCGGACGAGGAAATTGCAGAAGATTACGTCGATCGCGTTTTGCCTCCGTCCTATCCGCCGGGTTTGGCCGGTCTCCGGCAGTTCGTCACCTTGTTTCGGGCTGGCATGCCAGACGTTCGTTATACCGTCGATCATCTGACCGCCGATGACCTGATCGGCGAAGGAGATAAGGTCGTCCAACGATTGCTTGCGCGCGGCACGCATTCAGGTGAATTGTTCGGCATTCCAGCGACCAACCGGGAAATTCGGTGGACGGAAATTCACATTGGCCGTTACGCCGACGGCAAGCTGGTCGAGCATTGGGGCAACGTCGATGTGCTGGGCATCTTTCAACAGATGGGCGTGATACCAGCGCCGCCTGGCAGTGGTGCGGTCGTTCCAACCCCACAGCCGCCGATCATAGCCGGCGTCAAAGCTGCCTCAGCGGAAAAAAATAAGGAATTGATGGCTCGCTTTATCGAAGAAGTCTGGAATCGGGGCCATTTGGAGGTTGCCGATGAAATTTTTCACCCGCAGGCCACCAGTCCCAGCGCGCCGCAATTGCCAGTCGGCCCCGCCGGAGTCAGAGCCATCGCCACGTTATTTCACTCCGCTTTTCCCGACTTTCATATGACTATTGAAGATTTGATCGCCGAGAATGATGTGGTGGTCGGACGGTTTACTCAAGGCGGCACCCATCGAGGGGAGTTCATGGGCATCGCTCCCACTCACCGGCAAGTTCAATTCACCGAGATCGGTATTCTTCGCGTTGCGGGCGATCAAGTAATAGAAAGCTGGTACGAAACCGATATGCTCGGCTTTTTGCAGCAGCTCGGCGCGACCTCTCCACCGGGAAGCTAGTTTTATAAATCGATTTAATAAAACCGATTCAATTTATTAGTTTGGACTTTCTAGCGATCCAATAATTGGGAACGATAACCCCGCATTTCCCTTGCGATCACGAGGAGATGAAGCATGAAAATCGGCATTCTCGGCACCGGCAATGTAGGCCAAGCCCTGGGACTCGGCTTTGCCACCCTCGGCCACGAGGTCAAAATGGGTTCGCGCGACCCTCAGCAAGAGAAGATCAAGGATTGGGTCCATCAAGCGGGCGCGAAAGCTTCAGCCGGCACCTTCGCGGAAGCCGCCGCTTTTAGCGAGCTGGCGGTGTTGTGCACGATCTGGAGCGGCACGGAAAACGCCATCCAGCTGGCTGGCCCGCATCATCTGGCCGGCAAGGTGGTGATCGACACCACCAACCCGCTGGATTTCTCCGGCGGAATCCCGCCCAAACTCGCCGTCGGCCACACCGATTCGGCCGGCGAACAAATCCAACGATGGCTGCCCGACGCCAAGGTGGTCAAGGCGTTCAACATCGTGGGCAGCGCGCACATGTTCAAACCCAAATTTCCGGACGGTCCGCCGGACATGTTCATCGGCGGCGACGACGAAGGCGCCAAGGCCAAGGTCATCGAGTTGCTGAACAATTTCGGCTGGTCGGTGATCGACCTCGGCGGGATCGAATGCGCCCGCTATCTCGAACCCATGGCGATGGTGTGGATCCGCCATTTCTTCCGCATCAATTCCGTCAATCACGCCTTCAAACTGTTGCGCAAGTGACCCTCCGCTCCCGCTGGCGCGGGAGCGCCCACGATTGCAGAGGAGTTCCACGACATGCGTTACAAACTGTTCGGCAACAGCGGCCTTCGGGTTTCGGAGCTGTGTCTCGGCGCCATGACCTTCGGCGAGGAATGGGGTTGGGGCGCGTCCAAGGACGAGAGCCGCCGGCTGTTCGAGGCTTTCGCGGAAGCGGGCGGTAACTTCATCGATACCGCCAACCACTACACCGACGGCGCCAGCGAGCGCTATGTCGGCGAATTTATCGCCGCCGAGCGGGAACGCTTCGTGCTCGCCACCAAGTACACCCTGAACAGCCGTCCGGACGATCCCAACGGCGGCGGCAACCACCGCAAGAGCATGATGCAGGCGCTCAACGCCAGCTTAAAGCGGCTCAACACCGATTACATCGATCTGTATTGGCTGCACGCCTGGGATTTCATGACCCCGGTCGATGAGGTGATGCGCGCCTTCGACGATCTGGTCCGCGCCGGCAAGGTGCTGTACATCGGCATTTCCGACGCGCCGGCCTGGATCGTGTCCCGCGCCAACACCCTGGCGGAATTGCGCGGTTGGAGCCCGTTTGTGGGTCTGCAAATCCAGTACAGCCTGATCGAGCGCACCCCCGAACGCGATCTTTTGCCGATGGCGCGGGCCTTGGACATCGCCGTCACCGCCTGGGGGCCGCTGGGCGGCGGTCTGCTCACCGGCAAATACAATCCCGACGCCGATAAAAACGCCTCGGCGGACGCCCGCTACACCGTCAGCCCCTGGGGTCAGGATTTGATGGGAAAGCGCAATCTCGACATCGCCGCCGCCGTGGTCGAGCTCGCTGCGGAGATCGACCGCGCGCCCTCGCAAGTCGCCATCAACTGGGTCCGCCAGCAGCGGCGCGGGGTGATCGTGCCGATTCTCGGCGCGCGCACCCTCGCGCAGCTTCAGGACAATCTGGCCTCTCTGGACTTCAAGCTGAGCGACGAACAACTGCAACGCCTGGACGCGGCCAGCGCCATCTCGCCCGGCTTCCCGCACGACTTTCTGATGCGGGAAGGCGTCCGGCAGGTGATTTACGGCAACACCTTGCCCGCCATCGACAACCACCGCGTCTGACAGCGGGCGCGAATCACGGGAAATCACGGTTATGCCCCTCGTCGTCCATTTCAAAAAGCCCGGCGATTGGCGCGATAGCGTCAACATCCACTATTGGGACACCGGCCCGGCCATCCCGCAAACCGCGTGGCCGGGCGTTCCCATGACCGCCGAGGGCGACGATTGGTTCAGCCATGCCTTTGAGACCGCCGAGACCGCCAGCCTGGTATTCAACGACGGGGCAGGCCGGCAAACCGGCAACTTGCGGCGCGATCAGCAAGGCTGGTATTACCGCAACAACCAGTGGTATGACGCCAATCCCGAACGGCCGCTAGCGCCGGTCATCACCATTGCGCCGCCCGCGCGGACGTACCTGACGCCACAACAGGTGGTCTTGCAAGGCAGCAACCGGACCGATGTGATCCATTACACGACCGACGGCACGACGCCGACCGCTTCGTCTCCGGTGTATACCGGCCCCATCGAAATCGCCCGACCGACGACGCTGATGGCGTTCGGCGTCAATTCGGCGGGCGATGTGGGGGGCATTAGCACCTTTCTCTACACCATCGACCCCGACGCCGACCTGGAACGACCGACCCTTGCCGCGAGCATCGACAGCGGCACCTACCAAAACCCTGTCTCCGTGGTGTTTACCGTCCGCGACAACCGGCCCGCGCCGGTCGTGGCCTATTTCACCACGGATGGCTCAGCGCCGACGCCGGCCTCGCCGGTCTACGCGCGGGGCGACGCCACGAGCGGGTTGACGGGAAACGCGCTGGCGGTCGCGTCCACCGCGACCGTCCGCTTTCTCGCCATCGACGGCGCGGGCAACGAAACCCGGCAAAGTTTTTACTACAACATCGGCCCGGTCAGCGCGCCGACCGATTTCCGGGAAGAAACGATTTACTTCCTCATCACCACCCGCTTTTACGACGGCGATCCCGACAACAACTATTTCTGTCGGGACCGAATCAAATTCAATTCCGTCACCGGGCAAGCCGAAGACCCGCATTGGCGCGGCGATTTCAGAGGCTTGATCCAGCAACTCGACTACATCCGCGATCTCGGCTTCACCGCCATTTGGATCACCCCGCCCATCGAAAACCGCAGCGGCCTCGATTACCACGGCTATCACGGCTACGACTGGACCCGGATCGACCCTCGGTTGGAATCGCCGGGGGCGACCTATCAAGACCTGATCAATGCAGCTCACGCGCGCGGCATCAAGATCGTGCAGGACGTGGTAATCAACCATTCCTCGCAATACGGCATCCGCGATCAGGTCTGGGTCGATCATCTGCCGGTCAAGTATTACGTGCCGCGCGGCTCGCAACAGGGACGGGTCAACAACGGGCCTTATCAAGGCAACCTCGGCGATTACCGCAACCCCAACCGCGAGGACAACGACAACCCGCTGGCCCCCGTCTGGTTCCGGGAGCGGCAAAACGCCGATCCGGCGGGAACCCAGCCGCTAGTCGATCCGCGCACCAGCGCCACCGTGCCGAGTCCCGGCTACGATCCCAACCGCTTTTTCGGCGTGGACGCCAACACCCTGAACTCGGAGTGGTATCACCAGCAGGGCTTCATGGCCGGCGGCGATTGGGAAAGCGTGGCGATCCAAACCAAGCATCTGGCCGGCGATTGTCTCGATCTGGCGACCGAACGGCAGAACGTCAAGGACTACCTCATCAACGCCATCAACCGCTATTTGGACATGGGGGTGGACGCGCTACGGATCGATACCGTCAAACACCTTGCCCGCGACAATTTGCTGGAGTATGTGAACGCCTGGAAAACCCACAAACCGGGTCTATTCGTATTTGGCGAGAATCTGGTGAAGGGAACCGGTTGGGGTGATTTGGGCGGCGATAACGCGCCGAGCGACCTGCGGCCCTGGTGGTACACCCGGCTGGGCAGCGACCGCCGAAACCCGAATTCCGGGGGCGATTCCGGGTTCGCGGTGCTGGATTTTTCGCTGTTTTCCACCTTTCGGGACAACCTCAGCCGGGGCAGCTACGGGGGCATCGGCGGCGTTCTGGGCATGGACGGCGTGTACGGCGACGCCACCCGGTTGGTGACCTTTTTGCAAAACCACGATGTCGGTCCCGACAACGATTTCCGCTTCCGCTTCCGGGGCGAGCAATGGATGGCCGCCGCCGCGTACAACCTGCTGTGGACGATACGCGGCATCCCCTGCCTGTATTACGGCGAGGAAATCGAGTTCATGAAAGGCGCGCCGCAAGACATCATCGGCAACGACGACACGCTGGACAGCACCGGGCGCGCCTATTTCGGCGATCATCTGAGCGACGCCAACATCGCCGCCACTCAGGCGCATCCGCTGTATCAGCACATCCGGCGACTGAACCTGATCCGCCGAAGCATTCCCGCGCTTCAAAAAGCGCCGATGAGCCACGTCAACGAATGGGGCGGCGGCATGAGCTTCGTGCGCGATTACAACAGCGGCGAAAGCTATGCGGTCGTCGGCCTGGCCATGGGCGGCGATCAGGACATCGCGGTGGGCAATATCCGCAACGGCGCTTACGCGGACGTCGTGACCGGCAATCGGATCACGGTGTCCGGTGGGAGCATCTCTTTCCATGTGCGGGACAATTCCGCCGGCATTTACGTGCTGAACGGGTCGGGGAAGATTGGAGAGGATGGGGTTTACCTCCGATAAAGAAAATCTTGTCGTCGGTAGCCGGTTCGCCAATCCGTTGATGAGATGGTTAAACCTCTGGGCTTTCTTTTTTAAGGAGGGCAGGTCATGGGTCGATTAATCCGCCAAGGGCACAAGGGCGCGGACGTGCGCGCCATCCAGGACGTACTGAATTTTCACATCCGGCGGCTGGACCCGCTGAGCGTGGACGGCGACTTCGGGCCGAAGACGCACGCTCGCGTCATGGAGTTTCAGAAAGCCAACCATCTAACGGTAGACGGTCTTGTCGGTCCCAAAACGCTTGGCAAACTCTTCGAGGAGGAAATGGTCCCCATCTCGCTAACCCTGACGCCCAATCTCACGCTCACGCTGCCGCCGTTCGGCCAAAGGCCGCTGCGGCAGCAGCCGCAATTGATCCCGCCGTTGACGCTCCCTCCCCTGCTGCCACCGATACTCAGCCCGTTTCTACTGCCCCCAGCGTCGCTCTCATCCATACCGACGCTCAACCAGCGCGGTCAGGCGCTAAACCTGACGCTGACCGCTCCAGTGCGGAACGACCCGCTGGACCCCAAAGTAAAAAGCTATCAACAAATCATGCACCTCTTAAATTTTCTACCGCAGAATTTTCCCTTCCGGGCATTCCTGCTCGATAAAGTACCCAAGCCGGTGACGAAGGTAGGGCCGCTGGAACTGGATCCGGTCAAGCCGATGTCGTTCGGCTTCAAATGGGGCGTCAAACCCTTGTTCGACTTAAAGTCAGTCGGCCCGCCCGCAGAATTCACGGTCGGGGTAAACCCCAGCGCCCGCTATACCCTGAAGTTGATCAACCGTCCGGGATCGACGGTCCCACAACTGGGCTTGTTCGGGCAGGGCGATTTCAAGGGCACCATCGACTGGACCAGCGAAAAAGCACAGTCGCGGCCTCTACTGGAACTCAAGGGGTCGGTGATCGTCGGTATCGAGGGCCGGTTTTAGGCGTTCGGGGACTTCAATCGCATGGACCGGCGGCGGCTCCGGCCATGACACTTTCCCCTCGGTATGAATCGACGCGATGTCGCCCACGTTGAAAAGGAGCGTCCGGTCGGGCTGGACGCCTTCCGATAGACTGCGGCAAATTGCCTTGTCAGGGCGATCCTGGATGTCAGATCAGCGCGTGCGCGGAAAGCGGTTTCGAGGCGCGCTCCCCCGCTAACAATTGAAACAAACTTCCGCTCCAACGACACATTTCAGAAACGAAACGCAATTATGCTTCGCGCGGATCGTGGTGGCGCGATCTTGATCTGTCGCCCTTTCACTGATGGAGACAAAAACAAAGTCATTGAGCGGGACGAGGCAGGGCCGCGCATTTCTGACCCGAGGGCTTCAACAGGAATTGGCTAAAGCCTCCGCTCCCTGGAGCGCCCTCAACCAGAAAACCACGACGACCCAACGGCTTCGAGCCGTTTTTGAAACCGCTTAACCCGCATTTTCTCGATGACCGAACGGATTTTAGAGAAAACCATCATGATCGGACCATTCGCCGCCCCTTCTCCAAACGCTCGCAACAACCCGAATATCACGCTTCAGTGGATCCTGAATAACGTCCCGTGTTTCAGCGGCGCTGTCCCTCTCGAATGGACGCGCGCCGTGTACCGCGAGGCCAGCCGGCAGAACATTAACTTTCGCATCCTACTGACCGCTTTGGGAATGGCGAGCAAGCACAGTTACGTATTCGCCGAGGAGCCGGTGCACGCCACCAAACCCGGCGACATCGGGGTTCAATGGCAAGCCAGGAAAGCGGAATTCATCGAGGTGGCTTCCGTGGAGAATTACTTGAGCGCCCATCAATTGTTTCAGATCTGGCAAAACGCCTGGATGGAGCAACGGGCACAAGCGGGGCTGGACGAAGATCGAGTCCGACGCGAAATCCACAGAGCGAACCCGGTGGTTTACGCCGATAACATGAACCGCTTCGAGCATGGCGCCCGCAACGCGCTGGGGCCGATCTATCAAGAAGCGGCGGACCGCCTCGACACCACCAACGCCATGCTCTCCACGGTGACCGATATCCTCAATTGGCTCGAAGCCCGCGAGGCGATGGGAGAACGTTGCACGTTGCAGCAAGTCGACGCGAGGGCGGTCGAGATCTTAAAAGGTCGGGAAATGTTTGAAACCTGGTTCATGCCGATCATTTTTGGCGTCTTGGGAATGGCGAGCATGAGGGGCGCGGGCGGTTTGCGGGGAACGCGGGCTCCGGAACCCCTGAGAACTACCCCCACGGCCCAAAGCCACTTGCCGCCCGAGCCGGTTCCAGACCCCGCGATTCCGGCGCATTTAAGACGGGTCATCCAAGGCGATTATCCCGCCGTCCGCCTCGGCCGGGTCGGCCAGCCGGGAAATCTGTTCGCGCGCGTGGATGTCAGCGCCGAGGGCGTGACCTACCGGGTGAGCATGATCGTCCTGCGCGGAGAAGGAAGCGCGGCCGAAATTCAATTGGCCCGCTCCGCGCATCGGGCGATGATCCGCCGCGCCGCCGAGATGGCGCGGAAGATGGGAGCGCGCACCTTCAAGCTGGTGGGCGAGCAAGCCAACCCGAATTTTGTCAAACACGCTGACGGGCTCGCCGAAAAAATGGGCGTCCCCAAGTCGGGGAAAGCCACCAGTAAAATCACGGGCGCGCATAGCGACTACGAAGTGACCTTGCGCGTCGATTCGGTGCTGAACACGCCCCAGCCCTCCGCTTTTCCACGTTTTATTCCACCGGATAAAAAAGCGTCGCCCATCACCAAATGAAGTTCCGATCAACCTTGCGCCGCCACCACGGCCGAGGACCGGCGGATTTCGCCGGCCCTCGGCCGCTGGATCACTGACTGTAATAGTTGACGTACATGCCCATCCGCAGGTTCAAACTCGAATCGCGGCTGGCGTAGCGGCGAATCTTGAACGTGTAATTTCCCGAAACAGCCGGCGTGAAGCTCACATCCTCAAAGGAATTATCCCAAGAGAGGGAGCCGCCCACGTAAGCGCCGTTCGGATCGTACACGCTCAGATCGAGATCCAAGCCGATGGGGTGGGCGTCGGCGCGGTGGTCGTAGGTGTAACTGCCGCGCGTGAGCCAGCTCAACACCACGCGGACTCGGTCCCAGGAATTCGAGATGAACACCGTCTTGACCACGTAATCGTCGCTCTTTCCATCCTGCGCGTCGAAGGCGCCAAACGCATTGACGCCGCCCGACCACCAGAACCAATGGCCGCTCCACTGGGCGCTGGCGAAGTCGATGCCGCCCAGGCCGACCTTGTCTTGGCCGCCGCCGATCGGATCGGTCGCGCCGGCCATGATCTTGGCTTTCACCAGCTGGGGCCGGTACTGGAGATAGATGGAATGCGACATCATGTCGGCGGCGAAGGCGGCGGCGTGGGGGGTGGCCTGGCTGGTGCCGGTCATGGTGAAACCGCCGGCGGTCACGCTGGCGCCAGGCGAACTGATTTCGGGTTTTTCGTTGCCCGTTTCGGGATCGACGAACGGCGAACTGCTGACGATGGCGTCGTTGGCGTCGTCGTAATTGGCCACCGAAATGACGTTCAGCCCCTTGCCCGGCGAGCGCACGTTGCCGGTGCCATTGCCGGTGTTGCCCCCGCTGTTGAACACCGCGATATTGTTATCGTAACTGAAGTTATCCCAGTCCCGGTCGAGCGTGTCGTAACCGGTCGTGTCGTTGCTGCTGTTGGAGCGGGTGACGATGTGGATCGGCGAGTGGCCGCCCACCCCGTCCAGATCGCTGTTTTGCGGCAGGACCGAACCGCCCCGGCAGTAGATGAACGATCCCGGCGACACCGCCCGCAAGATCGCGCCCACGTTGCGGGAGTGATCGGTTTCGCTGCCGGCGAGCCGGTCGTAGTTGGTGATGCGAGACTCGTCGGCGCAGCCGCTTTCGGTCATGTAAATCCCGATGCCGTTGCCGCGCGTGGTGGCGTTCGGCAGCGCCGAGGTGCTGATGCTGGTGGCGTCCATGGCGTCGTCGATGTCGTCTTGGCCCGGCTCGTAGAGCCCGACGCCGGCCAGCGCGGCGTCGCGAGAATCGATCAGCGCCCGCAACTGCTTGGCGGTCAAAGCGAGCGTCGCCCCCGAGCGGCCTTGCCCCAACGCCTCCGCAAGCCCTTTTTGGTCGGTCAACCCGTGGCGGACAGCCCACTCTTGCAGGTTTTGGGCGCGCAGGGCCGCCCGCTTGGCGCGCGCGGTTTGTTCTTCCTGGGCGCGCCGGTCGGCGTAAGCGTCCATATCCGTTTCCGAGATGTCTTTACCGTTTAACAATCCCTTGACCCAACGGCCCTTTTCCACTTCGCCCGAGCCGGTTTCCACCACCTCGTCGCCCGCCGCGACCGGCAGATTCAAGGCGATTTCAACCTGCAGCGTCTGACCGGTCAGCTTGGCCTGCTCCAGCTTGGTCAGCGCCTCCAAAACCCGTGGGTCCACCAGCGGAGCCGCGCCGCGCGGCACGTCTTTCTCGCCGATCAGCTTGTTGGAGCCGTCGCTGATCTCGGTGCGAACGTTGCCCGCGGCGTCGATGATTTTGACGAACTGGTAAGGCTGACCGGCGAGGATACGGGTCTTTTTCTCGATGGTTTGTTCGGCGGCCGCAGCCGGGGAAATCAACTGCGCGCCGCCTGAAGCCAGCAGGCCAGTCATGACAGCGATATAGAGAGAGGAACGCGATGGCATCTTCATAAAACGGATAACTCCTTCAAAAATTGAGCGGGCTGAGACGTTGCGATTGGCCGCTGACCGAGCGCCGCCGAGCCGGAACCAGCACCCGTCGAACGCAACGCTCGCGGGCTTGCTCGGTTATTTCCCCGTTCGCCGCTCGCGGTTCAAAGCGCCGCCTTATTTTTTCGCAAGCCCGCATCCAAACCTCCCGCCTCGGCGCAATAGACCAGGAAGCCATCGCGCTCCGGTCGCGGCGACCGCCTTAAAAGCCGCTTCACCCATTTATTTCGCCGAGGAGGATTCGCATGTCTCGTTTGTTCACCCACACTTGCCTGAGTCTGGCTCTGACCCTGGCCGTCGCGTCCGGCGGCCAAGCCGCCAACCACCGCGAAGCCCCGCTCACCGCGCTCGATCACAAGGCGGACATCACCGATTTCTTCGCCTTCGTCAGCTATGACGACCCCGCTAAAGCCACCTTGATTCTCAACGTCGATCCGCTGCTGGAACCCAGCAACGGCCCGAACTACTTTCCGTTCGATCCCGAAATCGTCTACGCCATCCGCGTCGATAACAATCACGACGCGGTGGAAGATTTGCGCTTCGAATTCCGTTTCACCACCGAAATTCGCGCGCCGGGCGTCTTTACCGGCTTCGTGGGCGCGGGCGGCGGCCTTCCCGCGCCCGCCAATTCGCCCGCCCCGGTCGCGCCCGGCACGGCGTTGATCCCCCCGGCCATCACCGCGCTGGACGGTCCCGGCTCCGAAGGCTTCAACCTGCGCCAGCGCTATACCGTTTCGCTGGTCACCAGTCATGAAAACATCCAACTCGCCGAAGGCTTGATCGCGGTGCCGACCAACGTCGGGCCGCGCACCATGCCCGACTATGCCAAGCTGGCGCAACAAGGCATCTACGAAATCAACAAGGGCATCACCGTGTTCGCCGGCACCGTGGACGATCCGTTCTGGATCGACCTGGGGGCGACCTTCGACTCGTTGAATTTCCGAACGCTGCCCAACGGCTCCGGCATCCCCGGCGTGCTGAGCAAGGAACAGGACGCCGACGACGCCCGCAATTTCGCCGCCGACGATGTGGCCGGCTTCAACGTCAACGCCATCGCCATCGAAGTGCCCATCACGCTGCTGACCAGCGACGGCAAACGCCACGCCGCCGGCGATCCGCTCGCCACCATCGGAACCTGGGGAACCACGTCCCGGCCGCAAGCCAAGGCGTATCGGAAACCGGGCCAACCGCCGAAGCTGTCCGAACGGGTGACTCAAATTCAACGCATGGGCAATCCGCTGTTCAACGAACTGCTCATCGGCACCGGCGACAAGGACAAATTCAGCATGAGCGAACCCCGAAACGATGCGCAGTTCGCCGATTACGCCCTGGACCCGTTGCTGGCGCGGGCCCTGAACGCGATTTATACCGACGCTCTGCCGATCCCGACGCCGCCGCGCAAGGATTTGTTGCCGTTGGTCACTTACGCCGCCCCCATCGCCGCGCCTGGCACGCCGCCCGGACCGGTGGCCGATCTGCTGCGCTTGAATACCGGCGTCCCGGCGACACCCGCCGCCCAGCGCAAGCGGATGGGTTTGCTGGCGGGCGACGCGGCGGGCTTTCCCAACGGCCGGCGGGTTTCGGACGATGTGACCGACATTGCGGCGCGGGTCGTGGTGGGGGTGTTGGCGGGCGGCCCGTTCGCTGGATTCCCGCATAACAGCATCGGCGACGGCGTCAACGCCAACGACATGCCGTATCCGGAAAATTTCCCTTATCTGGGCTTGGCCCATTCCGGCCGCGACAGCCGCCATGTCGATCCGGGCGAGCCGGATTGCGCCGGCGGCAATTGTCCGGTGGATTGAAGGTTGACCGGCGTCGCCCGAGCTTAGCCATGAATGCATTCATCAACTTTCGTTTCCCTCGCACGGGCGTCGGCGGAACGGTCGGGCGGCGGGGTTGGCTGCTCGGCCTTTTGCTGAGCGTCGCGGCCCCGGTACCGGCGGCCTCGCCCTTTACGCCCACCGATCCCGGCCAGGTGCTGGAAACACTGCCGCTGCAAGCGGCCGACCCGCAACTTCGCGAGCTGCGAGGCTTGCGCCAGCGCTTGGCCGACCGGCCCGACGATGTGGAGCTGGCCTTGTGGGTCGCTCGCCGCAATCTCGAAATCGGCCGCGCCGAAGCCGATCCGCGCTACTACGGTTACGCGCAAGCGGCGCTCGCGCCCTGGTGGAGCCAGCCCGCGCCGCCGCCCGAGGTGTTGGTCCTGCGCGCCGTGCTGCGGCAAAACCGCCACGACTTCGATGCGGCCCTGGCCGATTTACGCCAAGCGTTGGCGCTTCAGCCGCGCCACCCGCAAGCCTGGCTCAATCAGGCGGTGATCCATCAGGTGCGCGGCGAACCGGCGGAGGCGCTGAAAAGCTGTCTGGCGCTGCGCCGCCTGAGCGGCGCGCTGCTGTTCAACGCCTGCGCCAGCGGCGCGCTCGGGCGCGGCGGTCAAGCCGGATTCGCTTACGACAGTTTGCGGCGCGCGTTGGAGCGCGAAGTCGACGCCGACGCCGCGACGCGGTTGTGGGCCTTGACCGTACTGGCGGAAATCGCCGAACAGCGCGGCGACGCGCAAGCCGCCGAGCAACACTTTCGCGCCGCGTTGAGCTTGAACCGGCGCGATGTTTATCTGCTCGGGGCGTACGCCGATTTCCTGCTCGCGCAAAACCGGCCGGCCGAAGCGCGCGAGCTGCTTGCGGACGAGCGCCGCGCCGATGCGTTAGTACTGCGGCTGGCGCTGGCGCAACGGCGGTTGAACGATCCGGATTGGCAGCGTCATGCCGCCCTGCTGGAAGCGCGTTTTGCCGCCGCCCGCCAGCGCGGGGAGGACACCCACGCCGCCGCCGAGGCCCGGCTGCGGCTGGATCTGCGCCAGCAGCCGGGCGAGGCGCTGACCTTGGCCCAGCGCAATTGGGCGAAAGGCCAACGCGAGCCGCAAGACGCTCGCTTGCTGTTGGAAGCGGCGCTGGCCGCCCGCCAACCGGAAGCGGCCCGCGAGGTCTTGGATTGGCTGGCTCGGGTCAAGCTGGAAGACCAGCGCTTGACGGAGTTAAGCCGACGTTTGCGGGAGTTTCCATCATGACCGCCTCGTCGATCCAACAACCTGCCAGCCGCGATCCGGCGGAAACCGGCGGCGGTTCCGTGCAAATCGGCGGCTGGTTCGTCCCGCTGGTTCTGTTGGCCGTCCTGCTGATTCTGTCGCTGGGCGCGATCCCGGTCGCCTTCGCTCACAAACCCAGCGACAGTTATTTGAGTCTGACCCCGCGCGAGAGCGGCTGGCAGGCGCGTTGGGACATCGCGCTGCGCGATCTGGAATACGCCATCGGTTTGGACGAAAACGGCGACGGGGCCATCACCTGGAGCGAGTTGCAAGCGCGCCAGACCGCCGTGATCGAATACGCTTTGGCGCATTTGAGCCTGCGCTCGGGCGGAGCAGTCTGCGCCCAACAGCCCGGTTCGGTGCAGGTCATCGAGCACGGCGACGGCGCTTACGCCGTGCTCGGCTTCACGCTGGAATGTCCGACAGCCGGCGCGCAAACCTTGGACTATCAACTATTCTTTAGCTTGGACCCCTCCCATCGGGGTCTATTGCGGGTGGATTCGCCCGCGGGCGCGGAAACCGCAATCCTGTCGCCGGCGCAACCGCAACAAAGGTTGCGCGGCGAGCCGGTCGGCGGCTGGCGGCAGTTCGCCGCTTACTGGGAGGAAGGGGTTTGGCATATCTGGATCGGTTTCGATCACATCCTGTTTCTGCTGGCCTTGCTCTTGCCGGCGGTGCTGTGGCGGGAAAACGGCCGCTGGCGACCGGCGCTGGCGCTGCGGACCGTGTTGCTGGACACCGCCGCCGTCGTGACCGCCTTCACGCTCGCTCACTCCTTGACCTTGACCCTGGCGGTGCTGGGCGTGTTGGATTTGCCCAGCCGCCTGGTGGAATCCGCCATCGCCCTGACCGTAGTGCTGGCGGCGCTCAACAACCTGTTCCCCGTGGTCACGACGCGGCGCTGGGTGCTGGCGTTTGCGCTGGGCTTGATTCACGGTTTTGGCTTTGCCAGCGTTTTGCGGGAGTTGGGTTTACCCCAGGACGCCCTGGCCCTGGCCCTGGCCGCCTTCAATCTGGGCGTCGAGACCGGCCAACTGGCCATCGTCGCGGTCGCGCTGCCGCTGGCCTTTACCTTGCGCCAGACCTGGTTGTACCGGCGGCTGGCGCTGCCGGTGGGATCGGCCGCCGTCGCGCTGCTGGCGCTGGTCTGGTGTCTGGAGCGCGGCTTGAACCTCAGTTTGCTCGCTACCTTGGCGACACGGCAGGCGACGCCGCTGCTGGCGTCACCTCTTACGCTCGCCGACCTTCGCTTGGCCTTACCGCTCGTTTCGAGCTAACTTCAGGAGGATACTCGCATGTTCGCAATCGTTACGCATCGCTGGCTGCCTTTCGCGGCCGCTGTTTTACTGGCCGCTTGCGCCGCTCACTCGCCGCCCGACGCGATGGGCAAGATGGACAAGATGGACAAGACCAAAGCGCCTACCCTGTACGAGCGCTTGGGCGGACAGCCGGCCATCGACGCCGTGGTCGACGATTTTGTCGCCAATGTCGCCGCCGACCAGCGTATCAACCGCTTCTTCGCAAATTCCAACATTCCCCGGCTCAAGCGGCTGTTGAGCGAGCAGATTTGCGCCGCCGCCGCCGGCCCCTGCACGTACACCGGGCGCGATATGAAGACCACGCATGCCGGCATGGGCATCACCGAACGACATTTCAACGCCTTGGTGGAAGACTTGGTCAAGAGCCTCGACAAATACAAGGTGCCTCAGAAGGAGCAACAGGAATTGCTAGGTCTGTTGGGTCCGATGAAGCCCGACATCGTGACCCGTTAGCCCGGTATTCCGATCATGCGCGCGCGCGGCATGCGGCGTTTTCCGTTGCTAAAGCGGAGTTGCCGCGCGCGGTGCGCCCCTCTAAAATTCCGGCGCGCGATGGCCGGAAACAAACGAAACGCCGTGGATTTACCTCCCCTTTTACTCATTCCCCAAGCTGACCCCTTACCTGACTTGCTGGCGGCAACCGCCCGCGGCAACCGTCAGGCTTTTGCGGAACTATACCGATTGACGCGAGGCCGTCTGTACGCGATTACGCTGGCGTTGCTGCGCCGGCAAGACGCGGCCGAGGACGTTTTGCAGGAAACTTATTTGGCGGTCTGGCGCGCGGCGGGTCAGTATCAACCCGGACGCGCCCCCGTTCTGGTTTGGTTGATGGCGATCGCCCGGCACCGCGCCATCGAGTGGCTGCGCCAGCGCCGGCGGCGAGCGGCGGAGATCAACGCCCAACCGCTGGCTGACGAAGCCTTGCAGGTACCCGACCCGCAGCCTTCCCTGCCGGTCGATCATCTCGCTCACGCCCTTCAAGAGTGTTTGGGACGGCTGCCCGCCGATCAATCTCGGGCTATCAGACTGGCTTTTTTTCTAGGCTTCAGCCATGAAGAACTGGCGATGCGGTTACAAACGCCGCTCGGCACGGTCAAAAGCTGGGTGCGGCGCGGGTTGCTGCAATTGAAAGGGTGTCTGGAATCATGAGTCGGAACGAAGTCGAACAATGGGCCGGCGATTATGTGCTCGGGACGCTGAGCGGATCGGAACTGGCCGAGTTCGAGGCGCATCTCGCCCGCAATCCGGAGGCGCAACGATACGTCGCCGCTTGGGAGCGGCGCTTGACGCCGCTGGCGGCGACGCTGCCGGAAATCGAGCCGCGCGCGTCGGTTTGGGACGCGATCAAAGCGGCGCTGGATGAAGCCGGCCCGCCGGCCACCGTAACCGTGCGGGGCGGCGAAGGCGAGTGGCGGACCTTGGGGCCGGGCGCGGAAATCAAGCTGCTGATGGTGGATCGGGAGGCCGGATTTCAATCCTTCTTGCTGCGTCTGTCGCCCGGCGCCATGCTGCCGCCGCACGACCACAACACCCTGGAAGAATGCCTCCTACTGGAAGGCGATATGCTGATCGGCGACCGCGCTTACCGCCGGGGCGACTACCACGCGGCGCTGCCCGGCTCGCGACACGCGCCCATTTCCACCCGCAACGGCGGCATCGTGTTCATCCGCAGCGAATTGCGCCCGGAAATGTTGGGCTAAACCCGCTCAACGCCACGGCGCGGGAATGAATTCGGTCTCGCCCGGCACCGGCGTGAAACGCCCGCCCGCCCAATCGGCCTTGGCCTGTTCGATGCGCTCGCGGCTGCGCCCGACAAAATTCCAATAGACATAGCGCTTGCCGTCCAGCGGCGCGCCGCCCACCAGCATCAGCCGGGCGGGCGCGCGGGCCGTCAAGCAAACCGTCCGGTCCGGCGCCAGCACCGCCAGCCCGGCATCCATTGGGATTCCATCGACCGCCAATTGCCCTTCGCTCAAATAAATTCCACGTTCGGGATAATCCGGCGGCAGTTCCAGCGTCGCGCCCGCCGCCAGTTCGATATCGGCTTGCAA
>DJIW01000126.1:0-854 GCA_002433805.1 Competibacteraceae bacterium UBA6584 | reverse complement strand
GCCAGTTCGATATCGGCTTGCAAGGTCGGCATATAGGTAATGACCGGCGATTGAAGACCAAACCCGTTACCGATCAGCACGCGCAGCGATACCCCGTCTTCCTGGAAAACCGGCAATGCGTCGGCCGGATAGTGATAAAACGCCGGCTCCATTTCCTCAGATTCCGCCGGCAGCGCCAGCCAGATTTGAATGCCTTGCACCGCTGCCTGATCGACCCGGATATCCGCCGGAACCCGTTCCGAATGGACGATGCCGCGCCCGGCCGCCATCAGGTTGATCGCGCCGGGTTCGATCTGCTGCACATAACCCAAGCTATCGCGATGCATCATCGCGCCGGAATACAAATAGGTCACGGTGGCGAGTCCGATGTGCGGGTGCGGGCGCACATCCCCCGCCGTGCCCTCGCGGGCGAAGCGGGCCGGCCCCATGTGATCGAAGAATACGAAAGGCCCCACCGACTGGCGTTCGGCCGCCGGCAGCAGCCGCTGGACCGGAAAACCGACATCGCTGGCCTTCGGCAAGATTAGTTGCTGGATCGCATTCATCGCTGATTCCTCTCGCCTTGAATCGCCAGAGTACTGCTTGCCGGAAACTTTACGCCGACCGAGCTCGCCAAGACCATCAATTTCGATTTCCCCTAAAAAATCCGAGCCCACAAGGCCTCATTTTGATAGACAGCCAAAAAATTGGCTTGCTGAAACGAAAATTGCCAAATTATTGACATTTTAACCTATCAGCATTCAACAATAAATTTACGGAATCAATAAAGTCTATATTTTGAAGTGGGTATCGATATTGCATATTCACTTGGATATCCAGGTCTATTTAAATCTTCAGTCTATAGAGTAACAGTA
>DJIW01000095.1:2665-44769 GCA_002433805.1 Competibacteraceae bacterium UBA6584 | reverse complement strand
AAATTCCGGCGCGAGAATCAATCGAGAAATTTCCCCGAGACGGGTTCGAGGAAGCGCCTCAAGCGCTGAAACATCCGAATAAAACGAAGCGCCCGCAAATTTTTCAAGAGGAAACGGCGTCTCCGGTCGGTCGGGATCGGGCAATATCACTCTCACCGTCCCCGCGATCCGGCCGCTCGGTTTGTGAAGCAACAAACTATGTGCGGAGCGTTCGTCGTATTCATCACGTTCTAATCCCTCCGGATAATCCTCCGGCGAAAATCCGGGGATAACGCCTTCCTTGCAATACACGTCGTAGCGCAATCGGTAACACGCCTGCAATTTTTCCGGTGTATCCGCGTCGATCACTTCAAAATAATGGTCGAATAATTCGATAAAATTAACTTCAGTATCCAAAATATTATCCGCCTAGAGGTCGTGCGCCCGCAGGGTTTATCATTCCCGACACTCGATTTTCATGACAAAATTTTGAGCTTCCGCCGCGATGGCGGTCGCCGGTCGCGCATTGCTGGAGGCGCGGCTTTGATAATCCACCCCGGTCGCCTCCAGAAAGCCGCGCGCCAGCGCGGCCTTGATCGCAAAATTCACGTTTTGCGGCACATCGCCGGTCATTTCATGAATGCGGACCGCATTTAACTTGGAGCTCACCACCCCCACCACCGCGCCATCGCCATCCAATAACGGACCGCCGCTGTTACCGACCTGCGTCGGCGCGGTGAACTGGAGCGCACGGGTGTCATCGCCTGGCCCGATCAGCGAACTGACGTTGCCCGTGGTCACCTGCGGACCGGAACCGAGCAAACCGCCTAAGGGATAACCGATCACCATCACGGCTTCACCCAAGCGCGCCTGCGGGCCATCGCGAAACATCGCCACGCCCGGCGGCGGAACATCCGCCCGCAACAGCGCCAAGTCGTTGGTGGGATCGGCGAAAACCAATTCCAAGGCGCAGCGATGTCGGGGCGAGCGCGCCACGATTTCCCGCGCGTCTTCAATAACGTGATGGTTCGTCAACACATAGCCCTCGGGATGGACGCAGAAGCCGGTGCCGCTGAACGCGCCGCCGGGGCTTGGGGCTCGCCGTCGCTCCGACTCGCCGGCCGCCGCGCGTTCGGGCGGCGCCTCCGAAGATTTGAATCCAAAATGCGCGGCCAACGCGGGCAGCCCCGCCGCGAAACCCTGGCCCACGGCTCGAAATTTCCATTGACCCTGATAGCGATACAGTTCGGCCAGAATCATCGCGGTTTCGCCACGGCTGGCCAGCGGCAACGGAAAGAGTAATAACAGCTGGCCGCTGGCGTCCGCCAGCCAGGCGCGGATGGCGTTGAACACCCCGAACGTGGTCCCGCGCGGCAGCGCCGGCCTCACCGTCAACACCAAAGCGATCCGCGCGACTGCTTGAGCAACCGCGTCCAGATCGATTTGAAACTCGCCCGGCGGACAGGCAAACCGCACTGAACCATCGCGAGAACAGGGCCGCTCGGCGCTCACCAGATCATCCAGATCGATCATCCGCCCATCGCCGCCCAGCAGCGTCATGCCCGCTTGCAGGCGCAGGGCAAATTCATCTTCCGGTTCGCCGCTGACCCCCACCACCACGCGACCGGCGCCGATGGGGCGATTCTGTCCTGCCTGCAACTCTTGCATGATCGCGCTCTAGCCTGATTCGCCAATCGGTTCAACTCACCGGCAGCAACTCGGAAAAGTCGTGAATCGCGGAAAATTCGCCCGGCGGCGTGGGTGAATGAGTCGAGTCAGGCCGCAGCACGGAGACGAGATGGCCAATTCCATAACCGCGCGCCGTGCGCAGAATCTCCAAATTGTCATCGACCAGCAGGGTCGTGACCGGATCGAAGCGTTCCAACTCGCGAAATCGCGGCCAAAATTCCGGCTGTTCCTTAACCGAACCCAAGGCATGGGCGCAAACGGCGCGATCGAGATGTGAGGCTAATTGGGTTTTTTCCATTTTCAGCGCCAAGCTTTGGGGGTGGGCATTGGTAACTAAAACGACCCGCTTACCCGCGCCGCGCAACGCCTTCAGAAACTCCAGCACATAAGGGTGCACGGCGATTAAATGCGCGATCTCGCGCTTGAGCGTGACAATATCCAATGCCAGTTCCCGACTCCAATAATCAAGGCAGTACCAATTAAGCGTTCCTTCCACCGCTTGAGTGCGGACTGCCACCTCAGCGCGCGCCTGTTCCAGAGAAAGGCCATGCTGAGCAGCATAATGCATCGGGACCAACTCGCGCCAGAACTGGTTATCGAACCGTAAATCCAGCAGCGTCCCGTCCATATCGAGCAGGACGGTCTGAATCCGCGCCCACGGCAACCGCACGCTCATGATTAAACAGCTCCCCACGGCAGACGTTTGAACCCGCAAACTTGTGTAAAATTAAAGCAGACTGTGAAAGCTTGCGCAGAATCGGCCGCGCGCCCGCATCCTGTGATCATCCAGCGCAACGCCGCGCCTGACCGAAAACCCTCGGTCGCGGCATTACCCCACCCCTTTAAAAGGCTGCCCGCGTCATGAGCGACGCTCCCGACATCGACTTGTCCGCCTTGGTGGAGCCTGTTCAGGCGATCGCCAGGGAGGCGGGCCGCCGTATCCTGGATGTGTACGCCGGCGCTTTCGGCGTGACCGAGAAAGCCGACCAAAGCCCGGTGACCGCCGCCGATCTGGCTTCTCACGATTGTATCTTGCGCGGGTTGGCGGAGTTGACCCCCGCCGTCCCGGTGTTGTCCGAGGAAGCGCCCGCCGCCGGCTTTAGCGAACGCAGCCGTTGGGAATGGCTCTGGTTGGTCGACCCGCTGGATGGGACCCGAGAATTTATCAAGCGCAACGATCAATTCTCCGTCAACATCGCCCTGATCCACCGTCATGAGGCCGTGTTTGGGCTAGTGCTGATCCCGGTCAGCGGCACGTGTTATTACGCCCTGCGCGGCGGCGGCGCGCACAAGCAACCGGCCGCCGACCAGCCGTTTCAACCCATCCGCGCCGCGCGGGTCTGCCATTATCCGGTCCGGATCATCAGCAGCCAGGGATCGTACCGCACCCGCCGCCTGCAAGCCTATCTCGGCCATCTGGGGCCGCACCGGCATTTGGCGATGGGCGGCGGCTTGAAATCGTGCTTGATCGCCGAGGGCGCGGCCGATTTATACCCCCGCTTCGGTCCGACCGGCGAATGGGATACCGCCGCCGCTCAGGTAATCGTGGAGCAAGCCGGCGGCTATATCACCGACATGCAGTTGCGGCCGTTGCGCTACAACGCCCGGCCGATCCTCATCAATCCGGATTTTTTCGCCTTTGGCGACGCGACCCACGATTGGTCCCGCCATCTGCCCCAACGCCATCTCGAAGGATGGCCGGTTTGAAGGTCTTGTTTCCATAACAATAACGTTTCGAGGTCCGTCATGCCCTACGAACGCTACCGCCGCGATTTACAACAAGAAGGCTTCCAACACGATCCCGCTCAGGAGCGCGCCGTTCAGGCCTTGCAAAAAATCTACGATCGACTGCTCGCGCGCCCGGCGCCGCCGCCCGAGCCCAAGAAAACTGGTCTGTTCGCCCGGCTGGCCGGGCGCGACAAGCAAGACGCCGCCCCTCCTTCCACCGTGCGCGGGCTGTATCTGTGGGGCGGCGTGGGCCGAGGCAAAACCTATCTGGTCGACACCTTCGCCGACGCCCTGCCGCTGGAGCGCAAGCAGCGGATCCATTTTCACAGCTTCATGCGGTCGGTGCACGCCGAACTCAAAGACCTGAAAAACCAGCAAGATCCGCTGAAAAGCGTGGCGCGCCGCTTCGCCGAGAAAGCTCGCGTCATCTGTTTGGACGAATTCTTCGTCGCCGACATCACCGACGCCATGCTGCTGGACGGCCTGCTCCGCGAGCTGTTTGCCAACGGCGTCACCCTGATCACCACCTCCAACCTGCCGCCGGACGATTTGTACAAGAACGGTTTGCAACGCGCTCGGTTTCTGCCGGCCATCGAACTGATCAAGCAGCATCTGGATGTATTGAACGTGGATGGCGGTGTCGACTACCGGCTGCGCTATCTGGAAAAGGCGGAGATTTATCACTACCCGCTGGACGACCGGGCCGAACAGATTTTGAACGATCTGTTCGATCACATCGCGCCCGAACCCGGCCATCGCGGCGGCGATCTGGAAATCGAAGGGCGCTTCATTCCCACCTTGCGCGAAGCCGACGGCATCGTGTGGTTCAGCTTCCGCGCGATCTGCGACGGCCCGCGCGGCACCGCCGACTACATCGAAATCGCCCGCTGCTTCCATACCGTGCTGGTTTCCAACGTGCCGGTCATGGACTGGCAGATGGAAAATCAAGCCCGGCGCTTCATCAATCTGGTGGACGAATTTTACGACCGGGGCGTCAAGCTGGCGCTGTCCGCCGCCGCGCCGCTGCTAGAGCTGTACCGGGGCGAGAAGCTGAAATTCGAGTTCCAGCGCACCCTCAGCCGCCTGCAGGAAATGCAGTCGCACGAGTATCTGGAACGGCCGCATTTGCCGTAGTTTCAAACGGCTCAACACCGAGCGAGCAAACAGCATGACCACCGTTACCGTATCCAGTGAAGGGCACATTTTGATTCCCGAAACCGTGCGGGAGCGCTGTCATATCACTCCCGGCATGGAGCTGGAAATTGCCGTTGTGAACGGTGAGATTCATCTCAAGCCCACGCTGGCGCTCATCTCGCCCACCACCGTTTCCGCCGGTCGCGGGCTGCTTGCCAACCAGAACCGAAAACGCCTGAGCGAAACGGAGCTGAAAAGCCGCATGGCCCGCGCGCTCCATCGCCGGGATGCCGCGACCAAACCGCTCCAATGATCGGTTTGGACACCAACATACTGGCGCGTTACTTATTGAATGACGACCCAGTGCAAGCAGAGGCCGCCGAAACGCTTTTGAGCAGCGGCGAACGTTACTTTGTTCCCGTAACGGTTTGGTTGGAGCTGGTATGGGTTTTGGAATGTTACGATTGCTCGCGAGAGGAGATCGCCAAAGCGTTACGCCATCTGTTGGGTTTGCCCGATTTAGAGGCTGGCGAGTCGCTCGCGCTGCTGCAAGCCTTGCAGTGGTTTGAAGCTGGGGCGGATTTCGCCGACGCCTTGCATCTTGCCCTTTCCTCGAGCGCTCAAGCCTTTGCCACTTTCGACCGAGCCCTGATAAAACGCGCTCGCCGAACCGGTATACGGCCTTCGGTGGTTAACGCCGAGCGCGCTTGAATTACGGCCGTCAGTTGCACCCTCATGTCATCGCTCGCTAAGGCAATCAATCCACCACCTAAGCCTATACCACCACCCGCAGCGGCTCGCCGCCCACATAAGCTTGAATGTTTTCCGCCAGTTGTCCGACCAGCCGCTGACGGGATTCGCGACTGCCCCAGGCGCTGTGCGGGGTAACGATCAAATTGGGAATATCCGCCGCCAGCAACGGATTGCCGTCGGCGGGCGGCTCCAGGCTCAACACGTCCACGCCCGCGCCGCCGAGCGCCCCTTGGCGCAGCGCCTCCGCCAGCATCGCCTCGTCCACCAGCCCGCCGCGGGCGGTGTTGATCAAAATGGCGTCGCGCTTCATCAGCGCCAGCTCCCACGCGCCGATCAGACCGCGCGTTTCCGGCGTCAGCGGACAGTGCAGGCTCAACACGTCCACTTGCGGCAACAAAATCGGCAGCGGCGCCCGCCCCGCCTCCTCCGGCTCCACCGCGCCGGGCCGTTGCGCCAGCAAAACCTGCATTCCGAACGCTTCAGCCACCCGCGCCACGCCTTGGCCCAGTTCGCCGTAGCCGATAATGCCTAAGGTCTTGCCGGCCAATTCCCGGATCGGATAATCCAGCAAGCAAAATTGGCTGGCCCGTTGCCAGCGGCCCTCGCGCACCGCCTGACGGTAATCGGGCAAACGGGTGTAAAGCGCCAGCAACAGCGCGAACACGTGCTGCACCACTGACGCGATTCCGTAACCCCGGCAGTTGCACACCGTGACGCCGGCTTGCGCCGCCGCTTCCAAATCCACGTTATTGACGCCGGTGGCGGCGATGCAGATCAGCCGCAATCGAGACGCCTGTTGAATGACCGCCGCATCCAGCGCGACTTTGTTGCTGATGGCCACCTCGGCATCCGCGACGCGCGCGGCGATTTGACCGGCCGCCGTGGCCGGATAGTAGTGTAAATCAGGCAAAATACGGTCGAGCGCGCTGAAATCCAGATCGCCGCAATCCAGAGAATCCCGGTCGAGAAAAACGCCCCGCATAATCCTTGAACCTCCGAGCAAAGCTTCACCTCATTATAGGCAAGCGCGCCGCCCGCAGCCGCGCGCGATCCGACCGCCTACATCTCCAACCGCAGGAGACCCGCCGCGCATGAAATCGACTCCGCCGCCTTTCGCCCACGATCAGACCATCGCCATGGGGGTGCTGCTGACGAATCTCGGCACCCCTGACGCGCCAACGCCCGCCGCCTTGCGCCGCTATCTGGCGGAATTTCTCTGGGACTCGCGGGTGGTGGAAATCCCGCGCCTGCCGTGGTGGTTGATCCTGCACGGCGTCATTCTGCGGCTGCGCCCCGCCAAGTCGGCGCGCAAATATCAACAGATTTGGACGCCGGAAGGCTCGCCGTTGCTGGCCATCAGCCAGCGGCAGCAAACGGCGGTCGCGGCGGCGCTGGCGCGGCGCTGCCCCGGTCCGGTGCGGGTGGCGCTGGGGATGCGCTACGGCACTCCCTCGATTGCGTCGGCGCTGGCGCAACTGCGGGAGGCCGGCGCGCGGCGCGTGCTGGTGTTGCCGCTGTACCCGCAATATTCCGCGACCACCACCGCCTCGACCTTCGACGCCGTGGCCGCCGAATTGCGAAGCTGGCGCTGGCTGCCGGAATTGCGCTTCATCGCCCATTATCACGACGAACCGGGTTATCTGGACGCGCTGGCGGAAAGCATCCGAGACGCGCGGCGCGAACAGCCGGGCGAGCGCGTGCTATTGTCTTTTCACGGCCTGCCCCAGCGCAATTTATTGGCCGGCGATCCCTATCATTGCCACTGTCAGAAAACTGCCCGTTTGGTCGCCGAACGCTTGGAATTGCGGCCCGAGCAGTGGGCCGTGGCTTTTCAGTCGCGCTTCGGCCGCGCCGAATGGTTGAAGCCTTATACCAGCGCTATCTTGGCCGAGTGGGCCAGAGCCGGCGTCAAGCGCGCGGATGTGGTCTGCCCCGGCTTCGCGGCCGACTGTCTGGAAACGCTGGAGGAAATCGCCATCGAAAACCGACAGGTTTTTTTGGAGGCGGGCGGCGAGCATTACCGTTACATTCCGGCGTTGAACGACGCTCCAACCCACATCGCGTTTCTGACCGACCTGATCGCCCGCCACGCCGCCGGTTGGCCTGAAAGCGCCGCCGGTTACGACGCGGCGGGCGATGCGGTGGAATGCGAGGCTCGCCGCAACCGCGCGCGCGCCTCCGGCGCGACAGCCTGATCCGACTAGAGGATCGCGGCGGGTTAACCCGCCGCGATCCATCCCGGACCGTCAGCGAAATCTCCCCTTGCTTTGGCAAAGCGCCTTCTATACTCACTGGAACGAGGGGGGTCCGCTGGTCTGGCTACATCGGATCGAGCGCAACCCGGTTGCAAACGGGCCGGTGAGGGCATGATGATCCACGGCGTTTTATTCGATCTGGAAGGCGTGCTGTCCATCGGCGGGTATCCCCTGCCCGGCTCCCGTGAAGCGCTGCTCAGCCTGCGCGCCGCCGGCATTCCGATGCGCTTCATCACCAACAGCACCCGGCTGACCCGCGGGGCCATCGTCAACCGCCTGGGCTGCATGGGTTTGGAAATCGAGCCTTCTCATCTATTCTCGCCGGTGGTTGCCGCCCGTAACTATCTGATCAGCCGCAAGCTGACCCCGCATTTGCTGGTGCATCCCAATATTCACAGCGAATTCGCCGACCTGCTCGGCCCGCCGCCGGACGTGGTCTTGATCGGCGACGCCGGTTCGAACTTCGACTACGGGGCGCTCAACCACTGCTTCCGGCTGCTGCTGGATGGCCTGCCGCTGCTGGCGATGGGCTGCAACCGCTATTTCCGCGACGACGGCGGCTTGAATCTGGATTTGGGGCCGTTCGTCGCGGCGTTGGAGTACGCCGCCGAACTGGAAGCGATCATTTTGGGCAAACCGGCTTCGGAATTTTTCTTGGCCGCCGTCAACAGCCTCGAATTGCCGCCGCAGGATGTGGTGATGGTCGGCGACGACGCTGAAATGGACGTGCGCGGCGCGCTTGCCGCCGGCTTGCGCGGGGTGCTGGTGCGGACCGGCAAATACCGTCACGGCGATGAAGCCAAGGTCGAACCCTTGGGCGGGAGGGTGTTCGACGACATCGACGCGGTGGTGGACTACATCCTCTAAACCGTGCGGCCGAGGTGTCGGATTCGGGTGAATTGCGCGTAGAATCCGGCAGAATTCGAGCGGCCCCCTCTCCTTCCGCGCCGATCTTGGAGTTTCCATGCGCGCTCTGTTTCCCGATATCAAACCGTATTCCACCTTTCGATTTCCCGTTGACGACCTGCATACCTTGTACGTCGAGGAATGCGGCAATCCGAGCGGGTTGCCGGCGCTGTTCCTGCACGGCGGGCCGGGCGCCGGCTGCGAGCCGATGCACCGGCGGTTCTTCGATCCGGAGCGTTACCGCATCGTGCTGTTCGACCAGCGCGGCGCGGGCCAGTCCACCCCGCACGCCGAATTGCGCGACAACACGCTTTGGCATTTGATCGCGGACATCGAGAAGTTGCGCGAGCACCTCGGCATCGACCGCTGGGTAGTGTTCGGCGGCTCCTGGGGTTCGACCCTGGCGCTGGCCTACGCCGAAACCCATCCGGAGCGGGTGCTGGGTCTGATCCTGCGCGGGATTTTTCTATGCCGTGAACACGATATTGGGTGGTTTTATCAAGATGGGGCCAACCGGCTGTTTCCCGATCTGTGGGAGCATTTTTTGGCCCCGATTCCGGCGGCGGAGCGGGATGATATGGTGAACGCCTACTACCGGCGCTTGACCAGTTCCAACGAGCTGGAACGGCTGCGGGCCGCCAAGGCGTGGTCGGTGTGGGAAGGCTCCACGCTAACCCTGGAAAGCAACCCGAGCGTCGTCGAGCATTTCGGCGAGGCGCGGATGGCGCTGAGTCTGGCCCGGATCGAATGCCATTATTTCGTCAATCGCTGCTTTATGGAGCCCGACCAACTGTTGCGCGACGCTGGGCGCTTGCACGGCATTCCCGGCGTGATCGTGCACGGCCGCTACGATGTGGTCTGCCCGCTCGATAACGCCTGGGCGCTGCATCGGGCGTGGCCGGAGGCGGACATTCGGATCGTCACCCCGGCCGGTCACGCGGCCAGCGAGCCGGGCATCGTGGATGCGCTGGTCACCGCCACCCAAGGCGTCGCCGACCGGCTGGCATGATCGGCCTGCTGCAACGGGTCAGCGCGGCGCGGGTCGAGGTCGAGGGGAAAATCGTTGGCGCTATCGAAACGGGTTTGCTGGTGTTGGTCGGGGTCGAGCGCGGCGATACCGAGGCGCAAGCTGACCGCCTGCTGGAACGCCTGCTGGGTTATCGGGTTTTCGCCGACGCCGATGGCAAGATGAACCGCTCGCTGCGGGAAATTGAAGGTGGTTTGCTGTTGGTCCCGCAATTCACGCTGGCGGCGGACACCCGCAAGGGGATGCGGCCCAGTTTCACGCCGGCCGCGTCGCCCGATGAAGGCGAACGGCTATTTGACTATCTGGTCGCTCAAGCCCGCCGGCAACACGCTCTCGTCGCTACAGGACGCTTCGGTGCGCATATGCAGGTCAGTCTCACCAACGACGGGCCGGTGACGTTTTGGCTACGGGCAGCGCAGTAAGCAAAAGTGCATCGCTGGATATTCCCGCCCCTTGTTTTCCGGAAACTAAGGGGACTCGCAGTCCTATCGCTGCGCCGATTAGCACAGCAAAAGCCCAGCCGATCCGCTTCCAAATGATGGTTTTTTCTCTATCTCCGTGTCTGATATTGGAATGCGCCTAACGAAGGTAAAGGGCGCCGCTTTGGCGGCGTCCCAGTGACCGAAGGGAGCGCCTTGACCGCAGGGCTAGCCCACATGGCTATGACACTCCCCCTTTTTCGATCCAGCTCTTTTGCTCATGAACTGCCAAATACTGTGATCGAAGTAGGCTCGATTAATTGAAAGGATGTCGGCAGCAGCGTTTATGATGGTTTGAGCATCTAGATAACTACAGGGTGCCAAACCAGCTAAAGCAAGGAAGTTAAGGAGATGCCGGTCAATGGCACTGGTAGATACGCCAACCAGGATTTTGAAATAGTCGATAGTTTTTGGGCCGATTCCTTTGATGGAACGCAGTTTTGGCAAGTTCGCTTCTTTCGCCAACCATGCTCGTAGGTTTGCTTCGAGTTCTATTTCTTCAGCCGCGAATAGATCAAGGACCTGTCTGAAGCGTTCGGCGCGATCTTCGCCGCGCCAGTCGAGGAATTCCGTTGTCGGAATTACGTTCAGCAAGCGCAACACAGAACTTGTCGTTCGCGCCTCGGGATATTGGGCAAGGATTCGATTCACTCTTGGCTTGACGTGGATCGAGTACTTGTTGTTTGCCTGAAGGATAGCGTCAGCGACAGTTGCGCCGATGTGGTCGTAGTTGCCATCAATGGTCTCGTAGAACTCGAATCCCGACAGTGATTGGACATAATGAACTAGTTTTTCGGGATCGGACAACGTCATGGCGGCTTTCAATGTTGGCTAACGTCTGAATGTAACGGCCTGCGCGGCTTTTCGCGCAGGTCCGGTGGAATGATGGGTTGGGCGTCAGACGGCTCATGAGGTTTTGTTCTTCGCGTTGCCCCAGGCGTACGACATGAGACCCTGTAGTTCGCTGTCTTGCTGCTCCAATACCCAAGCGGCGATTGACTCTTGAAAGCTCTCATTGTCTTGACCGGACAATAAGTACCTAACCAAAATTTATACGGTATTTTAGTCCGAGGTTATTGATGATGTCGCAGAGGGCGGTTTTGATCGTTTGGATGGAGCCGAAGGCGGACAGGGGCAACCATTCATACTTAATTTTGCGCCAGAGGATTTCGATGCGGTTCAACTCGGGTGAATAGGTGGGCAACCAATATACGATCACTCGCTGTCGCAGCCAGCGTTCGAGTTGGGCGTTAAAGAGCACGCTGGTATGAATGGAGGCATTGTCCAAGACGATGAGGGTAAACCGTTGCGGATGGGCTCTGCGCTGGATAAATCCATCGATCAGATCGATGACGGTGCGGCTGTTCACGCGCTCCTCCAGCAGGTGCAAGTCGTGGCGGTGGTCGCGGCTAAAAAACCCCATGATCGTGAGGCGTTTGAAGTCGTGGGCGGGCAGCCGCCAGGTCTGGCCGCGCGGTTGCCACTAATAGCTCAAACTATTACCAGTCTAACAACCTAGCAAAATGCCTGTAAATTTGTGGTTAGGTACTTATCTAGCGCAGACAAGCGGCAACGCGATGTTGGATTTCATTGACTTTGCGAAGCTGCGACGGCTTGTCCAATTCTTCGCTCTGGACGCGGTAGCTATTTCGTCCAGCGATGGTCAGTTCATGCATCAACGTGGCAAGAAATAGGGTCTTGCTGCGCGTCTCCAGTAAAACCAACCATCGTCCTTCGGCTTCAATTGCGCGAATCATGATGACGCCCAACGCCTGGGCTCAGGGGGGCGCAGCGAAGCGGAGCGTCCCTTGGAGCCCATTGTTATGTGTTTATTCATTAATCACACAAAATCCGTTACCGAATGGGTCCGCACAATATGCAATAGAACCCCAATCACCACTTTCTCCGCCTTCATGTTGGCCACCTAATTGAATTATTTTTTTAACGGCTTCATCTACATTCTCGGTTAGAAAATCCAAATGCACTGGTGTCCAGTGACGACCATAATTACGCTCAACCGCATCCGATGGAATTGGTTTTGTTCCAGCCTCTTTTTCTTGTAAATATATATCGCAATTTTCGGTTGAAATTACTGACATACCTTCACCTTGGTCTCTCAACTTTTTACAACCGAGTGCTTCAATATAAAAGGTCTCAGCTTGCTTTAAGTTTGAGACATCAATGCTTACAGAAATCTTTATCATTTTGTTTCCTTAACTTGATTGGGGCTGTAGACACATAACGTTAAGTAGATACCCTGAAAGGCGTTTTATTTTACGCCTTATAGGTGTATATTTTCATTATCAAAGGAATTTAACCTAATATGTTAATGACATATAGAAATAATACCCCCTAATAAGCAACGAGAGTATCCCTCAAGTTTCGGGGAGTCAACGGCCCAAGTTGTTGGATAGGGTTCGCGACAAAATCCGCTTCAAGTATTACAGCATCCGCACCGAACAAGCCTACGTCGATTGGAGTTGCCGCTTTATCCTGTTCCACGGCAAACGCCATCCCCAGGAAATGGGAGCAACCGAAGTCGAAGCCTTTCTCACCCATTTGGCGGTGCGGGGCAAATTGGCGGCATCCACCCAAAATCAGGCCCGCAGCGCTCTGCTGTTTCTATATAAAGAAGCGCTCGACCAATCACGGCCTGGGTTGGAAAACGTGGATCAGGCCAAGCGACCGCAACGGTTGCCGGTCGTGCTAACCCACGCCGAAGTCAAGGCGGTGCTGGATCGGCTTCGCCACACATTTGCTCATGGCCGGCTACGACATCCGCACGGTGCAGAAACTGCTAGGCCACTCGGAGGTCTCGACCACCATGATCTACACTCACCTCCTCAACCGGGGCGGCAAAGGTGAGGTCAGCCCGCTGGATAACCTATAGGCTCCCGACGCAAAACCTCGCCCTGAGCCGATCTCCCCTACGGGAGCGAGAGACAAGCGGCCGCGCCCGATAGAACCGGGACCGCTAAACCTCCGCCAGATTGCCCTTGTCCTCCAGCCAATTCTTGCGATCCCCGGCGCGCTTCTTCGCCAGCAGCATATCCATCAGGACCAAGGTATCGTCGCCGGTTTCCAGCGTCAGTTGCACCAAGCGCCGGGTCGCCGGGTCCATCGTGGTCTCGCGCAATTGCAGCGGGTTCATCTCGCCCAAGCCCTTGAAGCGGGTCACATTCACTTTGCCCTTTTTCTTCTCGGCGGCGATCCGATCCAAAATGCCCTGCTTCTCGGCCTCGTCCAGCGCGTAAAACACCTCCTTGCCGACATCGATCCGAAACAGCGGCGGCATGGCGACATGGACGTGACCGGCTTCCACCAGCGGCCGGAAGTGGCGCACGAACAGGGCGCACAACAGCGTGGCGATGTGCAAGCCGTCTGAGTCGGCGTCGGCGAGAATACAAACCCGCCCGTAGCGCAAGCCGGCCAACTCCTCGGAACCCGGATCGACTCCGATGGCCACGGCGATGTCGTGCACCTCTTGCGAGGCCATCACCTCGCTGGAATCGACTTCCCAGGTATTCAAAATCTTGCCGCGCAGCGGCATCACCGCCTGAAATTCGCGGTTGCGGGCCTGCTTGGCGGAACCGCCGGCCGAATCGCCCTCCACCAAAAACAGTTCCGTCCGCCCCGAATCCTGCGCCGTGCAGTCGGTCAGCTTGCCGGGCAGCGCCGGGCCGCTGGTCACCTGCTTGCGCACCACCTTGCGGCTGGCCCGCAGCCGCTTCTGCGCGTTCGCCAGCGCCAGTTGGGCGACGCGCTCGCCGATTTCGGGGTGCTGGTTCAGCCACAGACTCAAGGTGTCCTTGACCACCCCGGCCACGAACACCGCGCACTCGCGCGAGGACAGCCGCTCCTTGGTCTGGCCGGAAAACTGCGGGTCTTGCATCTTGGCCGACAGCACGTAGCAGCAGCCTTCCCACACATCCTCCGGCGCGATCCGCAACCCGCGCGGCACCAGATTGCGGAACTCGCAAAATTCACGCACGGCGTCGGTCACGCCCCCGCGCAAGCCGTTGACGTGGGTGCCGCCTTGGGGGGTGGGGATCAGATTGACGTAACTTTCGGTCACCGGCTCGCCGCCCTCCGGCAGCCAGGTCAGCGCCCAATCGACCGCCTCGCGCGGGCCGCTGACATGACCGACGAACGGCGGATCGGGCAGCAGCGAATTCTGGCCCAGCGCTTCTTTCAGATAGTCAGTAAAGCCATCTTCGTAATGCCAAACGACGTTTTCGCCGGTCGCCTCGTCGTTAAACGCAACCTTCAGCCCCGGACACAGCACCGCCTTGGCGCGCAGCACGTGCTTGAGCTTGGGAACTGAAAACTTGGGCGAATCGAAATAACGCGGATCGGGCCAAAACCGCAAGGTGGTGCCGGTCGCGCGCCGCCCCGCCGTGCCGATTTCCTCCAAATTGGACACCTTGTCGCCGCCGGCAAAGGCCATGTTGTACTCCTTGCCGTTGCGTTTCACCCATACTTCGAGATGGCTGGATAGCGCGTTCACCACCGAAACCCCGACCCCGTGCAGGCCGCCGGAAAACCGGTAGTTGCGGTCGGAAAACTTGCCGCCCGCGTGCAACCGAGTCAGGATCAATTCGACACCCGGTATTCCTTCCTCGGGATGGATGTCCACCGGCATCCCCCGGCCGTCGTCCTCGACCGATAGCGAACCGTCGGCGTACAGCACCACCGACACCGCGCTGGCATAGCCGGCGATGGCTTCATCCACGCTGTTGTCGATGACCTCCTGCGCGAGATGGTTGGGTCGGGTGGTGTCGGTGTACATTCCCGGCCGCTTGCGCACCGGGTCCAAGCCGCTTAAGACTTCAATGGCGGAGGCGTCGTAGCTGGTCGCGCTCATGGCATGTTCAAAATAAAATAAGTGATTGAAATTTAGTAAATAATCAATGAGGGCCGCAAGAGATATCCACGATGCTCTCACTATTCGAGAATTTTTGGCAAATGAGATGAAGCGCTAACTAGACAGGGCAATGTCAATATTAAAGAATGCTTATAAAAATCCGCCTAGCAAATAATTGACCCTAAAGCGCTTCGCAAACCGGTTTCGCATTTATCGTGTCGTATTATTCGTTGCTATTCAAAACCAGCGGTTTGTTCATAACAAAATAGCAATAGATAAAGAGCATCTCCCCATTAATTTTCTAATCCCGACGAATGCAAGCTCCTAATAACACCCTAATCCACTAGGGCTTTAAAAGCGGGCGGACCTTAAGCTATGAGCGGATAATGATAACTTATTATTCAATGATTTAATTCATTATCGTTCTTTAACACCAGAATAATTTCTCACTTGATTCCCCAGGATTTCCTGATAACCAAAGCAAAATGCGGGCGCTAATGATCGTTCCGTCAGAACACGCAATTCACTCGGCGAATGGGTTTCAGGGGGTCATTGACTCAGCAGAAGGCTCATGTAAAACTAGCCCTCGGACTCGTGCTTGCGCGTCTGCTATTTTATCTCGCGAAAATCCTGCTGAGGAGTTTGTGCGTTGGGCAAGAAACTGTATGTTGGTAATTTGAGTTATAGCATTAACAATAATGACTTAGAGAATCTGTTTACCCCGCACGGCACCGTGCGATCCGCTCAGGTCATCACCGACCGGGATACCGGACGATCCAAGGGTTTCGGCTTTGTGGAAATGAGTAGCGATCAGGAAGCGCAAGCGGCAATCGCCGCGCTCAATGGCAAGGAAGTGGAAGGCCGCGGCTTGACGGTCAACGAGGCTCGTCCACAACAAGGTCCCGGCGGTGGCGGCGGCGGTTATGGCGGCGGCGGCGGGAAGCGCGGCGGCGGCGGTTATGGCGGCGGCGGCGGTTATGGCGGCGGCGGTGGCGGCGGACGCCGTTACTAAACTGTTTCTGTCACTCTCCCCTCAATCGTTCAACGACCTGGAATTCCGACTATCGGCTCATCCGCTTCCGACATGCGGCCGACACCCGGCGCATGTCGTCGCGAAGGTCGGCGGCTTCCTAAGCGTTTATAGAACAATCTCGTTGAATGTAACCCCTCTTCATCTCAACAGGATCGAGCGCTGAAACCATCCTCTCCGCAATGGAGAGGATGGTCCTAAGCTCCGAGCCGGACTGGCTTGATAACCGCTCGGGCAACCATACTTATTGTGGCCTCAACTCAACCGTTCGCGCGCGATTCCAAAATTTCAACCGCGGGCAGCACCTTGCCTTCCAGAAATTCCAGGAACGCACCGCCGGCCGTGGAAATGTAGGACACCTTGTCGTACATGTTGTATTTCTGGATCGCCGCGATGGTGTCGCCGCCGCCCGCCAGGGTAAACGCCTGGGTGTCGGCAATGGCTTTCGCCACGGTCTTGGTGCCTTCGCCAAACTGATCGAATTCAAACACCCCCACCGGGCCGTTCCACACCACGGTGCCGGCCTTCATGATGATGTCGGCCAGTTCCTTGGCGCTCTTGGGACCGATGTCGAAGATCATCTCGTCGTCGGCGACCGAGCCGGCGTCTTTCTGCACCGCCGGCTCGGCGGCGTCGAATTTCTTGCCGACCACCACATCGACCGCAATCGGAATGTTGGCGCCGCGCTTCTTCATTTTCTCGATCAGCGTCTGGGCGGTCGGCACCAGATCATGTTCGCTCAGCGACTTGCCGACATTCTTGCCCACGGCTTCCAGGAAAGTGTTGGCGATACCGCCGCCGACCACCAGTTGATCGACCTTCTCCGACAGGCTTTCCAGCACGGTCAGCTTGGTCGAAACCTTGGAGCCGCCGACGATGGCGACCAGCGGCCGGGCCGGCTTGGCCAGCGCCTTGGTCAGCGCGTCGAGTTCCTCGGTCAGCAGGATGCCGGCGCAAGCCACCGGCGCGTATTTGGCGATGCCGTGGGTGGAGGCTTCGGCGCGATGCGCGGTGCCGAAGGCGTCCATGACGAAGATATCGCACAGGGCGGCATATTTCTTCGCGGTCTCCTCGACGTTTTTCTTCTCGCCCTTGTTGGTGCGGACGTTTTCGAGCAGCACCACTTCGCCGTTGGCCACCTCAAACCCGCCGTTGACCCAGTCGCGGATCACCCGCACCGGCTTACCTAGCTTGGCCGACATCACCTCGGCGACCGGCTGTAGCGAATCCTCCGGGTTGAACTGCCCTTCGGTGGGACGGCCCAAGTGCGAGGTCACCATCACCTTGGCCCCGGCCTTCATCGCGTGTTCGATGGTGGGCATCGAGGCGGTGATCCGGGCGTCGGACGTCACCTTGCCGTCCTTGACCGGCACGTTGAGGTCGGCGCGGATGAACACCCGCTTGCCGGCCAGATCCAGATCGGTCATACGCTTGAAATTCATGATTCTCTCCTCCAAACAAAACCCCCGTCCGGCTTGGCGCGGAGCCAGGGCGGCGGGGGCGAGTGGTTTCAGCTTAGCAAGGAACCGCCACGCCGTGGCGCTCGCTTACTTCTTCATCATCACGCGGACCATTTCCACAACCTTGCAGGAATAGCCCCATTCGTTATCGTACCAGGCCACGACCTTGACGAAGGTGTCATCCAGCGCGATGCCGGCCTTGGCGTCGAACACCGAGGTATTGCTCTCGCCCCGGAAGTCGGTGGCGACCACCGAGTCCTCGGTATAGCCCAGCACCCCCTTCATCGCACCTTCGGAGGCGGCCTTCATCTCGGCGCAGATGTCCTTGTAGGAAGCCGGTTTGCTCAACTCCACGGTCAGGTCGACCACCGACACGTCGGAGGTGGGCACCCGGAAGGCCATGCCAGTCAGCTTCTTGTTCAGTTCGGGGATGACCACGCCGACGGCCTTGGCCGCGCCAGTGGAAGACGGGATGATGTTTTCCAGAATGCCGCGCCCGCCGCGCCAGTCCTTGTTGGACGGGCCATCGACGGTCTTCTGGGTGGCGGTGGCGGCGTGGACAGTGGTCATCAGACCACGCTTGATGCCCCACTTGTCGTTCAGCACCTTGGCGACCGGAGCCAGACAGTTGGTGGTGCAGGAGGCGTTGGAAATGATGGTCTGGCCGGCGTAGGTGTCGGAGTTGACGCCGAACACGAACATCGGAGTGTCGTCCTTGCTGGGCGCGCTCTGAATCACTTTCTTGGCGCCGGCGTCGATGTGCTTCTGGCAGGTTTCCTTGGTCAGGAACAAGCCGGTGGATTCGACCACGACATCCGCTCCGACATCGCCCCACTTCAGCGCGGCGGGATCTTTCTCGGCGGTCAAGCGGATCTTCTTGCCGTTGACGATCAGGCTGTTGCCGTCGACGGCGACCTCGCCCTGGAAGCGCCCGTGCACCGAATCATATTTCAACATGTACGCTAGATAGTCGGGTTCGAGCAGGTCGTTGATGCCGACGATCTCGACGTCTTGAGAGAAGTGCTTTACCGCGGCCCGGAACACCATGCGGCCGATGCGGCCAAACCCATTGATGCCAACTTTGATAGCCATGCTTTCCTCCAACAGTGTGAGCGAAACGTGTGGTTATTAAACAAGGGCGGATACCGTCACCCGCCCGGAAAGGCACATTATAACTTTAGTCTTTGCCGACGAAAAATCAGCGTCGAAACCGGCAAAGTTTAGAATAGCGCCGTCACAGCGGCAGTCACTCGTTCGGCGGTGAAGCCGAAATGCTGGAAGATGATTTCCGGCGGTCCCGACTCGCCGAAGCAATCGAGTCCGATCACCGTCCCTTGGGGCCCGGCGTATTTGTACCACGGCGCGGTCACGCCGGCTTCGACCACCACCCGGCGGGTCACCGCCGGCGGCAGCACCGATTCGCGATACGCTTGGTCTTGCGCGTCGAACACATCCACCGACGGCATGGAAACGACCCGGACCCGCCGACCCTGCTCGTTGAGTTGTTTCGCCGCATCGACCGCCAGTTGCACTTCGGAACCGGTGGCGATGATGATCGCCTCCGGATCGCCGCCGCAGTCGAGCAACACGTAGCCGCCTCGGGCGATGGCGCGCACCTGTTCCGGCGTGCGATCCTGGTGCGGCAGTTTTTGGCGGGTGAAGATCAGGGCGGTCGGCCCGTTAATCCGCTCCAGCGCCATTTTCCAAGCCACGGCGGTTTCGGTGGTATCGCAGGTCCGCCACACCGATAGATCGGGGATGATCCGCAAGCTGGCGACGTGCTCGATCGGCTGGTGCGTGGGGCCGTCGCCGCCGACGCCGATGGAGTCGTGGGTCAAAATAAACATGCAGCGGATTTTCATCAAGGCCGACATTCGAATGGCGCTGCGGCCGTAGTCGGCGAACATCAGGAAGGTGCCGCCGAAGGGCACGTAGCCGCCGTGCAGGGCCAAGCCGTTCATGATCGCGTTCATCGCGAATTCGCGCGCGCCGTAGAAAATCAGATTGCCGTCGGGATGCTCGAAATCGACCGGACGCGAACCGATCCAGGGAATGCCGGTGGATTCGGCCAGATCCGCCGAACCGCCGACCAAACTGGGGAAATGAGGCCCGTAGAACTGCAAGGCGCGCTGCGAGCCCGCGCGGGTGGCAAGATCCTCGCGCCGCTGCTGGGTGGCGTGAATGAACTCCCAGGCGAGCGCATTCCAATCATCGGGAAAACCGCAGGCCACCCGCCGGTCGAATTCCGCCGCCCGCTCCGGAAATTGAGCGCGGTAGCGCCCGAACATCTCGTTCCATTCCGCTTCCCACGCCGCGCCCTTCGCGCGGGCATCGAAGGCTTGATAAATCTCGGGCGGAATAACGAAAGCTTCGTGCCGCCAGCCGATGGCCTCGCGGGTGGCGGCGACTTCGGACACGCCCAGCGGCGCGCCGTGGGACTTCTCG
Organism: Competibacteraceae bacterium UBA6584; assembly: GCA_002433805.1. Taxonomy (GTDB): domain Bacteria; phylum Pseudomonadota; class Gammaproteobacteria; order Competibacterales; family Competibacteraceae; genus Competibacter_A. Next base: position 25,020 of record DJIW01000095.1, on the reverse strand, counting down.
CTGCCGCCCTTATTCGGCGACCCTTTGGCGATGGTGGTCTTGCAGCAGATCAACGTCGGCCGTTCGTGAAATGCCCGCGCTTGCTCGATGGCGCGATGGACCGCGTCGGGGTCGTGGCCGTCCACGTTGGGAATCACATGCCAGCCCATCGCCTCGAAGCGCAGCGCCACATCCTCGCGAAACCAGCCCTGCACCTTGCCGTCGATGGAAATGCCGTTGTCGTCGTACAGGCAAATCAGCTTGCCCAAGCCCCAGATGCCGGCCAGCGAGCAAGCTTCATAGGAAATGCCTTCCATCAGGCAGCCGTCGCCGAGGATTACGTAGGTGTAATGATCGACGACGGGAAAGCCGGGGCGGTTGAAGCGGGTCGCCAGCGCGCGCTCGGCCAGCGCCATGCCGACGCCGTTGGCCAAGCCCTGGCCCAGCGGGCCGGTGGTGGTTTCCACGCCCGCCGTGCGGCCGTATTCGGGATGGCCGGGGGTGCGCGAGCCCAACTGGCGGAAGTTGCGCAAATCGTCGAGGGTGACATCGTAGCCGCTCAAATGGAGCAGCGAATACTGCAGCATCGAGCCGTGGCCGTTGGAGAGAATCAGCCGGTCGCGGTTGAACCATTTGGGGTTGACGGGATTGTGCCGCAAGAAATCATTCCACAGCACCATGCCGAAATCGGCCATGCCCATCGGCGCGCCCGGATGGCCGGATTCGGCCTTTTGCACGGCGTCCATGCTCAGCGCGCGGATGGCGTTGGCCAGCTCCCGACGGGTCGGGGCCGAGGGTTCTTGGCCGAGAGGGCCGTCCACAGCCGCGGCTTCGGTTATGGTATCCAACAGGCGACGGGCGGCCAATTCACTACGCGGGGACATCAACTCTCTCCTAAAACAATAAAATGGCGGGGAAATGCCGGAAACAACGCGCGCTGGCTTCAAAAATCGCGCGTCGCGCCCCGACTGCGCGCGTCGCTCTTGCTGGGACGTTCACCGGAGAGATCGCGAGGGATGTCCGGTCGCGCCAAACCCCCCTTTGGGATTCGATTCGGCCGAAAAATGGTCGCGATTATAGGAAAAATTGCCGTACTCGCCAAATCATTTATTCCCCGCCGACCGCGTGGCCGTGATCTCGCCGCTCTGCGTGGACGGCGTTCAATCGCGGCGCGGGCTATCGGAGACCGCGACCGGCGTCGGATACGTCAGCACCAGGCATAGGAGACGGACAGGGGTTGACGCACGTACAGCGCCAGCGTGGCGAACAGCGCCGCGCCGCTAACAATCAGCCATAACGAAAAAATGTTCGGATTTTGAGCGGCCTGCATCGCTGATTGGGTGTCCGGTCGCGCGGCGCTGGAAAGGCGATGCTCTCCATCGCCGCCGGATCGTGACATAACAGCGTTCGCTCATGTTGCGGGCCAGCGCGGACGCCGCGCAAGCTTATCGACGACGACGTTAAAATTGCGTTTCGAGCTCGCGCGTCGGACGGTCGCCGGATCGTCCGACGCGGAAATTCCGCTAGCGGCACTCCTGTTGCTGTCCGGGCGGCAAGCTCTTGCATTCGGGCAGATTCCGCCGCCGCTGGCGCTCCTGCTCCGCTTGTTGCTGCTGTTGCTGGCGCTGTTGCAGGGCTTGCTGGCGGGCTTGTTCCCGCTCGGCTTGTCGCTGCGCCTGCTCGGCCTGGCGTTCGGCTTGGCGTTCGGCCTGGCGCTCGGCCTGGCGTTCGGCCTGGCGCTGCTGCTGCGCCGCCTGCCGTTGCGCTTCCTGTTCGGCCTGGCGCTGCTGCTGCGCCGCTTGCCGTTGCGCTTCCTGTTCGGCCTGGCGCTGCTGCTGCGCCGCTTGCCGTTGCGCTTCCTGTTCGGCTTGCCGTTGCTGTTGCTCGGCTTGTCGTTGGGCGCGCTCTTGCTCGGTCCGTTGCCGCAGCTGCGACTGCTCCGCCTGCCGCCGTTCCTCAATCATCTGTTGTCGGGCCTGTTCTCGTTCGGCTTGCCGTTGGGCGCGCTCCTGCTCCATCCGCGGTTGCTGGGTTTGTTCTTGTTCCATCCGTCTCCGCTCCTCGATCATCTGTTGTCGGGCCTGTTCCCGTTCGGCTTGCCGCTGGGCGCGCTCCTGCTCCATCTGCGATTGCCGGCCTTGTTGCCGCTCCGCTTGCCGTTGGGCCTGTTCGGCTTGGCGTTGCGTATCGCGTTCCGCCTGCCGCTGGACGCGCTCTTGCTCGGCCAATTGCCGGGCTTGCTCCCGCTCGGTTTGCCGCCGCTGCTGGATGGCTTCCTGACGCGCTTGTTCCCGTTCCGCCTGCCGGCGCGCGCGCTCCTCGTCGGACGGTCCCGATTGATCTGGCTCGACTTGCCGTCGCTGTTCGCGTTCGGCCCAACGCCTGGCCCGCTCTCGATCATCTGATTCAGCGGGTTCGCCCGCTGGCCGGCCGGGGCGGTCCCGCCATCTCGGATCGCGATCCTCCCCTTGCCGCTCCCTCGGACCCGCGCCCGCATCCCTAGGCTCGGGCGAAAAAACCGGCGGCGCGTTCGGGCGGCGCGGCCGATCCGCCAGCGCGGGCGGCGGATCGCTCATGCCTCCGACCACTTGCGGCCGAAACAGCCGGATGCGACCGTCTCGCACCGATTCCCCGCGCCGGATCGGGCGGTCGGTTTCATCGATCTGATGGCGGACCACCGGCTTGCGAATATCGCGTTCGACGCGGTCGAGGTCGAGGCTGCGGTTGACCACCCGCCGGTCGATGACGGTGTAGCGGGTGACGTTCACCGTATTGTTGATCAGCGCGCTGATTCGGGGGCGCGGCGCGATGAACCGGTCGACGCGGCGGCTTAGGAAACGGTCCGAGGGTACGAAATACCAGGAACTCCAACTCTCGCCGAAATGTTGATCGGGCGGTTCGAAACCGACGCCCGGATCGAACTCGACCGAGGGCGGCAATGGAGCCCAGCCGATATAGCCGCCGCCGCTGCGCCAACCGACCCAGGCCGGACCCCACTCCGCGCCGGGCACCCACGCCCAGCCGCCGCGATAATCATCGTAAAACCAGCGGCCGTAGTGGAACGGCAGCGAACCCCACGGATCGTCCGACACCCAGGTCCAACCGTAGTCATCGGTAAAAATCCAGGAGCCGATGGTGTACGGCCGCCAGTTGCGGGACACCTCCGGATACCAGACCCAGCCGTAGGGCGGACGCCGACGCCACTGCCCGTAAGGCGCCAGCTCCTCATGGAAGAAGCCGAAATCGACTTGGACTTCAGCGCGAGCCGCGCCGCCGCCCAGCAGCGACAGCCGCGATTGATCGGCCGGATTGAAGCCGGCGTTCATCAACAAAGCGCCAACCGCCAGCGCCCACCCTATCTTTGCTTTCACGCGACACCTCGCCTGCCTGCATTCACCGCGCCGCGCGGGGTCGGGACCGAGCGCGGCGTCATCTTTGAACAACTCATAGCCATCATGGCATCGCTGCTTGGGAGCGCACGGTCCAAAGCGCGCTCGAATTTCAACAAACGAGGGCTGAATCCAGTCTGAACAAGGGCTTTGCCGCCAGCGCCCGCTGGGACGGCGCGAGCCGGCGCCGGGCAGCCGCTCCTCCCGGCCGCCGGGCCGCTCGCGTCATTCACCCGCCCCTCGGCAACCGTGTCATAATGGTAGAATTCCACCAGCCCGCTCCTGATCGCTTTGCGCGCCGACCACGCTCCATCCTCGTCCTTACCCCACTGGCATTCGCACTCGCGGCTGTTGCCGCGCGCTCTGCCGGTCGGATTATCCGTCTGGTTGCTCGACGCCGGATCGTTGACCCAACGCATGCGCCAAGCCTGTTCGGGCCGGTTCCGGGTGCGCGTGCTGGACCAGCGCTGGGCTCGCCCCAACCGCGATGAAGCGCGTGTCCTGCGGCTGCGTTGGGACGCGCGGGCCTGGACCCGCGAGGTTCAATTACTGTGCGACGACCGACCCTGGGTCTTCGCCCGCACCGTGATCCCCATCGCCACGCTGCGCGGGCGCGGGCGGCGTCTGACCGTCCTGGGGGCCCGGCCGTTGGGAGCGGTGCTGTTCGCCGATCCCGGCGTCCGACGCGGCCCGGTGGAAATCGCCTGCATCGCGCCCGGCCAACGCCTGCACCAGCGGGCGTTCGCCGGCCTCACCGAGCCGCCGGATGCGATTTGGGGACGGCGCTCGGTATTTCGAATCGACGGCGATCCGCTGCTGGTTTCGGAAATCTTTTTGCCGGCTTTACCGTTATCGCTGAGCCGTCCTTGCCTGGACCGACCTCGACCATGACTCTCGAACGTTTTGAAGATCGCTTGCGCGAATACGCGCTGCTGATGCGCCTGCACCGCCCCATCGGCATCTACTTGCTGCTGTGGCCGACTCTGTGGGCGCTGTGGCTGGCCGGCGAGGGTCAGCCGCCGCGCGGCGTCGTGCTGGTCTTCGTGTTCGGCGTGGCGCTGATGCGCTCGGCGGGCTGCGTGATGAACGACATCGCCGACCGCAAGTTCGACCCGCACGTCGCCCGCACGCGCGACCGGCCGCTGGCGGCGGGGCGGGTCTCCCTCGGCGAAGCCGTCGGCCTCGCGCTGGCGCTGTGCTTGGCGGCCTTTGTCCTAGTGCTGACTCAAAATCCCCTAACCGTCCAACTGTCCTTCGTCGGTTTGGCGCTGGCGGCGAGCTATCCGTTTATGAAACGCTTCCATCACCTGCCGCAAGCCCATCTCGGCGCGGCGTTCGGCTGGGGAATTCCGATGGCTTACGCGGCCATCACCAACAGCTTGCCGCCGGCGGCTTGGTTGTTGTTCCTCGGCAATGTGCTCTGGTCGGTGATTTACGACACCCAATACGCGATGGTGGATCGGGAAGACGACCGCAAGATCGGCGTTAAATCCACCGCGCTTTGGTTCGGCGACCGAGACAAACGGATCATCGGCTACTTGCAAGCGGCGCTTCTGGTGTTGCTGGTCGCCGTTGGTCTGCTGGCCGGACGCGGGTGGCCCTATTATCTGGGCTTGTTCGCGGCGGCTTGGTTTGCGCTCTACCAGCAATATTTGATCCGCGACCGCGCCCCGGAGGCGTGCTTCAAGGCGTTTCTTAACAACAACGGTTTCGGGCTGGTGATTTTCTGCGGGCTGTTGCTGGATTTCTTGCCGGCCGCTTCGCTTTAAAATCCATCTTCTCCGCCGGGAGCAAGCGTTTTCTTAATCTTAATTAGGAGAAAGGAAAACCCATGTTGATCGTCCATGTGTTCGTCCACGTCAAGCCCGACTGCGTCGAAGCGTTTAAGGCCGCCTCGCTGGAAAACGCCCGCCACAGCGTCCGAGAGCCCGGCATCGCCCGTTTCGACGTGATCCAACAGACCGATGACCCAACCCGCTTCGTGTTGGTCGAGGTTTATCGCACGGTCGAAGCCACCGGCCTGCATAAGGAAACCGAGCATTACGCCCGCTGGCGCGACGCGGTGGCCGAAATGATGGCGGAACCGCGCGCCAGCATGAAATACGCCAACCTGTTTCCGGCCGACGCGGGCTGGGATTATCCCGCCGGCGCTTGAGAGCCGGGACCGATGCCGGAGGAATTGGCGCTACAGACGCCTTATCTGCGGCTGGCGGCGCGGGCTTGGGGACCGCCGGACGGCATTCCGGTGTTGGCCTTGCACGGCTGGCTGGATAACGCCGCCAGCTTCGACGCCCTCGCGCCGCTGCTGCCCGACGCGCGGCTGGTGGCGCTGGATTTGACCGGACACGGCCATTCCGAGCACCGCCCGCCGGGGATTCATTACCATTTCGTCGATTTCATTCCGGATGTCATCGCCGCCGCCGACGCGCTGGGCTGGCGGCGTTTCGCCCTGCTCGGCCACTCGCTGGGCGGCGGCATCGCCAGCTTCGTCGCTGCCCTCCTGCCGGAGCGGGTCGCTCGGGTCGCGATGATCGAAGGCTTGGGACCGCCCACCAGCAACCCCGACGATGGTCCTGCCAACCTGCGGAAAACCATCGATCAGATGGACGCGCTGCCGCGCAAGCGCCCGCCGTTGTATCCGAGCCTCGAAGCCGCGATCCAGACGCGCTGCGAGGCCGGCGGGCTGTCGTGGACGGCGGCGTCGATCCTGGTCGAGCGCGGCATCCAACCGCTCGGCGATGCCGGCTACGGCTGGCGCACCGACCCCCGCCTGCGCTTCGTCTCGCCGCTTTACCTCACCGAACCGCAGATTCTCGCCTACATGGAGCGGATCGAAATCCCGGCCTTACTGATCTGCGGCGCGGAGGGCTATCTGGTCAAGCGCGCCTACATGCGGGAGCGCTACGCCCGCATCGCCGATCTGAGCGTGCGCGTTTTAGCCGGCGGCCATCATCCCCACCTGGAAGATCCCGAACCGTGCGCCCGGTTGTTGGGGCCGTTCTTCGCGGCCGACCGCGCGGGCTAGCGCGGCGGAAGTTCGAGGATTTGGATAAACCTTTAAGGTCTGTACTATCCTTATGCGAGGCGTTGGTCAATTCCGTCTTCCTGACTTTTCCACGGGATGCTCCGTCCCGCTTTTAGCTTCTTCGGCTACGCAAAGCCCGCTTGCCAAGAGAGCCCTTCATGCCCCAAAAATTGCTATCGCTGCCCGCCATTGCCGCCCAACTACGCACGCTCTGTCAGGAGAAAAAAAGCGGCACCCTCTACATCTTTGAAAACGGCCGCTCGCTGGGTCAACTCAGCCTGGGAGACGGTGAAATCATCGCCTGCTGGACTCAAAAACATCGCGGCATCGATGCGCTGCCGATTCTTCGCGGCATCCAAAACGCCAGCATCGCCTTCGTTCACGGCGCGCCCCCGGCGCAAATGAATCTACCGCCCACCGCTGATATTCTGGCGGCTTTTGAAAGAGCATCTTCCGCCGCGACGCCCCAAGCCGACAGAGCCTCCCTGATCCCTTCCCTGCTTTCCCGAGACGACCCGCCAAGCCAGCTTTCAAAAGCGCGGCCCGGCAAAAATCCCCTGGCGGTTCCGTTGACGGCCACAGCTAAAACCGTGGTGGAACAAACGCTCAAGGAATTCATCGGCCCCATCGCCAAAATAATCTGCACCGACTGTTTTCGGTTCGCCCCTTCGTTGGATATCGCCGTCGATGCGCTCGCCAAGGAAATCCCTGATCCCGAAGCGGCGTTCAAGTTCCGGGAACGGGTGCAACAACGGCTCGGCTGATGCCGGATTGGTAGTATGGCCGATATTAGCCAAGTCCAAATAACAGCCGCCAGAGTCATCATTATTTAACAAGTAATTTGCGATATTCCATTTGAGCGGGATGTGATCGAGTAGAAAGTCGTCTAGATTTTTTCCGAAATCTGCTGGGTGGTGTTGACAGTCGCCATAACCGCCTATACTGAAACAGTCGGTTGGAAATCCTTTCCAAACGCGACAAGCATCGGGATTGTCTAACGCTGCCCCGACGGCAAAAACCAGCCACAACAGCGCCGTCGAATGCCTCCGTCAGGCTCCCGCGAAGACTCGAATCGCATCTCGACCGTTTCGATAAGAGAGCGGAGGAGAACGACGCATCATGAACGTCACCCGACGACAGTTCCTTCAAATCACCGCCGCCGGGCTGGGCAGTTCCAGCCTGGCGCTGTTGGGTTTCTCGCCGCAACCGGCGCTGGCGGAAATCCGCAACTTCAAGCTGGCCCGCACCACCGAAACCCGCAACACCTGCCCCTATTGTTCGGTCAGTTGCGGGGTGTTGCTCTACTCGCTGGGCGATAAATCCAAGAACGTCAAAACCGAAATCATCCATATCGAAGGCGATCCCGACAATCCGGTCAACCGGGGCACCCTCTGCCCGAAAGGCGCGGGCCTGCTGGACATGATCCACAGCGCCGACCGGCTGAAATATCCCGAAGTGCGGGAGCCGGGCGCGAGCGATTGGAAACGCATCGGTTGGGACGAGGCGTTCGAGCGGATCGCCAAACATCTAAAATCCGACCGCGACGCGAATTTCATCAAGACCAACGACGCGGGCGTCACCGTCAACCGCTGGAACACCACCGGCTTTCTGGCGAGTTCCGCCGCCAGCAACGAAGCCGGCTATTTGCTGCACAAGGTCGCTCGCGGCCTTGGCGTCGTCGCTCTCGATACCCAGGCGCGCGTCTGACACGCCCCGACGGTGGCCAGTCTGGCTCCGACGTTCGGGCGCGGCGCGATGACCAACCATTGGGTGGACATCAAGAACGCCGATTTGATTCTGATCATGGGCGGCAACGCGGCCGAGGCGCATCCCTGCGGCTTCAAGTGGGTGATGGAAGCCAAGGCGACCCGCAAGGCCAAGCTCGTGGTGGTGGACCCGCGCTTCACCCGCTCCGCGGCGGTTTCCGATTTCTACGCGCCGATTCGCCCCGGCGCCGACATCGCCTTTTTGGGCGGCGTGATCCGCTATCTGTTATCGAACGACAAAATCCATCACGACTATGTCAAGGCGTACACCAACGCTAGCTTCCTGATCAACGAGGGCTTCGGTTTCGCCGATGGCCTGTTCACCGGCTACAACGCGGACAAGCGCAGCTACGATCAAGCCAGCTGGCAATACCAGCTCGACGCCCAGGGCTTCGCCCAGATCGATGACACCCTGCAAAATCCGCAGTGCGTGTTGCAGATCCTCAAGCGGCATTACGATCGCTACACCCCGGAGGTCGTGAGCCAAGTCACCGGCACGCCGCAGGCTGATTTTCTGAAGGTCTGCGAATTTATCGCCGACACTTCGGCCCCCGACCGGACCATGACCATCTGCTACGCGCTGGGCTGGACCCATCACACGGTCGGCACCCAGAACATCCGCACCATGGCCATCATCCAGCTGTTGCTCGGCAACATGGGCATGGCGGGCGGCGGAGTCAACGCGCTGCGCGGCCATTCCAACGTCCAGGGCATCACCGACCAAGGGTTTTATACCGAGATGCTGCCCGGTTATCTGGGTTCGCCGTCCGACTCGGATAAAACTCGCGAGGAGTATCTGGCCAAGCGCACGCCCAAGCCGGTTCGGCCCAACCAGATGAATTACGGCCAGAACTTTCCGAAGTGGCACACCAGCTTGATGAAAGCCTGGTTCGGTAACGCCGCCACGGCGGACAACGGCTTTTGTTACGACTGGCTGCCGAAGAAGGAAGCCGCTTACGACGTGCTGGCGCTGTTCGAGCAGATGGATCGCGGCCGGATGAACGGTTTCATCTGTCAGGGGTTCAACCCGCAAGCCTCGGTGCCCCACAAGGCCAAGGTGGACGGCGCGCTGGCCAAGCTGAAGTTTCTGGTGGTGATCGATCCCCTGGCCACTGAAACCGCCGAGTTTTGGAAACATCACAAGGATTTCAACGAGGTAAAAACCGACGCCATTCAGACCGAAGTGTTCCGGCTGCCCGCCACCTGCTTCGCCGAGCAGGACGGCACCTTCACCAACTCCAGCCGGGTGATCCAGTGGCACTGGAAGGGGGCCGATGGCCCCGGCGAGGCGCTGAGCGATCTGGACATCATCGCCGGCGTGTTCACCCGCTTGCGGGCGCTGTACGCCAAGGACGGCGGGGCTTTTCCCGAACCGGTGTTGGGGCTGTCCTGGCCCTATCGGATCGCGAACCAGCCCAACCCCGAAGAGCTCACCATGGAAATGAGCGGCAAGGCGCTGGCGGATGTGACCGATCTCAAGGACTCCACCAAGGTTCTCGCCAAAGCGGGCGAACAGTTGAGCGGTTTCGCCCAATTACGCGACGACGGCACCACGGCGTCCGGCAACTGGATTTACTGCGGGATGTGGTCGCAGGCGGGTAACCTGACCGCGCGGCGCGATCCGTCCGACCCGACCGGTTTGGGCCAAAGCCACAACTGGGGTTTTTCGTGGCCGGCCAACCGCCGCATCCTCTACAACCGCGCCTCGTGCGACGCGGCCGGCAAGCCCTGGGACGCCAGCCGCGCGGTCATCAAATGGGACGGGGCCAAATGGGCCGGCAACGACATCCCCGACATGCGCCCGGACGCCAAGCCGGAAGAAGGCGTCATGCCCTTCATCATGAACCAGGAGGGGGTAGCCCGCTTGTTCGGGGTCGAGCGGATGCTGGACGGCCCGTTGCCCGAACACTACGAGCCCTATGAAACGCCGCTGGGCTTGAACCCGATGCACCCCGACAACCCGCTGGCGGTCAGCAATCCGGCGGCCCGGATTTATCCGGGCGTGCTGGAATCGCTGGGCAAGGCTGACGAGTTCCCCTATGTCGCCACCACCTACCGGCTCGTCGAGCATTTCCATTTCTGGACCAAGCACGCGGTGCTGAACGCCATCACCCAACCGGAGCAGTTCGTCGAAATCGGGGAGGAGCTGGCGCGGGAAAAGGGCATCCGCAATGGCGGTCGGGTCCGGGTGCGCTCCAAGCGCGGGCAGATTCTGGCGGTGGCGGTGGTGACCAAGCGCATCCGCAGCTTCGGCGTCAACGGGCGCAAGGTGCACATGGTCGGCATCCCCTTCCATTGGGGCTTCCGGGGCGCGACCCATCCCGGCCACATCGCCAACTCGTTGACCCCGTTCATCGGCGACGCCAACATCCAGACGCCGGAGTTCAAGGCGTTTCTGGTCACCATCGAACCGGCGTAAGGAGCTCGTCATGGCATGGCAATCGCTCGACATCCAACGCCGTTCGGCGACCACCACCCCGATGCCCGGCGCGCGCCAGGCGACCGAGGTAGCCAAGCTGATCGACATCTCGCAATGCATCGGCTGCAAGGCGTGCCAGGTCGCCTGCATGGAATGGAACGACCTGCGCGGCGAGGTGGGGCATTGCGCCGGGGTCTACGACAACCCCGGCGATCTGGACAGCCAGACTTGGACGCTGATGCGCTACACCGAGCTGGAAAACAACGGCCGGCTGGAATGGCTGATCCGCAAGGACGGCTGCATGCACTGTCAGGACCCCGGCTGTCTCAAAGCCTGCCCCGCGCCGGGGGCCATCGTGCAATACGCCAACGGCATCGTGGATTTCCATCAGGAGCACTGCATCGGCTGCGGCTACTGCATCACCGGCTGTCCGTTCAACATCCCGCGGCTGTCGGAAAAGGATCACAAAGCCTACAAGTGCAGCTTGTGCTCCGACCGGGTGGCGGTGGGCCAGTCGCCGGCTTGCGTCAAGACCTGTCCGACCGGCGCGCTGCATTTCGGCAGCAAGGAGGCGATGAAGGATCACGCCGACCACCGGATCGCGGATCTCAAATCGCGCGGCTTCAGCAACGCCGGCCTTTACGACCCGCCGGGCGTGCAGGGCACCCACGTCATGTATGTGCTCCAGCACGCCGACCATCCGGAATGGTACGCCGGCCTGCCGCGAGATCCGGCGATCAGCCCGTGGATCGGACTTTGGAAGGGTCTGGCCAAGCCGCTGGCCATCGGCGCGATGGCGGCGATCACGCTGGCCAGCCTGTTCCATTACATCATCAAGGGTCCGAACGCGATTTCAAAGGAAACCGAGAAGGAGGTGGAACATGATTCGCGATCCCAATGATCTCCAGCGCTATACCGCTTCCGATCGGGTGATTCACTGGATCGTGGGGATTTGCTTCATCCTGGCGGGCTTGTCGGGACTGGCGCTGTTCCATCCGGCGTTCTGGCCGTTTACCCTGCTGTTCGGCAGCAGCACCTGGACGCGGATTTTGCATCCTTATTTCGGGCTGATCATGACGTTGTCCTTCCTGCTTATGGCCTTGCGGTTCTGGCAGCTCAACCGGATGAACCAAATCGATTGGGCGTGGCTGCGGCGCGTCGGTGAAATGGTGGACGGCGATGACCACAATATGCCGGAACAAGGCAAATACAACGGCGGGCAAAAACTGCTGTTCTGGCTGCTGCTGTTTGGCACGATTCTGTTGCTGTTTTCCGGCATTGTGATCTGGCGAGCCTGGTTCCATTTTGAGATCGGTCAGGTGCGGCTGGCCTCGGTGGTTCATGCCGCCGTGGCGGCGGTGATGATCGGTCTGATCATGGTGCACGTCTACGCCTCGATTTGGGTCAAGGGCACGATCCGAGCGATGTGGTACGGCACCGTCACTCGCGCCTGGGCCCGGCAGCACCATCTGGCCTGGTATCGACAGATGCTCGGACTCGGCAACAGCCAGCCGCGCTAGGCGTCAACTCGGAGAACGTCGCGCCTCGGGCGGCGTTCTCTCTTGCTTTTGAGTTAAATTGCGTTCGATGACTGTCATTCTCCATCCCGGATCGATCGAAACAAGCGCCGAAGCGCCCGAAGTGCGTTTGCCGAAACCGCAATTATTCGCCCGCCGGGCGCATCGGTTGCGCCAGCTTGCCGTCGGCCATAGCATGGAAGGCTATCTACAATTCGCCGCCGCCTTGGCGGACGCCCAGCAACAGCAATCGGATGCGCTTCCCGCCTTGCCAATTCCCGGACAAGAGATGCTCGGACGCTGCCGCGAACATCAGATGCCGCCGCTAGCCCCCGCTGGCTGGCCGCGCGATCCGATTTGGCGGACGGTGGCGCAGCGGCTGACCGAGGCGCTAGACGCCGTGGCCCCCGCCCCCGCGCGCGCTGCCTTCGCCCGGCTGCGGGCAGCGGAAACAGACTGGCTGGAAGCTCAAGCCGATGCGTTGCTATCCGAAGGCCGCTCGAACTTGGATTTGGCCTGCGCGCCCGTGATCGGTGCAGCGCTGCAAGTTTGTTGGACCCGACTGGCCGCCGCGCTCGACCCCGCCTGGATCGCGCCGCCGGCCACCCCGTCGCTTTGCCCGGTTTGCGGCGCTCCTCCGGTTGCGAGCGCGGTGGGTGGCGCGGGCGACGCCGACAGCGGCTTGCGGTATTTGCACTGCGCCTTATGCGGCTCGGAGTGGCACGCGGTTCGCGCCCAATGCAGCCAGTGCGACAACGACAAAGGTCTCGTTTATTTCGCCGTAGAAAATGACCGGCAACCGATCCAAGCCGAAGCCTGCCCCGAATGCGGCAGTTATCTGAAGCTTTGTCGGCGGGATCAAGAATCGGCCATGGAGCCGCTGGCTGACGATTTAGCCAGCCTCGCGCTCGATTTGCTGATGAGCGAGGAAAAATTTGCCAGAAGCGGCGTCAATTATTGGATGCTACCCAGCGGATAAAGCCCGGATCAATTCGTTTTTCGCCACCCATTCTCGATGTCTGACGCCTCCACGCACCCCCGTCTTCCCGCCGTTGATCGCATCCTGAGCTGGCCTTCGGTCGCGCCGTTGCTTGCGGAGCATGGCCGGACGGCGGTGCTGGCGTCGGTGCGCGAACTGCTGGCGGAGTTTCGCCAGCAATCCCGACAGGATGGATCAGACGTTCAAATCTTCTCCGAACCAGTGCTTTCGCTCCAACTGAGCGGACGGCTCGCCCGTGACCATGCCGCCCGGCTTAAGCGCGTTTTTAATCTCACCGGCACGGTGCTGCATACCAATCTAGGCCGCGCGCCGCTGCCCGAGGAGGCGGTAGAAGCCTTGATCTCGGCCGCCCGCTTTCCTTGCGCGCTGGAATACGATCTCGACTCCGGGGGACGCGGCGACCGCGACGATCTGGTGGAAGCTTGGCTGCGCGAACTGACCGGAGCCGAAGCCGCCACCGTGGTCAACAATAACGCGGCGGCGGTGTTTCTGCTGCTCAATACCCTAGCCTTTCGCAAGGAAGTCGCGGTCTCGCGCGGCGAACTGATCGAAATTGGCGGCGCGTTCCGCATTCCCGACATCATGGCGCGAGCCGGCGCAAAGCTGCGGGAAGTCGGCACCACTAACCGAACCCACTTGCGAGATTTCGCGGAGGCCATCGGCCCGCGCACGGCGCTGCTGATGAAAGTACACGCCAGCAATTACGCGATCAGCGGCTTCACCGCCAGCGCCCCGGAGGCCGAACTGGCCCAACTCGCCCACGACCGGGGGCTTCCGCTGGTGGTGGACTTGGGCAGCGGCGCATTGGTCGATCAAACCCGTTGGGGTCTGCCCCACGAACCGACCCCGCGAGAAACGCTCGCTTGCGGGGCCGATCTGGTCACATTCAGCGGCGATAAGCTGTTGGGCGGCCCGCAGGCGGGACTGGTGCTCGGCCGGCGTGATCTGATCCAAAAACTGAAGAAAAATCCGCTCAAGCGCGCCTTGCGGGCCGGCAAGCTCACCCTGGCGGCGCTGGAGGCGGTACTGCGGCTGTACCGCGACCCCGACCGCTTGCCGGAGCGGCTGACGGCCCTGCGCTTGCTCGTTCGCCCGGCCACCGACATCGCGACGCAAGCCGAGCGCCTGCTGCCAGCGCTGCAAACCGCGCTGGGCGCATGGCCGGTCACCGTTGCGGTCGAACCGGCCTTCAGCCAGATCGGCAGCGGCTCTCTGCCGGTGGATCGCTTGCCGAGCCACGCGCTGGCCATCGCGCCGCACCGGAGGAAAGGCGGCTTGCGCGAGGTGGAAACGGCCTTGCGCCGCCTGCCGATTCCGGTGATCGGCCGGATCGGGGACGGCGCGTTGCGGCTCGACCTGCGCTGCCTGGACGACGAAGCCGCCTTCGTCGCCCAACTACCGCACTTGGCCCGGCCATGATCGTCGGCACCGCCGGCCATATCGACCACGGCAAAACCGCCCTGGTGCGCGCGCTGACCGGCGTGGACACCGACCGTTTGCCGGAGGAAAAAGCGCGCGGCATCACCATCGAACTCGGCTACGCCTACCAGCCGACCGAGTCCGGTGAAATCCTCGGTTTCGTGGATGTGCCCGGCCACGAACGCTTGGTGCACACCATGATCGCCGGCGCGACCGGCATCGATTTTGTGTTGCTGGTGGTGGCCGCCGACGACGGCCCCATGCCGCAAACCCGCGAACATGTCCAAGTGCTCGATTTGCTGGGCCTTACGCGCGGCGCGGTGGCGCTGACCAAAATCGACCGGGTATCGGCGGAACGCACCGAGCACGCCGCCGTCGCGCTCCGGTCGCTCCTGGCCGGCACCGGCTTGGCCGGAAGTCCGATGTTCCCCGTCAGCGCGCTGACCGGCGAGGGCGTCAGCGAACTCCGCCGCTTCCTGCACCAGATCGCGCGCCAGCGCACCCCGCGCGCCAGCGGCGCGCGCTTCCGGCTGGCGGTGGACCGCAGCTTCACCCTGACCGGCATCGGCACCATCGTCACCGGCACCGCCTACAGCGGTTCGGTGCGCGCCGGCGACCGGCTGCTGATTTCGCCTCTGGGTCGGGAAGCGCGAGTGCGCGCCGTCCACGCCCAAAATCAGCCGGCGGAGAGCGGCGCGGCCGGCCAACGTTGCGCGCTCAACCTCGCGGGCGCGGAGGTGCGCCGGCAGGATCTCCATCGCGGCGACTGGCTGTTGGACCCGGCCTTGCACTTTCCCAGCTCGCGGCTCGATGTGGAATTGCGGGTGCTGGCGGCCGAAGCGCAGCCGCTGCGACACTGGTTGCCGGTGCATTGCCATCTGGGGGCATCCGACACCACCGGCCGTCTGGCGGTGTTGGAAGGCGACGCCATCGCGCCCGGCGCGACCGGCTTGGCGCAACTGGTGCTCGATCAACCGCTGGCCGCGTTGCGCGGCGACCGCTTCATCGTGCGCGATCAGTCGGCGCAACGAACCTTGGGCGGCGGTTGGGTGCTCGATATTGCCCCGCCGGCGCGCGGCCGGCGCAAGCCGCAACGCTTGGCGCTGCTGCGGGCTTTCGCCCATCCGGACCCGCTGGAGGCAGTCCGCGCGGCGCTGGGCGCGACCGAATCCGGGCTCGACCTCGGCCTGTTGAGCCGGCAATGGAATCTGGAACCGACCCAGGAAGCCGCGCTGGCGGCGTTGCCGGAGGCGGTGGTCGCGCCCGGCCCCAACGGTCCGGTGCTGCTCGCACCCGACCGTTGGAAGACGCTGCGTGAGCGCGTGCTCGCCGCACTCGCCGACGAACACGCGCGGTTCCCCGAACGTTTGGGCCCCGACCGCGAGCGCCTGCGCCGCATCGCCGCACCCGCCCTTAGCCGCCCGGTCTTCGCCGCCTTGCTAGACGAACTGACGGCGCGGGGACAACTGGTCCGCACCGGCCCGTGGATGCATTTGCCGGATCATCACATCCGGCTGTCGCCCGATGACGAAACGCTCTGGCACGAGCGAATCGCCCCACTGTTGCGCGCTCAACCCTTCAGCCCGCCCAGGGTGCGCGACATCGCCCGCCGGCTCGATTTGCCGGAAGATCGGGTGCGGCGCTTGCTCAAGCAATTGACCGGCATGGGAGACGTGTTTCAGGTCGCGCACGATCACTTTTTCACCCGCGACGCCGTCACCGATCTTGCCCTGATTCTGATCGATCTCGCCGGACGCGACGGTGAAGCTTGCGCGGCGAAGTTTCGCGACCGGATCGGCGGCGGGCGCAAGGTCGCAATTCACATCCTGGAATTCTTCGACCGCCTTGGCTACTCTCACCGAGTAGGCGACGGGCATCGTATCTTCCACGATACTCTGCTCGGCTTGGAAGAATCGCGATCCTAAGCCGGCCTCCGTGGAAGGGCGGCGTCATCCGGTGAGGCGGCCGGACTTCAAATCCGGTGGGGGCCGTCAGGCGGTCCTTGGTGGGTTCGACTCCCACGTCCTTCCGTCACCTTTTTACCGCGCCACGCACGCTCGACCCACTCACCATTCCCGCTCGGGCGGCCTGGTGCGCGCGTTTTCACCCCCGTTCGCGGGTGGCCGCGCTCAAAGCGCGCGGACCCTTCCCTAACGGATCGGCTGCTGTTGGCGCGCCGGCTTTTGACCTTGCGCGCGACGCTTGGCGTGTTCCTTGACCGGATTGAACTGGGGTTTGCCGTCCGGCAACCGGCTCAACGTCAGATAAAAGTCTTTTTGGGTGTCGCGGAAACGTTGGATCAGCGTATCGGGCGACAGGCTGACCGGGCCGGGTGCGTCGTACCAGTGGTCCGGGTCCCGCATGACGGCCCAACCTTTCGGCGGTGGGTCGATCACCCAGAATATCGTCCGCCCGCCCGCCTTGATTTCGCGGGTGCGCCCGCGTTCCGATGGCTCATTGTAGGCGCCACGCAAGGGCTTCCCCTTCTCCGATAAATATAAATTGGCGAGGGTCGTCGCCAGATATTCTTCCTCGTTGCCGAAATCGCCATCCACGGGGAGTCCGGTATGGAAACCGCGAAGGTCACGGGTCACATGAACCAGTTCGTGGAACAGCACTTCATCCGGCTCGAATCCCGGGCCTTCGGTGCTGATCTTGTACTCCCAATCTTCGGGTGAATAGAACAGGACGACATCCGATCCTTTGCCGGTGCCGGTTTGGCTGGTGGGTCTGCGGGAATCGTCGAGAATCCGCGCGCCCTTGGCGTAGGCGGCCGCCGTATTGGGGAATGTCCCATTGACCACCTCCGCAAGTTTCTCACCGACGCGAACCGGTCGTGGCGAGGAGTTGCGCGGGCCTGCTAGAAGGGCTTGTTTCCAATGCCAATGCGGCATGATGCGGAGCGAATGAGAGCCCGCGGCGGCGATCTCTTGCAGCAAGGCCATGCCGGACCCAAATCCGGCGATGCCGTCTAGCAGCTTGGAGACCTTGCCGTGGTAGGTTTGCGCGACGAACTTGTACTGATGGGCGATGCCCTCGAACTTTTTTTGGCCGATATAGCGCGGTCCTAGCTCGAAAATGGCCAGCCAATCGGGCATGGAATAATAAAGGATGGAAATATTGGGAAATTTTGAACTATAGGCGCGCACGGCCGGCATCAGCAAAGCGGGCCGAGAGGCCGCTGGCGCATTCCGCTTCACGTAGTCGACGCATTGGCCGTAGTCCCAGCTCATACCGATTCTCCCATGGTCAATGGCATAACCGGCGTTGCCCCCGCTGGCAACGTTGTCGTTGCCCGATGGCGCTGCCAGTTGGGATTGACCAGAAGGTGATAGCCATCATGCAGTCGAAATTCCACGGGCAGGAGGTCATAGCGGATTTTCTGCATTGGAGAGCGATCACTGGGTTATGGCGGGCGCTCGTGGATGGAATACTGAATGGACCGGGCATGTGGTTTTCTCTATAAGCTAATCAGCCAGTCATCAATTGCGAGCCATCAAGCGAAGCGGATGTTCACCCGATATCCTGTTTCGATCAGGATGGCTCGCATTCCTTGAAACACCGTTGCTTGTTCCCTCTAGCAAATGTTTTGCCAAAATCCTATTGGAGCACTCGGGCTTTATTCCTGAAGCCGTGGACCGCGCCTAGAAAAAGCGCAAGACGGCCGTTCAATACAGTTGGCCGAAGGTGCGATTCGCTTAGGACATCGCGCGATAAAAGTAGTAAGTGGCCGTGTAGGGCACTCGCACGGTCTGCTTTGCGTTACGTGAAGCGCATGGCTGAGCGGGTGCGACGCCGCCCGTGGTATGGACCCGCTGAATGCTCCGGGTGCCGGCGAGATCACCCGCGCCCGAGGTCGATTTAGCGGTCAAGAGCAGCCAGGGAATGGCGGAAGGCTCCGGGCCGGGATCGCGCGATGCAAGCTCGCCGACCACGGTGCTCCCGTCGCTGGATTCCCAGGTCGGCCCGGCGTAATGCTTGCCGATGGGACGGCCCCAGCGGTCCGCCAGCGCGGCCTCCGGCGCTTTAAAGACCCACGCGAAGCCCGAGGGATCTCCGGGCTTGGCCGCGCACTCGTAGATTTGTACGCCCGTCGCTCGGGCCTCCAGAAATAGCGACTGATCTTGAGGCGGCCGAAGGGTCGCGGGCACCTCCGGCGGCGCGAGGGAACTCGACGCGCAGCCGGCCGCGAGCAGGGCGATAAGCGAATAGAACACGGCGATGCCGCAAGACGAATTTCGGATTGGATTTTCAAGCCGAAATTGAGGCTTTGAAAGTTTCATCGTATTGATTTCCTTTAATTCATGAACCCACTAATGCCGGTCGGCACTACGAGTGACTAGCGGTAAGCTCCTGGCCCGTCATGTCCGCCGTTACCCGAATCATCGGCGCCACCCTTCGGGCTGCTGTCATCGGAACCGTCGGTGCCATCACCGCCGCCTTTAGGAGAGTCATCGT
Source organism: Competibacteraceae bacterium UBA6584 (assembly GCA_002433805.1). Lineage (GTDB taxonomy): Bacteria > Pseudomonadota > Gammaproteobacteria > Competibacterales > Competibacteraceae > Competibacter_A. Next base: position 6,048 of record DJIW01000095.1, on the reverse strand, counting down.
TTCCGCCATTGGCGGCAACCGCGTCGATCCGGCCGTAGAGACCGTGACTTTCGCCGTCGGGTCCGGCGGTAAAAAACAGGCTGTTGGTCGGTTGATTGGAAACGCCGTTGCCGAAACTCAAGCCCCAGAGACCGTCGATCCGGATGGGCTGACGGTTGGCGCGCTGGAGTTGGCCGCGAAACTTGCCGGTGTTGAGCTCATAAGCGTTGATGGCCCCATCTCCGAAGTTGCCGACCAGCAAACGATTGCCAAACGAACCAAAGCTGGCGGGCGCCAGCGCCATCCCCCAAGGTGCGTTGAGATTGCCGCGTGAAGCAAAGCGGCGGACGAAATGGCCGTCGGCGTCGAAGACGTTGATGAAACCGAGGCCGCGACCCGCCACATCGTCTTCCCGGTTTGGATCTTGTTGAGCGTAGGTTACATAAAGATCACCGTTGAGGTTCTGGATGCCGAAGGGAGCGAAACCAGGGGGTAGGCTCGGGTCGCTGAAAGACCCCGAAAGCGTGACGGGTTTGAAATCCTTGTCGAAGACATCGATTCTGTTGTTGTGAAAATCCGTGGCGTAGAGGAAATGGCCAGCGCCGTTTGCGGCGAGAGCAAGACCTTTGTAAATCGCGCCACTCGTCGAATTGTCGCGGACGGTGACAGCGATGGTGGGCGGCGGGGAGGAAGGAGCAGGCGCCCAGGCCGCTAGGGTGCCGCTTTCGGTCGCGAAGATGAAGCGGCTGGGGTTGCCGCCGCTGACGAAGTCATTGGAGCCATTGAAGACAATTCCGGTCGGATTGCCGTCAGGGACGGTAACAATCAAGGTCGAAGCGGTTCCCGCACCGTCGTAAAGGGTGGACGTGCCGGTTCCGGCGTTGGCCACCCAAACCAGAGCGTTGGGATTGAAGGCGATCCCCCAGGCGTTGACGAGATTGGGATCGGTGTTGGCGGCGGTGCCCGCTCGGTCGGACACCAAATTCTTCTGCTCGTAAACGCTTGTATCCGCCCGAGCGGATGAGGCCATTCCCAAGGTCAGCGCCAGCATCGCGAGGCTTAACGTTCTACTTAACATAAGGATTCTCCGTGAGTCGGTGGAAAAAGCCTAGTCGCCGCCGCAAGGCTGTTGGCGACCGCTTGTTGAGAGGTCGGCGGAACTCGCGCCAACGCCTTGGCGACTCCCGGCAATCGGGCTTGAATCCGTCCGCTCGTTTGGCTCTCACATTGCTAAACACCGTTCGAGGCACATTTATTCCGGTATGGAGCATGAAAATTGGTGACGGTCCGGTTCTGACCGTCTGGACAAATCTGTCAAGATGGTCAAGCTAAATGGTTAGTTTTTTCGCCACGCGGGCCGGTTTCCCGAGTCTCAAGAAGAAAGGCCGGTCCGACAGCTTTCGCTATCCCGGCCCAAAGCAGATCAAGCTCGACCAAGGCAATAGCCGCCTGTTCCTGCCCGAGCTGGTTTGGCTGCGCCAGCGCACCAGCCGGGACGCGCTCGGTGTGCGGTAAAGAACATCACCGTCAGCCAGTTGTGTGGCAAAGGGTTCGTCTCGATCCAAACGGTCTAGAGTGAACGCTTACGTTCATAGAGAGTCTGGAGCTCGACGTAAAGCTGAGGGAGCGAGCGCGTTAGCGAGCGTCCGACCCAGCCAATATCGGGCGCGGGCCAAGCCGCTTCGATGTTCACTTTTTCAATTTCAGTATCGAAAGCACAGCGTCTTCAACTTTGGACCAGGCTTCAGACCCGGGCGCGATGACTTCGAAATGCGCTGCGTTTTCCACGGCGGTAAAGGTGACATCGTCGCCGGCCTTGTTCGCCTCGTCCGCATACTCCTGGCTCAACTGCGGAGGGACAATCGTGTCCTGCGCGCCGGAAATCAGTATCTGCTTCACTCCCGTGGGCAAAAGATTCGACGGCGAAGCCAATTGGTACCGATCCGGCACTTCGGAAGGCGAACCTCCGACCAGCGTGATGATGGCCTCCTGACCGCAAGATGAGTTCTGAATCGGGATAAAGGCTTCCAGATCCGCCGGTCCCGCAAGATTGACCACGCCGGCGACGCGCAATGGATTCTCAAACGAGAAGGAGGTGCGTTCGGGTAGCCGATGTCGGGCGGCAGCCCAAGTCCCGAGATGTCCGCCCGCGGAATGCCCGATGATGACGACACGCTCCAAATCGAGGGGATAGGATTTAGCCAGCACGCGCAAGTGATCGACGGCCTTGGCGACATCCTCAAACGTGCCCGGCCATCCGCCGCCCGGAATATCAATTTGACGATACTCGACATTCCACGTCGCTATGCCGAGTTTGGTGAGTGCCGAGGAGAGCGCCGCCGTGCTTTGAAGGTCAGCGGTGAGGTCACCGTGGTGGTACATCCAGCAACCGCCATGAACGACAACGGCAACGGGATGGCGGCCCGAAGCTTTGGGCAGGCGCAGATCGGCGAATTGAAAAGCGCCGCCAGCGTAGTGAATGCGATGATCGGCGGGTGATGCCGGGAGTTGGTTGGCTTGTTGGGGGCCGAGAAATTGAGCTTCCGCCACGGTATCGAGCACCCCTGTAGCACTTGCCAGAGGCAACGCATTGACTGTTAGTTTCCGCATGACTTTCGCTCGTGTGTTATTCGTGGCGTCTCCGATCAGGTCGGGCGGGCCGGAGATACGTAAAAATCACTTCGGTGTAAGTCTCGCCATCCACCCTATAGCGGGAGGCTTCACCGCAAGCGCCGACATGAATGAAACCGCAGCGGGTCAGAGGATCGCCCCCGGTTGTTTTTCGGCCGCTCGGCGTCGCGCAAACGCGCTCGGTCAAAATCGGATCGGCCTGTTGGGTCGAGGTTCGGTCGCTGTCGCACGCGTAGGCGACCGGTCGTTCGGCGAAAAGATTGCCGAAAAAGCCGCCCTCGGGAAGGGCGTAGCGGCGGCGCTCTCGAGCGGTGGTCTCCAATGCGGCGTGGGTAGGTGGCCGCGCTCGCATCGACACGGGCAGCGTCTTGCCGAAGGCGTTGGTGCGGGCGAGAATGCAGGCCGAAACCCAGCGTTGCTCGGTTTCGGTGAGCGCGCGCTCGACCCAGGCGGGCGCCAGCCCCAGCGATCCTGGAAAGGTGAATCGTTCGCCATTCGCGTCCGCATAAAGCGCCTCTTGCGCGGGTAGCGCGCAACCGACGAGATACTTGAGAAACTGGCGTTGTTCGGGGGTGGCCGCCAGCGCGAAATCCGCCAGCGGCCGAGCGCGAGGTGGCGCGGCGGCCCCACCGTTTTCGGGGCTTGCCAGGAACGCGACCACCAGCGCCAGGCCCGCGCTCGAAACGATCCGAAAGGCTTTCAGGCTCATGGGGGCGTTTGCCGGAAAGGGTGTCACGGTCGCGCGGCGTCGCGAAACCCGGAGATCGCCCGCG
>DJIW01000095.1:0-2493 GCA_002433805.1 Competibacteraceae bacterium UBA6584 | reverse complement strand
GCGAAACCCGGAGATCGCCCGCGCCCCGCGCCTCACTCGTGCGCCGTTGCCTTGACCGCGAGAGGCTTCTTCGCCAGAGACCGCAACGGCATGCCGACCGGCGCGCGCGACGTGACGGGCAGAGCGCCGTTCAGGTTGGTGCCGTTCAAGGAGACGCCATTCATCGACACGCCGTTCAGGTTGGTGCCGTTCGAGACCACACCGGCTTGGGTCGCGGCCGCCCCGAATAATGTGGCGGCGGCGAGTATCGCAAAGGGAGTTTTCACCATGGTCTTACCCTCGTTTTCAATGGGCTATTGGACGAAAAGATCGTTCACGATCCGAGCCCAGGTTAGTCGCCGTTCGTTTCCGGATTATGTCTTTGGACCGAGAGTTTGTTTCAGTTGTGAGCGACGAGCCTGTCGCTCACCGTGAGCGCTTGCCGGGGGCGGCCGCCAGCCTCGCGTTGCCGTTGCCGGCCGCCACATCCAGCGCCCGCTCGCCGGCGCGCACGTCGGCGGCTTCCGCCAGCGACTCGCCGACGATCTGCAGCGTGACGCCGATGACCGCGAAATCTCCGCTGGCCCACGCGGCCTGCTGGCGTTGTTTGATCGCCGTGAAATCAATGGCGGCGTCAGTCGGTTTGGCGGCGGGACCAACAGTCGATTCAAGACTCATGTGGATTCTCCTGGTAAAGGGACACTGAAGCCGACAGCGCGGCGGTGATGTCATTAAGCGTCGGCCGAACAGGACAAGCCTCCGGTGTTCGGTTGAAAATGCCCGGCCGCCGCGAGGCTTGCTGGCGGCGGCTCGGCAAACGGCTCGCCGAACTCCCACCAGCGCCCTGCTACTATTCGGATGACGGTGCTGGAGCGCAGGCATTCGTTTGGCTCTCAAGTGACTGAATACCGTTTCGGCCGAATTTATTCCGACGGAGTGAAAGAGAGTTCATGAGCCGGCATAACTCCGGAACGGGAATAAAATGGCCGGTCCGGGACTTATGCCTTATGGGGTATTGGAATTGGCTGAATTCTTGCGAGCCAAACGTTTCAAAACGGTCGTGCTGCCGCACCTGAGCGCGGCTTATCGACCATCCTCCTCGATGCCGAACTCGCTCAAGGCACTTAAGGGTCATTGAAAGACGAAACCGTCTACGATTTAAATCGGTCGTCTACTCATCTGGAGCACCGTCATGACTTCTTCGGAACCGCTTTACGCTCGCGACGCCGCGATCCGGTTGACTGCTCTGACCCACGGCGGCGGCTGCGGCTGCAAGATCGCCCCCAAAGTGCTGCGAGAAGCGCTGGCTGGGGTCTCCGGCGGTTTTCCGCATCCCGATCTGCTGGTAGGCAGCGCCACCGCCGATGACGCCGCCGTGTTCCGGCTCAACGACCGCCAAGCGCTGGTCGCCACCACCGATTTTTTCATGCCCATCGTGGACGATCCCCGCGATTTCGGCCGCATCGCCGCCACTAACGCCATTTCCGATGTCTACGCCATGGGCGCGACGCCGGTGTTGGCGCTCGCGATTTTGGGCATGCCCGTCAATACCCTGCCGCTGGAGATCATCAGCCGGATCATGGACGGCGGCGCGGAAGTCTGCCGCGCGGCGGGCGTCGCCCTGGCCGGGGGTCATTCCATCGACTCCCCGGAGCCGATCTACGGCTTGGCGGTCATGGGCATCGTCGCCCCGGAGCAGCTCAAGCGCAACGACACCGCCCGAGCTGGCGATGTGTTGGTCCTGGGCAAGCCCTTGGGCGTGGGGGTACTGAGCGCCGCCTTGAAGAAAGGGCTGCTGGATGCGGAGGGTTATCAGGAGATGCTGGCAATCACGACCCAACTCAATCGCGTGGGCCAACAACTCGGCGCGCTGGACGGCGTTCATGCCATGACCGACGTCACCGGCTTTGGGTTACTGGGCCATTTGCTGGAAATCTGTCGCGGCTCGAATCTCGCGGCCCGCCTTCAATTCGACCGCTTGCCGGTTTTATCCACAGCCTTGAAGCTGACGCCGCAGGGGATCGGTCCTGGCGCGATCGAGCGTAATTGGGAAAGTTACAGCCATGAGGTCAATCTGAACCTAAACCTGCCGGACTGGGCGTGGCGGCTGCTTTGCGACCCGCAAACCAGCGGCGGCTTGCTGGCGGCCTGCGCGCCCGAAACGGTTGAGACCGTCTTGCAATACTTTCACGCGGCGGGCTTTTTAGCAGCCGCGATCATCGGCGGACTGGAAACGGGGGAGCCTCAAATTACAGTCGAATGATTTTGGCCGGCGATTGATGTTTAAAAACCAGCCCCTAGGACTTGGGAGGCGGCGACCGTCGGATTATAATCAATACAATCTCTCGACTTCCTTCGATCAAAATGCGGCATCATTAATTGCAATTCATATCAATAATCAGGCCATTTTGGCTCAATTCTTATCTATGTCAGTAATCCGCTAGCAAGTGACTTTCAGGTTTTCCGGTGAAGCCGTTCATTGTGCCGTATTGATAATCTGTGAACACTAGATCA
>DJIW01000007.1:48415-50509 GCA_002433805.1 Competibacteraceae bacterium UBA6584 | reverse complement strand
GTGTCGTTCTACATCCACATCGCCCACTTCCGGCAGATTCTCGAACAACTCCGACAGCATCCACAGCAAAAAAGTAGCGTACAAGCGTGGCTTGTGAATCAGCGACTCGGCGGCCAACACGTTGACCACCCCGCGACCGGTCATGTCCCGGCGCATGAAATCGGCTAGATCGAGCGCCGGTTCGCCGAAAAACTGATCGCCGCCGGCTTTTTCCAATTGCAACAAGGCCCGCTGGATCGCGCCGATGGATTGGCTGCTCACCAAACCGTATTTGCCCGAAATCTCCTTGGCGTTCTCGCTGACAAACGCCAGCATCGAGCGCAGGTCGTCCAGATCGAGCAACAGCAAACCATTGTCGTCGGCCACGGTGAAGGTCACCGCCAGCACGCCTTCCTGGGTATCGTTCAGTTCCAGCACCCGCGCCAATAAAGGCGCGCCCATCTCGGAGATCGTGGTGCGAACCGGATGGCCGTTTTTGCCGTAGACATCCCAAAACACCACCGGATTGGCTTGCGCCGCCCAATCTCGGATGCCCAGTTGTTTCAACCGAGTTTGCAGCTTCTCGCCGGCTTGCCCCGGTTGGCTCAAACCCGCTAGATCGCCTTTCACATCGGCCAGAAACACCGGTACGCCCAAGCGCGAAAAGCCCTCCGCCAGCACCATCAGCGAGACCGACTTGCCCGTTCCGGTAGCGCCCGCAATCAAGCCGTGGCGGTTGGCGTACTTGCCCAGCAGATAAACGTCTCGCTCGCCCTTGCCGATGAAAATGTCGTTCATGATCGTCCCTCGATACAGCGTGATGGTGAATGGTCGTCTAGAGTTTGTGGCTTTCCGGGGTCAGGCCCCGCTCGCGATACTGGCGGAACCGCTCGCGCGAGGCCGCCAGGACCTCGGGCTGCTGGTCCACCAGCTCCACGATCCGCTCGAAGCGCTCCAAACCTTCGGGCAAGCGGTCGGTGAAATTGATCAGCACCTGGGCCGCTCTATCGGTCGGCAACGCGGTGCCGACCAACACCGGCGAATCCTGCTCGCCCGCCAGCGGATAGCGCTCGTGCGGGATGAAACTGTCCTGCCGGAAGGTCCACAACAAGTCATCCAACGCGGCGGCTTGCGGCTCGGACGCGGCCAGCAGATAGACGCTATGGCCGAGATTATAGGCTTTATCGGTCAACCGGCAGGCCAGCAGCGCCCGGCCGTTGTCCTTGTGATCGGACAACACGTAAAAATCGACGCGCGGCGCGCTCACGATTTCTCCTTGGCTTCGGCCGCTCGATCCAACAAATACTGGGTCAACAACGGCACCGGCCGGCCGGTCGCGCCTTTGGCCTTGCCGGTCTTCCAGGCGGTGCCGGCGATGTCCAAATGCGCCCAGTGGAATTTCTTGGCGAAGCGGGACAGGAAACACGCGCCCATGATCGCGCCGCCATCGCGGTTGCCGGAAATGTTAGCCACGTCGGCGAAATTGCTGTCCAGCCCTTCCTGATAATCGTCCCACAGCGGCAGCTCCCACACCCGGTCGTAGGCGGTGTGGCCAGCGGCTTGAAGCGCGTGAGCCAGCGGCGGATGGTTGCTGAACAAGCCGTGCGGGTGGCGGCCCAGCGCGATGATGCACGCTCCGGTCAGCGTGGCGATGTCGATCACCGCCGCCGGCTCGTCGCGCTCGGCGTAGCTGAGGGCGTCGCACAGGATCAAACGGCCCTCGGCGTCGGTATTGAGGATTTCGACGGTTTGCCCGGACAGGCTGGTCACGATGTCGCCCGGCCGGCTGGCCCGGCCGCCCGGCATGTTCTCGACCGCCGGAATCAAACCGATCACATTCAGCGGCAGCTTCAACTCCAGGCAGGCGCGAAACGCGCCCAACACGCTGGCCGCCCCGCACATGTCGAACTTCATTTCGTCCATGCCCTCGCCCGGCTTGAGCGAAATGCCGCCGGTGTCGAAGGTCACGCCCTTGCCGACCAGCACGTAAGGTTTTTCGCGCGCCGGCCCTTGTCGGTATTCCAGGCGGATCAGCTTGCCCGGTTGCGCGCTGCCGCGCGTCACCGATAACAGCGCGCCCATACCCAACCGCTCCATCTCGGCTTCTTCCATCAC
>DJIW01000007.1:0-48152 GCA_002433805.1 Competibacteraceae bacterium UBA6584 | reverse complement strand
GGTAGATTGCCCAAATCCTTGGCCAGCGCCATGCCGGTGGCAATCGCCTGTCCTTCCCGCACGGCCTGTTCGCCGCCCGGCAGTTCCCGCCGGCCCGGCACGCTGAGTATAATCTTGCGCAACAAGCGGCGCGGGGCGTCCTTTTTGCTTTTGAGCTGATCGAAATGGTAGCGCGCCGCTTCGACCGCTTCGACCAGCTGGCGAATTTTCCAATTGAGATCGCGGCCCTTGACCGCCAGTTCGGTCAGATAAAGGGCCGCGTCGGCGGCTCCGGTGTCGTTGAGTTCGGCGGCGAGATGAGCGGCGATCTTGCAAAAACGGCGGTCGTCCAGTTCGCGCTCCCGGCCGCAGCCGATCAGCAGCACCCGCTCGCACGCCGCATCGGGCGGAGCCAGCAGCAGCAAGGACTGGCCCGGCTTGCCGTCCAGATCGCCCCGGCGCAGCAGATTGCCGAGATAGCCGCCGCGCGCGCTATCGAACTGTTCGGCGGCGGGCGTCAGCCGCCGAGTTTCGTAAACGCCCAGCACCAGGCATGCGGTGCGCTGTTTTTCTGGATTGCCGCTTTTAACCGAAAAATCCATCGGTAGGCTACTCCCCGTGTTGGATCTTAAGATGACGCTCATTCAGGCAAGGATTTATCACATGAGTTTAACTAGAAACCGTCGGGTCTCACAGTTGCCTGAACGGGAGCGCTGACCGGCGTGCCCTCCATCATCGACCGTTACTTGATCCGCGAGATCGGGCTGACCTTCCTCGGCGCCGCGCTGGTGCTGCTGGCGATGGTGTTGAGCCACCGTCTCGCCGGGTATTTCAGCAAAGCCGCCAACGGCTTGCTGGCGCGCGATTCGATCTTTGTGTTGATCGGCTTGCAGGCTGCCTATTTCATGGTGATGCTGCTGCCGCTGGCGTTTCTGCTGAGTATCATGCTGGCCCTGGGCCGGCTCTACCGCGACCACGAAATGACCGCGCTGGCCGCTTGCGGCCACGGTCCGCGCGCGGTGTATCGAGCCATTTTCATGCTCGCGGTTCCGCTGGCGGCGGTTACGGCCGCGCTGTCGCTGGTGGTGGTGCCAAGGACCATGGACTATCAGTTCGAAGTGCTGGCCAAGGCCCGCAAGGAAGCCGAAGTCTCGATGTTTACGCCGGGAACCTTTCGGGAGGTGCTCAAAGGCCGTCATGTCGTCTACATCGGCGCGCTCGGCGAGCACGGTTTGCAGAATATCTTCGTCCAGACCCGAGAAGCGGACGGCGACCTCAGCATCACCACCGGCGAGCGGGGGCATCAGGAAATCAGCGAGGACGGCATCCGGCACATCGTGCTCGACCAAGGCCACCGCTATCGGGGCAAACCCGGCCAGGGCGATTATGAAATGATTCGGTTCGAACGCGCCACGATGCGAGTCGACACCGCGCCGCCGCGCCAGGAATGGAAACACCGCGAGGCGCTGCCCACCCGGCAATTGCTGGAATCGCGCGAGCCGGATCACGTCGCTGAATTGCAAATGCGGCTCAACAGCCCGATTCAGGTGTTGATCATCGCGCTGTGGGCGCCGTTGATCGCGCGCGCCAAGCCACGCGAGGGTCGCTATGGCCGGATCGTCGCGGCGGTGTTGATCTACGCCGTCAACTTTAATCTGATCGGCGTCGGCGAATCCTGGTTGAGCCACGGTTTGATTGGGCCGACGCTTGGCCTGTGGTGGGTTCATGCCCTGTTTGTGTGCTTCGGCATCGGCTTGCTGCTGCGCGACTACGCGCGCGGCCGCAGCTTCTGGCTGTTCCGCCGTCCCGCGCGCGCTTTGGCGGGCGCGGCATGAAGCTGATCGACCGCTACATCTTTCGCACCGTCGCCAACACGACCCTGGTGGCTTTGCTGGTGTTGCTGCTGTTGGAAATGTTCCTCAGTCTGTTGGTGGAGTTGGAGGAGGTAGGCAAGGGCCGCTACGATTTTGCGGCGGTGCTCCGCTATCTTTTGCTGATTCAACCCCAGCGCGTGTACGAGCTGTTTCCGATGGCGTTGCTGGTCGGGGCTCTGCTCGGGATGGGCGCGCTGGCCAGCGGCAGCGAATTGATCGTGATGCGCGCCGCCGGATTGTCGCTGACCCAGTTGACCCGCTCCGTGTTGCAAGCCGGACTGGCGCTCAGCTTGGCGGTGCTGGTGTTGGGCGAATTCGCCGCGCCCCCGCTGGAGCAAACCGCCCGCGAGCAGCGCGCCGCCGCCAAGAGCGAAGGCATGGCGATTCGCGGCGGACGCGGGTTCTGGGTGCGGGACGGCGATTATTTCGTCCATGTCAACGCGGTCCTGCCGGGTCTGCGGCTGGCGGATATCCACATTTTCAGAATCGGACCGCAATCCCGACTGGAAACGGTCACCGCCGCGCAAAGCGCCCGTTATCAGGCAGGCCGCTGGGTGTTGGAAAACATCGACCGCAGCTTCCTGAAAGGCGATTCGGTCGCGAGCGAAAAACTCCCCGACCTTGAAATTAGCTCCTCGATCAGCCCGCAAATTCTGGACGTGCTGGCCGCCGATCCCGCCGGCTTGTCGGTGCGCGATCTATGGGTGTATGTGGACTATCTGGAACGCAACGGGCTGGACGCGCAAAGCTACCGGCTGGCGCTGTGGCGCAAGCTGCTCGCGCCGCTGGTTTATCTCGCCATGCTGGTGGTCGCCATGCCGTTCGTGTTCGGGCCGCAACGCTCGGCCGGCGTCGGCCAGCGCTTGTTAATCGGCCTGTTGATCGGCTTGAGTTTCTTTCTCGGAAACTATCTGCTGGGCAATGTGGTGCTGCTGTACGGCTATCCGCCTTTTCTGGGCGCGATCTCGCCGGCGCTTTTATTCCTGGGCGGGGGATTTCTGGCCTTGCGCCGCTTGCGTTGACGGCTCGGTCACGGCTTGGGCTTCTTGGGCAGGACCACCAACTCCGTTTCCGACAGCCGGTCGGGCAAGCGCAGCGCAAGGACCAACACCAGACAGGCAAAGCCGGCGGCCAGACTGAGCCCGACGCCGACGCCGAGCACCCGGTCCAGATAAGCGGCGACCGGAACCGGCCATATCCCCGCGCTCAAAAACCGCATCAGCGCCTGCCACCAGCCGACGCCACGACCGTCGCGCCGCTGCACCCGCAACCGCCAGGCGCGCATCCCCAGAGTCTGGCCGCCGAAAACCCAAAACCCGCCGAAGAAGAAAAAGCATATCAGCAACAAATAGCTCGAAAACAACGGATGGCCTTGCAGCGGGTGGTTGAGTTTGACGCTTTCGCTGCCCGCCGCCGCCACCGTTAACCCGAGCGCCAAGGCCGTCGCCGCGAATAACACGCCCGCCAGCAGCAAGCTGTCGTAGACGATGGCGGCCAGCCGGCGCGGCAACTGAGCTAGCGCCGGAGCGGAAGCCGGAGCGCTCGGCACGGCCTCGGCCTTCATCGAGCCGCCGACCGCGCGCGGCGGCGCGGCGGCCGCTTACTTCGAGCCATGTGCCGGGAGTTTGCCGCTGGACGCGGCCGGCTCCGCCGCCTTGTCGTTCGCCGCCTTGGATGGGCGCTTGTTGGCGGGCGGCGGCGCGGCGGCGGGGGCGGGGGCGGACGGCGCGGCCTTGGCGTTGCCGTCGCCGCTCTTGAGGCCGCCCGCTTTCGCGGTTTCTGGAATGAGAGGCGCGGCCGGATCGCCGGCGGTCGGGCGGGGAGGGCCGAGCCAGCCGTTGATTTCCACCATGTCCGCTTCCGATAACTGGCCGGCGGCCTGGCGCAGCGTCAGGTAGTTGGTGACGTAGGAATAGCGGGCGGCGGCGTAGTTGCGCTCGGCCAGATAAACGTTCCGCTCGGCGTCCAGCACGTCGACGATGGTGCGGGTGCCGACCTCGTAGCCGGCTCGATTGGCTTCCAAGGCGCTGCGGGTGGACACGCGGGTCTGATCGAGCGCCCGGATCTGACTGATGGCGGTTTCCTGACCGCGATAGGCGTTGCGGACGATGCGGATGGTGTTGCGCTGCTGGTTTTCCAGGCTTTGGCGCGAGGCTTCATAGTTGTAGGCCGCTTCGCGGGAGCGCGAGGACACCGCGCCGCCGCTGTAGAGCGGCACGGTCAATTGCAGGTTGAGCTGGCTGCTGGCGACGTCGTTGTTGGCGCCGTTGTCGTTGTCGACGCGGCTGGCTTGCAAATCCAGAATCGGGTAATGGCCGGCCTTTTGCAGCCGGACGTTTTCCCGAGCCAGATCGACCCCGAAGGCGGCGCTTCGCAAGCTCAAGTTGTTCTCCAAGGCCATCCGCACCCATTCCTCGGGATCGTTTGGAACAGGCAACACCAGCGGCATCCGTTCGCTCAGCGAATGCAGTTGCGCGTAGTCTTGCCCGGTCAGCTGGCGCAAGGCTTCGCGGGCGTCCGCCAGTTGGTTGATCGCTTCGATTTCCTGAGACACGGCGGCGTCGAAACGAGCCTGGGCGTCATAGACGTCGGTGATGGTCGCCAAGCCGACCTCGAAGCGGCGGTTGCCCTGTTCGAGCTGGCGGGCGAAGGCATTTTTTTCGGCGGTGGCGTAACTGAGGTTGTCCAGCGCCGCCAAGACGCCGAAATACACTTGCGAAACCCGCAGCACCAATTCGTTGCGGACGTTGCCGAGATCGACTTCGGAGCGGTCGACCGTCGCCTCCGCCAAGCGCTGGCGGACGTGATGGCCCCGGTTGTAGAGCGGCTGCACTAGGCTCAGGGCATAGGTGTGGCTGTTGGCGGTCGAGGGCGCGGGCGCCACGCCCTCGGTTCCAAACCGATAACCCTGATCGGCGGTCACGCCCACGTTCGGCAGCAGCAAGGCGCGCGCCTGCGGTTTGGCTTCGCGCGTCGCGTCCCGGCTGGCGGTCGCGGCCTTGAGCACCGGATCGCTGTCCTGGGCCTGCTGGTAGACGCGCAGCAAGTCCTCCGCCCACGCCGGCCGGCCGCAGCAGGCGGCGATGAATCCGGCGAGCACCAGACAACGCAGTTTGGGCATGGCTGATGGCGTCTCCTCTGAGTGAGTATGTTAACAATCCCTAATATACCACTCCGGGCCAATCATTGTCGCGGCCGTCCGGGCTGGCGGCCGCCGCCCGCCGGTCAGAATACGAAGGATTTCACCGAGGCCGCGTTGCGCAAGGGGGCCAGTTCGGTGTCGAACAAGCTTTCCCGCAGCCACTGTTCCTCGCCGGTCCGGGTGATCAGCAGCGCTTCCATGATCGGCGGCTTGCCGGCCACGATGAACAAGCGGCCGCCCAACTTCAAGCTCCGCCGCCATTCGTCGGCGACCTCGGCCACCGAACCGGTGACCGCGATGGCGTCGTAGCGGTGGCCGCCCCAGCCGAGGCTGGCGTCGCCGGTGTGCAGTACGACATTGCTCGAACCGCGCGCCTTCAGTTTGGCGCGGGCGGCATCGCTGAACTCGGCGACGATGTCCACGCTGACCACGCTGGCGGCCAGCCGCGCCAGACAGGCGGTGAGATAGCCGCTGCCGGTGCCGACTTCCAGCGCCAGATCGGTCGGTTGCACCGCCAACGCCTGCAACAGCCGGCCCTCGACCGTGGGTTTGAGCATGAATTCGCCATGTCCGAGCGGGATGGCGACATCCCCGAACGCCAGATTGCGGTAGCGCTCCGGCACGAACTCCTCGCGCGGCACCCAGGCGAGGGTATCCAACACCCGTTGATCCAGAACCTCCCAAGGCCGGATCTGCTGTTCGATCATGTTGTGACGCGCCTGCTCGAAATTGAATGCGGTCATGTTCGGAATCCTGTTGACGCCGGTGAGTGGTATTTTTTGAGTTTCGGCGGGGGACGCGCCCCGGCTGCGGAGTTGGACGCATTCTAACATAAGGGTTTTTGGCGCGGCGCGGCCTTACAGGAAAGTCGCCCCGACCGAGAACAAGCGTTCGACTTCCGGCACTCGTTTTTTATCGACCAAAAACAGAATCACATGATCGTCGGCCTCGATCACGGTGTCGTGATGGCAGATGACCACTTCATCGCCCCGAGCGATCGCCCCGATGGTGGTGCCGGGCGGCAGCCGGATTTCCTCGATGCGCCGGCCGACCACCTTGGAGGTCTTGTAGTCGCCGTGGGCGATGGCTTCGATAGCCTCGGCCGCCCCGCGCCGCAGGGAATGCACCTTGACCACGTCGCCGCGGCGGACGTGGGTGAGCAGGCTGCCGATGGTGGCCTGCTGCGGCGAGATCGCCACGTCGATGATGCCGGAGGATTCCACCAGTTCGACGTAGGACAGCAGGTTGATCAGCGCCATCACCTTGCGCGCGCCCATCCGCTTGGCCTGCATCGCCGAGAGGATGTTGGCTTCGTCGTCGTTGGTGACGGCGCAGTAGACATCGACGTGCTCGATATTTTCCTGGCGCAGCAGATTCTCGTCGGCCGCGTCGCCGTGCAGCACGATAGACCGGCTCAATTGCTCGGACAGCCGCTTGCTGGTGGTCTGGCTGCGTTCGATGATCTTGACCTGAAAGCGGTCCTCCAGCCCTTGCGCCAGCCGCGCGCCGATATGGCCGCCGCCGGCGATGATGATGCGCTTGACCATCCGGTCCAGCTTGCGCAGCTCGGCGACGATGGCGCGGGTGTTCTTGCGGGCGGCGATCAAGAACACCTCATCGTCGGCCTCGATCACGGTGTTGCCTTCCGGGATGATCGGCCGGCCCTGGCGGAAAATGGCGGCCACCCGCGTATCGATGTTGGGCATCCGATCCGGCAGGGTGCGCAACGCCTGACCGATCAGGGTGCTGCCCTCGTAGGCCTTGACGCCGACCAGCCGGACTTGGCCTTCGGCGAAATCCAGCACTTGCAGCGCGCCGGGGTGTTCGATGATCCGCTGGATGTAATCGGTCACCAATTGTTCGGGGCTGACCAGCACGTCGACCGGCAGCGCGTCGTCGCGAAACAGTTGCTCGCGGTAGGCGATGTAGCTACCGGCGCGGATCCGGGCGATCTTGGTCGGGGTATTGAACAGGGTGTGCGCCACCTGACAGGCGATGATATTGGTTTCGTCGCTGTCGGTCAGCGCGATCAACATGTCGGCGTCAGCGATGCCCGCCTGCTCCAACACGGTCGGGTAGGACGCGCTGCCGCAGACGGTGCGGATGTCCAGCCGGTCTTGCAGGGCTTGCAAGCGTTCGGGGCTGGCGTCGACCACGGTCACATCGTTGGACTCGCCAGCCAGGATGTGGGTGACGGAGCCGCCGACCTGGCCCGCGCCGAGAATCACGATTTTCACACTCGGCCCTCATTCATCGAGCGCTTTCTTGGGATCGATGCCCAACGCGCGCAGCTTGCGGTACAGGTTGGTGCGCTCCATGCCCACCCGGTCGGCCAGACGGGCCACGTTGCCCTCACATTCGCGAAACTGCTGCATCAGATAGGTGCGCTCGAATTGCTCGCGGGCTTCCCGCAGCGGCAAGTTCAACGGAATGCTGCCGACATCCTGGGCCTTGACGGTGGTGATGCCGCGCACGGCGGCGTCCACCTCCTCCAAGGTGATGTCCTCATCGCCGCCCAAAATCAGCAGCCGCTGCACCAGATTCTTGAGTTCGCGGATGTTGCCGGGCCAATTGTAGTTGCGCAAGCGGTTCTGGGCGGCCAGGGTAAAGTGGCGGTAACTCAGGCTTTCCTGATCGACAAAATAGCCGATGTAATAATTCAGCAGCTCCGGCACGTCCTCAATGTGATCGCGCAGCGGCGGCAGTTTGATCGGGACGACGTTGAGCTGGTAGTACAAATCCTCGCGAAACCGTCCCACCGCCACCTCTTGCTCCAGATCGCGGTGGGTGGCGGCCACCACCCGCACGTTGACCCGGACCGGCTCCTTGCCGCCGATGCGCAGGAAAGCGCCGTTCTCCAGCGCGCTGGCCAGCTTGGCTTGGGCTTCCAAATCCATGTCGGCCAGTTCGTCCAGAAACAAGGTGCCGCCGCTGGCCTGCTCCAGCCGGCCGTAGTGGATTCGGTCGCCCTGTTCGGAGCCGAACAGCTCCAAGCTGGCGTTTTCCCGGGCGATCGAGCCGACGCCGACGTCGATGAACGGCCCGCCCCGGCGCAGGCTGTGAGCGTGCAGGTAGCGGGCGTACACTTCCTTGCCGGTGCCCGGTTCGCCGAAGATCAACACCGGCGCGTCGTGCTGGGCGATCCGCAGCACCTGGGTTCGCAAGCGCTGGACCACATCGCTGCGGCCGACCGGTTCGGCCACGATCCGCTGCTGGCGGCGCAGGTTCAAATTTTCCCGCGCCAGCCGGTCCGCATCCAGCGCCCGCTCCACCGTCAGCAGCAGCTTGGCCATCGACAGCGGTTTTTCGATAAAATCGTAAGCGCCCAACCGGGTCGCCTCCACCGCCGTCTCGACCGTGCCGTGGCCGGACATCATGATCACGGGACAGGGCAGGTGATCGCCCTCGCTCCATTCCTTGAGCAGGGTGATGCCGTCGGTGTCCGGCATCCAGATGTCGAGCAGGATCAGATCGGGCCGCTGCGCCCGCCGCGCCTCGCGGGCGGCGGCGGCGTTCTCGGCGGTGGCGACGGCGTAGCCTTCATCTTCCAAAATTTCCTTGACCAGATCGCGAATATCAGGCTCGTCATCGACGACCAGAATATAAGACGCGCTCATCCGGCGGCCTCCTTATCGGCATGCAGGGGTACGGCGGACACGGCGGACGGTGCTGGCGGGTCGGCGCCGTCCTGAAAGATCGGCAATCGGATCGCGATTCGGGCGCCGCCGTCCGCCGGCGTTTCCAATTGGATCCAGCCGCCATGCTCTTCAACGATTTTTTTGACGATCGCTAATCCTAGCCCGGTTCCCTTGACTTTGGTAGTCACATAGGGCTCGAAGGCGCTGGCGAGCACGTTCTCGGGAAAGCCCGGTCCGTCGTCGCGCACGCTCAGTTCGACGCGGTCGCTGCCGGCGACATGCTCGAGGCGGGTGCCGATCCACAGCGTGGAGCCGTGGCCGTCGCGGATCGCCTCGATCGCGTTTTTCACCAGATTGTGCAGCAATTGCCGCAACCGGACCTTATCGCCGTTGATCCGCAACGGCTCCTCGGTCAAATCGAGTTTGATTTCCACCCCCGCCGGATAGTCGCGATAGAGGTAGAGCACTTCGGTGACGAATTCGTTCAACTCCAAGGGGCCCAGCTGCAGGCGCGGCGTCCGGGCGTATTCGCTGAAGGCGTCCACCATTTCCTTCATCGCCTGCACTTGCTGGATGATGGTGTGGGTGCCGCGCTCCAAGACCTTGCCTTGCTCTTCATCGAGCTGCTTGAGGTATTTGTGGCGGATGCGCTCGGCGGCCAGCTGGATCGGCGTCAGCGGATTTTTGATCTCGTGGGCCAGCCGCCGCGCCACCTCGGACCAGGCGGCTTCGCGCTCGACCTTGACCACGTGGGTGATGTCGTCGAAGACGATGACGTGGCCGCCGTGGAGGCCGACCGCGTCCGGCAGCGAACTGCCCCGGCACATCAGGATCCGCCGGCCGGCCGCGCCGAACCAATCGAGTTCCTGCCGCCAGTCGCCGGTTTCGGCCAGATGCGGGCTGATGGCGGTGACGAACTCCTGGAGCATCGGGTTGGCGACCGCCAGCCATTGGCTGTCCGCGCCGAGATAGTCCTGTAAAGTCACTTCCAAAATCTGGCTGGCCGCCGCGTTGCAGGTTTGCAGGCGGCCGCCCTGATCGATGATCAACACCCCCGACGACAGCCGCGCCAGCACGGTTTCCAGATAGGCGCGCTGGCTCTCGACCAGGGCTTGGCTGCGCTGCGCGGCCTCGTGCGCCTGAGCCAAGTTGCGGATCATCTGATTGAAGGATTCCACCAAAAATCCCAATTCGTCGCTGCCGGCCCCGGCTCCGGCCAGTTGCTTGTTAAACTGACCGGCGGCGACCGCCTGGGTGCCGTCCGCCAGTTCCCGCAGCGGCCGCACCATCCGCCGCGCGGTGTAAAACGCCGCCCAGAACGCCGCCAGCACCGCCAGCAGCAGCGCCAGCGACAGCGTGAGCGTAAAGCTGGCCTTGAGCGGCGCTCGCAGGAACATCAACTCCCTATAGCTGTCGAAGGCGGCCTGCACCGCGTCGGCCAGCAGGCTCAAGCGGTCGGTGACCGGAAACAGGGCTTGCAACTGCCGTTCTTCATTGTTGAGGGAGCTGACCGGCACCAAGACCCGGATGTGAAAACCCGCGTCGCCGACCGGCTCCAGGGCCACGTAGTTCCGCCCCTGACGCGCTTGCAGCAAGGCGGCCTCCGACGGCGGATGCGGCAAGATCGCCGACGGGTCCATGGTGGCGGTGGCGACGATTTGGCCGGCCTGACCGAACAGCGTCAGTTCGGACGCTTCCCCGAGATCGAGCAGGTCGTCCAGCCGGCGGCCGACCTGCTCGCCGTCGCTGTCGGTGATGCTGACGGCCACCCGCAAGGTCTGTTTGAGCACCTCGCGCATCCGCAAATCCAGCGCGGTCCGACTGAGCTCCAGCGCGTTTTCCAGACCGCGATCCACCTGGACGTCGAACCAGCTGTCGATGCCCCGCTGCAGGAAATGCAGCGAAAAGCCGTACACCAGCGCCACCGGGGTGACCGACAGCAGCGCGAAAATGCCGGTCAGCCGCAGCGTCAGGCGCGAGCCGGGTATCCGGTGGCGATACAGCCCGATCAACTGGAACAGGTTGTACAGAATCAGCAGCGCCAGCGAACCCAGGCCGACGGCGCTGGCCAGCAGCAAGCCGATGTACATCTGCCCGAATTTGGCCGAGTTGGTGGTGGCGCGGCCCATCAACACCAACAAAGCCAGCAGCAGGCAAAACAGCAGCACGGGCGGCAGCAGCCCGCGGCCGCTGGCGAAGCGGCGGATCACAGCGACCACGTGTACCATTCGCTCGTCAGCCGCCAGTCGTCCGACAGGTAAGCGAACACCCGCAGCGGCGCGGGCAGGGATTCGATATCGAGCCACGCGCGCAAGGCGCCTTCATAGCGTTCGTCGCGCCCCAGCAGGCCCTTATCCAGCAAGGGAAAATTGTTGATCTGACCCATGAATTGGAGCGCGGCGGCCCGGCTGGAGAAGCCCCGTCGCTCCTTGCTGTTGAGGTTGTTGACCAGATACTGGCGGCTGAGGGCGTGATATTCCAGCTTGAAGCGCTGGCTCAACGAGTAGACCGTCTCGTTCCACACCCAGGAGCGCCGCCGGCGCACTTCCATTTCCAGTTCGATAATCAGCGGTACGCCGTTTTGCAAGGCTTCCAGCGCCGGCTTGCTGAAATGATAGTCGATCCGGGCGTCGAGCCGGTAAACCCCGCCTTCCAGTTTGGTGGTGGCGGCGATCACCTCAAAACCGGCCGCCCAGCTCGGGGAAGGCCCCAGCAGACCCCACAGCAGCGCCAGCGCGCCGGCGGCGCAATAGAGCCACGGTTGCTGCCTGCCACCGGCCGCCACCATCAGTGTCCGAGCGTCATGACCGGTTGCTTGAGCACGCCGGCGTAGTAAAAACCATCCCGGTTGGCGTCGCCCGGCAACAGCTGGCGGCCGTGCGCCAGCGCGCGCCCCCAGCCAGCGGCGATGGGCTGAGCCCGCGCGTCGGCGCGACCGGCGAGGAAAGCGGCGATCACCCCATCATTTTCCTGACGCAGCACCGAGCAGGTCGCATACAGCAACCGCCCGCCCGGCCGCAGCAACGGCCAGAGCGCCTCCAGGATCGCGCGCTGCCGTTCGGCCATGGCGGCAATGTCGCTCTCCCGGCGCAGCAGCTTGATATCGGGATGGCGGCGGATCACGCCGGTGGCCGAGCAGGGCGCGTCCACCAGAATCCGGTCGAAGGAAACGCCGTCCCACCAGTCCGCCGGCCGGGCGGCGTCGCCGGCCGTCAGGCGCGCGTCCACCTTCAGCCGGCGCAGGTTGGCGCGGACCTGCTCCAACCGCTGCGCGTCTCGATCCAGCGCCACCAACTCCAGGCTGGGCTCGGATTCCAGCAGGTGACCGGTCTTGCCGCCGGGCGCGGCGCAGGCGTCCAGCACCCGCATTCCCGGCCGGACCTCCAGCAGCGCGGCCGCCAGCTGCGCGGCGGCGTCCTGCACCGACACCGCGCCTTCGTTGAAGCCGGGCAACAGCGCGACGTCCATCGGCTCCGCCAGAACCAGCGCGCCCGTCACGTCCGGGGCCGGCTCGGCGTTGCAGCCCAGCTCCAGCAGCCGACGCCGGTACGCTTCGCGGTCGAAGCAGCGCGGGTTGACCCGCAGCGCGAACGGCGGACGGGCGTTGTTGGCGGCCACGATGGCGGGCCAGTCGTCCGGCCAGTCTCGCCGCAGGCGTTCCAGCAGCCAGCGCGGGTGGGCGGTCTCGGCTTGCGGATCGTTTTTCAACTCGGCCGTGAGTTCTTCCCGGCGCCGGAGGGCGGCGCGCAGCACGGCGTTGGTCAGGCCCGCCGCCCAAGGCTTGCGCAACTGTCGGGCGGCCGCGACCGTTTCGGAAACGGCGGCGTGTTCGGGGATGCGCAGATGCCAGACCTGATAGAGACCGACCAACAGCAGCGCGCGGACCTCGTGCTCCGCCTCCGCCAGCGGGCGCTGCAACAACTGATCGAGCAGCGCCTGCAGTTGCGGCGACCAGCGGCAGACGCCGTGACACAACTCTTGGAGCAAGCCCCGGTTGCGGGAATCGATCTGGCTCGACGCCGGCGGCAACACCGTCGCCAGCGACCGGCCCTCGCTCAACACCTGAACCAGCGCGCGGGCCGCGACGGCACGGACGTTCATGCCTCGCCCAGCCGCTGGCCGGCCAAGCGGCGAGCGGCCAAAAAGGCGACGGCCGGCAACGGCTTGCCGCCCGGCAGTTGCAGTTCGGTCAGCCGCAGCACCCCCGACCCGGCGGCGACGGCCACGCCTCGGGCGTCGGCCTCCAAAATGGCGCCCGGCGGCGCATCCGCCGTCCGCTCCTCGGCGCGCGCGCGCCAAATCCGCAGCGCTTCACCGTTCCAGCGAGTGCGCGCGATCGGATAGGGGTTGAACGCCAGCACCCGGCGTTCCAGTTCCAAGGCCGGTCGGGTCCAGTCCAGTTCGGCTTCGGCCTTTTCCAATTTGGGCGCGTAGCTGGCTGAGCGGTCGTCTTGGGGGATGGCCTCCAGCGCGCCGGCCAACAGCGCCGGCAACGCCGCTTGCAGCGTTTGCGCGCCCAGCGCCGCCAGCCGGTCGTGCAGTTCGCCGCCGGTCATCCCGCGCGGGATCGGGCAGGCGGCGCGAACGTAAACCGGCCCGGTGTCCAATCCGGCGTCCATCCGCATCAGGCAAACGCCCGTTTCGGCGTCGCCCGCCACAATGGCGCGCTGGACCGGGGCCGCGCCGCGCCAGCGCGGCAGCAGCGACGCATGAACGTTGACGCAACCCAGCCTGGGGATCGCCAGCACCGCCGGCGGCAGAATCAGCCCGTACGCGGCGACCACCAACAAATCCGGCTTTAAGGCGGCCAATTCGGCCTGAACCTCGGGATCGCGCAAGCTGGCCGGTTGGCGCACCGCGACCCCAGCGGCCAACGCGGTGGCTTTGACCGGGCTGGGGCGCAATTGGCGGCCGCGGCCCGCCGGCCGGTCCGGCTGGGTGTAGGCGGCGGCGAGTTCGTGACCGCTCGCCAGCAAGGCCCGCAAACTGGGAACGGCGAACTCCGGCGTTCCCGCGAACGCCAGGCGCGGCGCGGTGGCCGTCATGCGCGGATCGGGCCGGTTGAAGCCGCCGGACGGAGCGGGGGACCGTCCGGCGTCGGATGCTGCGTGGCGGAGAGGCGCGGCGCGGCCGACATCATGTTCAGGCGGGGCGCGCTTCGAGCCGGGCTTGCTTTTCCAGCTTCTTGCGGATGCGGTCGCGCTTCAGCGCCGATAGATAATCGACGAATAACTTCCCGTCCAGATGGTCGATTTCATGTTGGATGCAGACCGCGAGCAAGCCTTGCGCTTCCAGTTCGAACGGCTCGCCGCGCCGGTCCAGCGCGCTGACCCGCACCCGTCCGGCGCGCTCGACCGTCTCGTAGAAGCCGGGCACCGACAGGCAACCCTCCTCGGACTCGCATTCGCCTTCCCGTTCCAGAATGCTCGGATTGATGAACACCAGCGGCTGATCCTTGTTTTCGGATACGTCCATCACCACGATCCGCTTCTGAACGTTGACCTGGGTGGCCGCCAGGCCGATGCCCGGCGCCGCGTACATCGTTTCCAGCATATCGTCGATAAGCGCGCGCACGCCGTCATCGACGATTTCCACCGCCAATCCCGGCTTGCGCAGCCGGGGGTCGGGATAATGCAATATGGTCAATTGTGCCATGGCGACTCCGCAAACGCCTTAATTGATCGCGACACCGGTTTTTTCGTCAGGAAATCATACGAGAAATTACACTATGGGGGCTATACTTTGCGCGAAGGGGGGTAATCCGCATACACTCCCGCCCGTTTCTTTTGGACGATTGAGCAAGGACCATGACTATCACCCGTTCATCAAGACATTTCAGGACCGTTCTGTCACTGGCGACGGCGGTTTTGCTCGCGGCGTGCGCCCAGCTTCCCCAGCAGCCCGACTCCAGCCCGACTCCCGGCGAACCGAACACCGTGGGAGAAACGGCCCGGACCGAAGCCGGCGGCCGCGCGCCGAGAAACGATCCCGGCGAGTCGGTCCAGGGACCCGCGTCGGGTCAGGGTCCGGCGGCGATCCGGCCCGGCCCCAAGGCCCCCGCCTCGGAAGGGCCGGTCGCGCTGCGGCCCGACCATCCGGAAAGCTATACCGTCGCGCCCGGCGACACCTTGTGGTCGATCGCCAAGCGCTTTCTACAAAATCCCTGGCAATGGCGGCGGATCTGGCGGCAAAACCCCCAGGTCGGCAACCCGCACCGGATCTATCCAGGCGACGTGCTCCGCTTCAGCTACGACGCCAGCGGCAACCCGCAACTGGACGCCTCGCGCGGCGAGGTGCCGCTGATCAAGCTTTCGCCGGAGATCCGAGTCGAAAGCCTGACCCAGCCGATCCCGCCGGTGCCTCGGGACGCCATCGAGGCCTTTCTGACGCGCGGCGAAATCTTGAGCAAAGCGGAATGGCGAGGCAAACCTTATATCGTGGCCGACGACGACGAGCAAACCGTTTACGCCGACCGCGACCGAGTTTACGTCAGGGGCGCTGATTTCGACCAAGCGCTTTACGCCGTGTTCCGTCCCGGCGAGGAGTTGCGGGAGCCCGGCTCCAACCGCTTGTTGGGCGTTCCCGGCATCTATGTGGGACAGGCGACTCTGGAGCGGGATGAGAACCCGGCCACCTTCATTCTGACCCACACCGTCGCCCCGGTTCGCGCCGGCGACCGGTTGCTGCCGATCGAGTCGGCGCCCGAACTGTACAACTTCGACCCGCATCCCGCCCCGGACGTCGAGGGCATGATCATCGGCCGGCTCGACGCCGATGTGACGCAGATCACTCAATATAGCAGCGTCATCATCAATCTGGGCGCTCAGGACGGCATCGAACCCGGCCACGTGCTGGCGGTGTTCGGTCAGGACCGCCGGGTCGACGATAAGATCTCGGGCGGAACCGTGCGCATCCCCGGCGAGCGGGCCGGGCTGCTGATGGTTTACAAGGCGCACGATCTGGTCAGCTACGGCTTGATCATGCAGGCCGAACGCTCCATCCGGCTGCGGGATCGGGTAACCTCGCCCTGAACCGGGATTCCGCGCCGCCGGCCGGCGATCCGGCCCAGTTGCTGGCGCTGTTGCGCGCGCCGGGAATCGGTCCGGCCCGGTTCGGCCGGCTGCTGGAGCGTTTCGGCTCGGCCGCCGCCGCGCTGGCGGCCGGCCGGGAGCAATGGTCCGAACTGCAGTTGCCCGCTTCCGCGCTGGACTATCTGCGGGCGCCCGACTGGCGGGGGGTCGAACGGGATCTCGCTTGGCTGGAGCAGCCCGACAACCACTTGCTGGCGCTGGACGATAGCCGCTACCCCCCGCTGTTGCGGCAGCTCGCCTACCCGCCGCCCCTGCTGTTCGCGCACGGCCTGCTGGACAGCCTGCGCGCCCCGCAGTTGGCCATCGTCGGAACCCGCAACCCCACCCCGCAGGGCCGGGAGACCGCCCGGCAGTTTGCCGCCCATCTGGCCGAGGGCGGCCTGACCATCACCAGCGGTCTGGCGCTCGGCATCGACGCCGCCGCCCATCAGGGCGCGCTCTCCGGCGGCGGTTGGACCGTGGCGGTCACGGGCACCAGTCTGGAGCGGGTGTATCCGGCCAAACATCGGGACTTGGCTCACGCCATCGCCGCAAGCGGCGCGCTGGTTTCGGAATTTCCCACCGGCACCCCGGCCCTGGCCGAGAATTTTCCGCGCCGCAACCGCTTGATCAGCGGTCTTTCCCTGGGCGTGCTGGTGGTGGAGGCCGCCGTGCAGAGCGGCTCGCTGATCACCGCCCGGCTGGCGCTGGAGCAGGGGCGGGAAGTGTTCGCCATTCCCGGCTCGATTCACAATCCCCTGGCCAAGGGTTGCCACGCCCTGATCCGTCAAGGCGCCAAACTGGTGGAAACGGCGGCCGATATTCTGGAGGAACTGGGTCCGCTGGCGGCGGCCGGCGGCTGTGCGCCCTTGGAAACGGCAGCGACCTCGGCGGACACACCGCCCGACCCCGAATACCGACAACTGCTGGAGGCGATGGGCGATGCGCCGGCGGCGGTCGATTTCCTGGTGGAACGGTGCGGATTGACTGCGGAAGTGGTTTCCTCCATGCTGCTGATATTGGAATTGCAGGGTTACGTAGCGGCGGTCCCCGGCGGTCGGTACTGTCGCCTTCGATCCTGAACGCCGGCCGCCCCACCCGAGAGGCCGCGGCTTCGCACCCTCGCCGAGTGACGGGGGTTTTTGTTTTCAAGGCGAGCGTTTGGAATGAAAGAAAATGTGCTGGATGTCCTGATGTATCTATTTCAACACTATATGGACGATGAGACGGAGGCCGACCCCGACCGCGAATCCATCCAGACCGATTTGTTAGCCGCCGGCTTTCCATCGCGTGAAATCCAGCAGGCGTTTGAATGGTTGGACAGCCTGAGCGACCGCCAGCAGGCTCCGCTCAAGGTCAATCCCAGTTCCTGCCGCATTTATGTCGAGCCGGAACTGGCCAAGCTGGATGCGGAATGCCGGGGCTTTTTGCTGTTTTTGGAGCAAAGCGGCGTGCTGGGCTCGGAAACCCGCGAGGTGGTCATCGATCGGGTGATGGCCTTGCAGGCGGAGGACATCGGTTTGCTTCAGCTAAAATGGATTATCTTGATGGTGTTGTTCAACCAGCCCGGACAGGAAGAAGCTTACGCCTGGTTGCAGGATCTGGTGTTCGACGAGTTGCCCGCTTACCTGCATTAGACCTCAAGCGCGCCGTTCGCGCCGCGTTCGCGGATTCGCCTCGGCGGGTCTTGGCCGGTGGACGCCCTCCCACCCCCGTCATCCATGCCAAACACATGAGTAAAAATCTGGTCATCGTCGAATCGCCCGCCAAGGCCAAGACGATCAAAAAATATCTGGGCGCGGATTACGAGATTCTGGCCTCCTACGGCCACGTGCGCGATCTGGTGCCCAAGGAAGGCGCGGTCGATCCCGAGCGCGGCTTCGCCATGAAATACCAGCTCATCGATAAAAACGAGCGGCACGTCGAGGCCATCGCCAAGGCCGCCGCCAAGGCGGACGCGCTCTATCTGGCGACCGACCCCGACCGGGAAGGCGAGGCCATCTCCTGGCACCTGCGCGAAATCCTCCAGCAGCGCGATCTGCTGCGCGACAAACCCGTGCGGCGCGTCGTGTTCCACGAGATCACCGAGCGGGCGATTCAAGAGGCCGTGGCGCAGCCGCGCGAGCTTTCCTTGGATCTGGTCAACGCCCAGCAGGCCCGGCGGGCGCTGGACTATCTGGTCGGCTTCAACCTCTCGCCGCTGTTGTGGAAGAAAATTCGGCCCGGCCTGTCCGCCGGCCGGGTGCAATCGCCCGCGCTGCGGATGGTCGTGGAGCGCGAGGAGGAGATCGAGCGCTTTGAGAGCCGCGAGTATTGGACTCTGGAAGCGGACGCCGTCAAGCAGTCGCAACCGTTCCTCGCCCGGCTGAGCGAATACCAGGGCGTCAAGCTGAGCCAGTTCAGCGTGACCGACGCCGGACAGGCGCGGGCGATGGAGCAGACCTTGCTGACCGCCGCCCGCGCCCCGCTAGCCGACGGGCAAGCGGCAACCGATCCGAACGCCATCGGCCGGCTGCGGGTGGCGCGCATCGAGCGCAAGCAGCGCAAGCGCAATCCCGCCGCGCCGTTCACCACCTCGACCCTGCAACAGGAAGCGTCGCGCAAGCTCGGCTTTTCGACCCAGCGCACCATGCGGGTCGCCCAGCAGCTTTATGAAGGCATCGACACCGGTCAGGGCGCGGTCGGCTTGATCACCTACATGCGCACCGATTCGGTCAATCTGGCGAAAGAGGCCATCGAGGAGCTGCGGCGCTTGATCGCCCAGCGCTACGGCGCGCACAACCTGCCCGCCAGCCCTCGCTTGTTCAAGACCAAGGCCAAAAACGCCCAAGAGGCGCACGAGGCGATCCGTCCGACCGCGGCGGCCGTCACGCCGGATTCGGTCCGGGCCCATCTTACCCCCGAACAACACGCGCTCTATGAATTGATCTGGAAGCGCACCGTGGCCTGTCAGATGATTTCCGCCACCCTGGATACGGTCGCGGTCGATCTGGCGTGCGGCGCGGGCAACACCTTCCGGGCCACCGGCTCGACCGTCGCCGAGCCCGGTTTCATGGCGGTGTATCAGGAAGATGTGGACGACCGCCCCGATGATGAAGACAACCGGACGCTGCCCCCGTTTCGGGAAGGCGAGTGGGTGGAGCTGCTGGCGCTGCGCCCGGAGCAGCATTTCACCGAGCCGCCGCCGCGTTACTCCGAAGCCAGTCTGGTCAAGGTATTGGAAGAATACGGCATCGGTCGCCCCTCCACGTACGCCGCGATCATTTCCACCCTGCTGGCGCGCGAATACGCGGTGCTCGACAGCCGCCGCTTCAAGCCGACCGATATCGGCCGCATCGTCAACCGTTTTCTGACCCGCCACTTCACCCGCTACGTGGATTACGACTTCACCGCCCGGTTGGAAGATGACTTGGACGCGGTGTCGCGGGGCGAGGAGGATTGGGTGCCGTTGATGCGCGGGTTCTGGGACCCGTTCAAGCAATTGGTCGAGGAAAAAACCGAGAGCGTATCGCGCCAGGACGTCATTCAAAGCCGGGAGCTGGGCCGCGATCCCAAGACCGACAAACCGGTTTCGGTGCGGATGGGCCGGTTCGGGCCGTTCGCGCAAATCGGCGTCAAGGAAGACCCCGACAAACCGCGCTTCGCCAGCCTGCGTCCGGACCAGCGCATGGATACCATCACCCTGGAACAAGCGCTCGCCTTGTTTCAATTGCCGCGCGATTTGGGGACGACCGCCGAGGGCGAGACGATGCAAACCAACATCGGCCGGTTCGGACCGTACGTGCGCTACGGCAAAACCTACGTCTCGCTCAAGACCGAAGACCCCTATACCGTCAGCCGCGAACGGGCGCTGGAATTGATCGCCGCGCACCAGCTGGCCGCCGCCAACAAAGTATTGCGCGCGTTTCCCGATTCGCCGATCCAGATTCTGAACGGCCGCTACGGACCCTACATCAGCGATGGCAAGAAGAACGCCCGCCTGCCCAAGGGACGCGAACCGGCCAGTTTGACGCTCGCCGAATGCGAGACCCTGGTGCGCGAAGCGCCCGACAAGAAACCCGACGCGCGTCGCCCCGGAAAAGCGGGGGCGGGCAAAGTAAAAAGCGTGAAAGCAACCGCCGGCAAGGCGACGCCGCTCAAGCTCGCCGCCAAGACCGCCAAGACCGCCAAGGCTCCCGCTTCCAAGACCGACGCTGAAGGCTCGGCCCCCAAACCGCCAGCCGCTCGGCCCAAGCGCGCGAAAGCCGCGGCCGCCAAGACCGCCGCCGAACCCTCGGCCGACGCCGCCGCGCCGCGCCGTTCCTCGTCGCGCCGGAGTTGAAGGTGGACGGGCCGCGCCTGCGCGCCGCCGCCCGCTCGGTCCGGGACGGCGGCTTGATCGCCTATCCCACCGAGGCCGTGTACGGCTTGGGCTGCGATCCGCTCGACGAACGGGCCGTACGGCGTTTGCTGGCGCTCAAGCGCCGTTCCATTTACAAAGGCTTGATTCTGATCGCCGCCGATTTCGACCAACTCGAACCGTTCCTGCAACCGCTAACCGTTTCGGAGCGCGAGCGACTGGCCGCCACTTGGCCCGGCCCTCATACGTGGGTGATTCCCGCAAGGACCTCGACCCCACGCTGGCTGCGCGGGCGCCATGACACGCTGGCGGTGCGGGTGACCGCGCACCCGCTGGCGGCGGCGCTGTGCCGGGTCTGCGGGCATCCGCTGGTATCCACCAGCGCCAATTTGAGCGGCCGGCCGTCGGCGCGCACGGCGCTGGCGGTGCGCCGGCAATTGGGGCGCGCGCTCGATTACCTGCTCGCCGGTCCGACCGGCGGCGCGGCCAAGCCGACCGAGATTCGGGACTTGCGCAGCGGCAGGTCATTTCGCGGCGGTTGATCGATCCGACGTGGATCGAAAGCGCCTCGGCGCAAACTCAGAGGCTCCCCATCAGTAGATTTTGCGGTCGGCCTGACAAGCCGGCCGCGTCCGCTGGTTTCCCGCGCCGACCGGCGTCAAGCAGCCGCTTTCTCCCACTGATAGACCCGCAGCGGCGGGATATTTAACCACTCCAATCCAAACCGGCCCGGCCCCAGCAACGGGCGGGCCAGTTCCGCGACCCGGCCGCTGACTTGATAGGCGACAAAACGCCCGCCGACCGACAGCGCCGAGACCACGGCCTTGATGATGCTCGAACCGATGGCGGGTTCGATCTTGGAAAACGGAATACCTGAAACCACCGCTTCGGGGGCGGGCAGACCATAAAGCGCCAGGGTTTTTTGAAGGTCTTGAGCGCCGCCGCAATGGACGATGAGCCGGGGGTCTCGGATGCGCTGGAGCGAGGAGCAGAATTTCGGATTGATTTCGATGCTCAGCAACTTGGCCTCGGGCGGCATTGCGTCCAGAAACGCCTGGGTCGTGCCGCCGACGCCGGCGCCCAATTCCACCACGGTTTTCGCCGAGCGCATTTCCGCCAGCTTAACAATGCGCTGTTCCAAAAATCGCGAACTCGGAACGATCGAGGACACTTGACCGGGATTTTTGATAAATTCTTTTAAAAACAGTAAAGTTTCATTCATTATTGGATAATTCCCAAGGGAGTTAACGATATTGCCGGCCTCGGCGGCGGCTTCGGTCGTTCAGACAGGATCGCGCCAACCGCGCGGTCGGATCAAAAGCTTCAACACGGCGGCTCGTCCAGCGCCGGAATGGCGCGCGCCAACAGCCGCTTGACCCGCGCCATCCCCGCGACCAGATTGCGCTCGATCTCGGCCATGGTGATTTCGCCCGCCACTTTGCCCGCCGCCCAATTGGCCACCACCGCGCAGGCGGCGTAGCGCAAACCCAACTCGCGCGCCAGCGCCGCTTCCGGCATTCCGGTCATGCCGACGATGTCGCAGCCGTCGCGCTCCAGCTTGCGCACCTCGGCCGCCGTTTCCAAGCGCGGCCCCTGCATCGCCGCATAGGTGCAAGACTCGCGAGCGTCGAGCTGCAAGGCGCGGGCGTCCTGAATCAAGCGCTCCCGCAACGCCGGGCTGTACGGCTCGCTAAAGTCGATATGGGTGACCTCGCTCGAATCATCCTCGAAGAAGGTGCACGGCCGGCCCCAGGTGTAGTCGATGAGTTGGTCGGGAAAGGCGAGGACGCCCGGAGCCATGTCCTGACGGATGCCGCCGACCGCCGCCACGGCGATGACCTGCCTGACGCCAACCCGATGCAGCGCCCATAGATTGGCCCGATAGTTGATCTTGTGGGGCGGCAACGTGTGCCGCTGGCCGTGCCGGGCCAAAAACACCACGGGCCGTCCGCCCAGCTCGCCGTGGAGCAAGGGGCTGGAAAGTTCGCCGTAGGGCGTTGCGAGCGTTTCCTGGCGCGGGAGGCTCAACGTATCCAGCGCGTCGAGTCCGGTCCCTCCGATGATGGCGATGGGCGGCCTCACGAGCGGCCACCGGGCAGGGCGCGGCGCGATAAAACCGGAGGCGCGGGCGGCATCGGGCGCGAGACCTCAACCGCCCACGGCGTAAATGGCGGGCAGGTTGCGCCAGTAGTCGTGGTAGTCCATGCCAAAGCCGAACACGTAGCGATCGGGAACCTCCAGACCGATAAAATCGACGGTCGAACCCGGCGCTTTTCGATCGTGCCGCTTTTCGACCAGCACCGCGCTGTAAACCGCCGTCGCGCCCAACCGCCGCAGTTCGTCCAAAATCGCCTTGAGCGTATCGCCTTCATCAAGAATATCGTCCACCACCAGCACGGTCTGTCCGCGCACGTCCGGCCGGGGCGGCGCGACCCAATGCATGGCCCCGCCGCGCGTGTCGCCGCGATAGCGGGTGGCGTGCAAGTAGCCGACCCGCAACGGAAACCGCAGCCGGCCGAGCAAATGAGCGGCCGCCACCAACGCGCCGTTCATCACCACCAGCACCATCGGGTCGCGTCGCGCCAACTCGCGGGTGATGGCCTCGCCCAGCCCATCGAGCGCGCGGTCGATCTGCTCGGAGGAATACAGCAATTCGGCCTTGGCCAAGGCGGCCTGGGCGTGTTCGGGGGTGATGTCGGACATCGGGGACCAATCTCGGCGTCAGCGAGCGATGGCGGGGATCAGGGGCGCGCTCAAATATCCATCTCCAACAGCGGCGATGCGTCGTAATCGCGCACCAGCGACACCGCCCGTTGCCAGTTCGGCTCGCGCCGCAGGCGCTCCACGGTGGGATGGCCGCGCCCGTGCAGGCGGATCAAGCGCAACTGACTGACCGGTTCCATGGCATGGCGCAGGTTGTCGAGAATGGCGATGGCGGCGGCGCGGTCGTTGCACGCCAGAATCATGTCGCAACCGGCCGCCAGCGCCGCGCGCGCCCGTTCCGGCGGCGACCCGGCTTCGCCCGCGCCGGCCATGTCGAGGTCGTCGCTGAAAATCACGCCCTGAAACTCCAAATCCCGGCGCAGGATCTGCTTGAGCCAGCGCGCCGAAAACCCGGCCGGCCGGTCGTCCACTTGCGGGTAGAGGACATGCGCCGGCATCAGCGCCGCCAGACCGTAGTGGATCATCCGCTCGAACGCCAGCAAGTCGGCGTCGGCCAGTTCTTCGTAGGATCGCGGGTCCACCGGCAGTTCCAGATGGGAATCCGCCGCGATGCCGCCGTGACCGGGAAAATGCTTGCCCACCCCTTCCATGCCGGCTTTCTGCATGCCGCTGACGTAGGCGTGAGCGAGATCGGCCACCGCTTCGGGATCGCGGTGAAACGCCCGGTCGCCGATGATCCCGCTCACCCCGTGATCGAGATCGAGCACCGGCGCGAAGCTGAAATCGACTCCGACCGCCCGCAGTTCGGCGGCCATCAACCAGCCGGTCACCCGCGCCAGTTGCTTGGCGCGCATCCGGTCGCGGTCGTAGAGTTCGCCGAGACAGCGCACCGCCGGCAGCCGGGTAAAGCCGTCGCGAAAGCGCTGGACCCGGCCGCCCTCATGATCCACCGCCACCAGCAAGCGTGGCTGGCGCAGGCCGTGGATGGCGGCGGTCAGCGCCCTCAGCTGTTCTGGCGAATGGTAGTTTCGGCTGAACAGAATGACGCCGCCCACCAGCGGATGGCGCAGCAGCGCCTGTTCCTCGGCGGTCAAGTCCAAACCTTCCAGCCCCAACATGATCAGTCCTAAAGCCATGGTTTGCGCCCCGTCTCGGCTCTTGGCGGAAAACAGTTCTATGATAACGCTTTATCGACCGATGGCCAGTCACCATGTTCATGCCCCGCCGCCCGCCGCGCGACCGATTCCGTTCTGCTCCGGCATTCGACTGCAAGTTCTGCTTGAAGGCGTTGATTCCGCCGCTGCTGGTTTTTGCCGGGATTGCCGAGGCCGGCGCCAACGGCGCCGGCCTCGGCTGGGAACAGCTGGCGGCGGGTGGGTCGGCGGAGAAGATCAATTACACGGTGTTGGTGCTCATTCCCTTGATCTTATTCGGCGTCGTGGCGCTGTTCTGGTGCTGGCTCCAGCGGCAGGAAGCGCTGCATCGGAGCCGGCAACTGCAAAAGGAATTGAACGAACGCCAGCGGGTGGAACACGCCTTGCGCGAAAGCGAATCTCGCTTCCGCGACGTGACCGAGGCCGCCAGCGACTGGATCTGGGAAATGGATGAAAATCTGCGGTTTACTTATCTGTCCGAACGGTTTCAGGCGCTGACCGGCATCGCCACCGAAAACGTGTTGGGACTGACCCGTTGGGAGCTGGCGGGCGTCGATTTCAGCGCCCGTCCGCAAAAATGGCGCAAGCATCGCGAAACCTTGGAAAAGCATCTGCCGTTTCGCGACTTCAGCTATCAAACCTTGTCGCTCGGAGGCCAGGATACCGGACGCTACCTGAAAGTCAGCGGCAAACCCATCCACGACGAGCGGGGCCGGTTTTGCGGCTATCGCGGCACCGGCACCGACATCACCGAGCAGGCCAAGGCGGAAGCGGCCCTGTACCAAAGCGAGCTGCGCCTGCGCCGCATCATCGATTTGGTGCCGCACATGATCTTCGCCCGCGACCGATCCGGCCATTTTTTGCTGGCCAACCGAGCGACCGCCGCCGCCTACGGCACCACGGTCGAGGCGTTGATCGATCCGGCCTACCCGCTCAACCACGGCGTGCCGGAAGAAGTCGAGCAGCGCTTGGCCGACGATTTGGCGGTCATCGGCGATTGGGAATCCAGGCTGATCCCCGAAGAAGTATTCACCGATCACGCCGGCCAGGTCCGCACCCTGCAAACCATGAAAATTCCCTTCAGCGAGCCGGGCGCGAACGACGCGGCGGTGTTGAGCGTGGCGATCGACATCACCGAGCAGAAGCAAGCCAAGGAAGAAGTCGCCCGCATGCGGCTTTATCTCAAAAATATCATCGACTCGATGCCGTCGGTATTGATCGGCGTCGATCCGTGGGGCTACATCACCGTGCTGAACCAGCCGGCCGAACAGACCGGCGGCATCTCCTGGGAAACGGCGCAGGGCCGGTTCTTCGGCGAGGTGTTTCCGCAGTTGGAAAGGCAATTCGATCAGGTGCAACAGGCCATCCGCCACGGCAACCCGATCAAGACCCCCCGCATGACCTTTGAGGTTGAGGGCGAACTGCACTACGCCGATGTCATGGTCTATCCGCTGATGGCGGATCAGGTCAGCGGGGCGGTCATCCGCATCGACGATGTCACCGCGCGGGTCCGCATCGAATCGATGATGGTGCAGACCGAGAAAATGCTCTCGGTCGGCGGCTTGGCGGCCGGCATGGCCCATGAAATCAACAACCCGCTCGGCGCGATCCTGCAAGGCAGCCAAAACATCCTGCGGCGTATCGGGCCGGGGCTGGCGCAGAACCACACGGTGGCCGACGCTCTGGGCGTCGACTTGAACCAGCTCAACCGCTACTTGCAGGAACGCGGCATTTTGCGTCTGCTGGAAGGCATTCGCGAGGCTGGCG
The DNA here is from genome assembly GCA_002433805.1 of Competibacteraceae bacterium UBA6584. Taxonomy (GTDB): domain Bacteria; phylum Pseudomonadota; class Gammaproteobacteria; order Competibacterales; family Competibacteraceae; genus Competibacter_A. The sequence goes on along the minus strand of DJIW01000007.1, from coordinate 22,525 downwards.
CGCGCGCCGCCAAGATCGTCGCCGACATGCTCTCCTTCAGCCGACGCAGCGAAGCGCTGTTCGCCCTGGTCGATATCGAGGACATGATGGAAACCGTGTTGCGGTTGGCGGCTAGCGACTACGATCTGAAAAAGAAGTACGATTTCAAGCGTATTAAAATCGAGCGCGCTTACGATTCTGCGCTGCGGTTGGTGTATTGCGACAAGACCGAAATCGAACAAGTGCTGCTCAACCTGCTCAAGAACGCGGCTCAAGCCATGGCCGCGGCGGGAACGCCCTCGCCCAGGATCGTGCTGCGCACCGCGCGCGAAACGGACTACGCCGTGCTGGAAGTGATTGACAACGGCCCCGGCATGGAGGAAAAAACCCTCAAACGCATCTTCGAGCCTTTCTTCACCACCAAGGATGTCGGCGTCGGCACCGGTCTGGGATTATCAGTGTCCTATTTTATCGTCACCGAGCAGCATAACGGCCGGCTGTCGGTGGCGTCCAAGCCCGGGCAGGGGGTCTGTTTCAGCATCCGCCTGCCTCTGGTTCGGGAGAAACTATCATGACGGGCTGGGTTTTGATCGTTGACGATGAGGAAATGATCAGGGAAAACTTAAAGGCTTACCTGGAAGACGAAGGCATGGGCGTGGCCGCGTTCGAATCCGTGACCCTCGCGCTTTATTGGTTGCGGGACGGCGCGCGCTGCCCGGTGTGCGTCATGGACATGCGCTTGCCGGACATGGACGGCAATACCGCCATCCGGATTTTTCACGAACTCTATCCCGAGATGGAATTTCTGATTCATACCGGCTCCTCCAGTTACAGCCTGCCCGAGGATTTACGCACCATGGGTCTCGACGACAGCCGGGTTTACCGCAAACCGTTGCAAGACATGGCGCCGCTGGCGGCGGCGGTGCGCGCGCTGGCGGCCTCACGCGAGATGCGATCATGAGCGAACGACCCACCCGGATTCTGATGATCGACGACGAGCAGCTGCTGCTTGAGGTGCTCACCGCTTTTTTGGAAGACAGCGGCTTTGAAGTCCTCCAAGCGCTCGACGGCCAGACCGGCCTTGAGATGATCCGCCAGCAGCAGCCCGATCTGGTGTTATGCGACCTGCGTCTGCCGGGCATGGACGGCCTGCAGGTCTTGGCCGCCGTGGCCCGCGATTATCCCGATTTGCCCATTTTGGTGGTCTCCGGCCTCGGCGGCATGAGCGATGCCATCCAAGCGCTCAAGCTGGGCGCCTGGGATTACGTCACCAAGCCGATCGAAGACATGGCGATGCTGGAACACGCCATCTCGCACGCGCTGGAACGCGCCCGGCTGCGGCGGGAAAATCGCGAGCACCGCCTGCATCTGGAAGCCATCAACGAGCAGCTGCGCCAAACCTTGCGGCGCTTGCAGGAAGACGAAGCGGCGGCCCGGCGCATCCAGTTTCAATTGCTGCCGGAAAACGACAAGGTTTACCGAAACTACCGTTTCAACCGCCACTTGTTGACCTCCCAGTATCTCAGCGGCGATTTCGTGGATTATTTCCCCATCGACGGCGACCATCTGGGCTTCTATATCGCCGATGTCTCCGGCCACGGCGTGTCCTCGGCCTTCGTCACCATCATGCTCAAAAGCTACATCGGCCGCTACCGGGAGCTGCACCGGCAAAACCGGGATCGCGGCATCCTGAATCCCGCCGAAACCTTGAGCCGGCTGAACCGGGAAGTGTTCAGTTGTCACATGGACAAGTATCTGACGATCTTTTTCGGCGTGATCGATTGGAACACCAACCACCTGCGTTACAGCAGCGGCGGCCAGTTCCCGTTTCCGATTCTGTTCGACGGCGAGCGGGCCGTGTACGTGGGCAAGAAAAGCCTGCCGATCGGGCTGTTTGATTTCGCCAGCTATCAAACCGAGTCCTTGCAACTCCCCGCCGAATTCGTACTCCTCTTGATTTCAGACGGCATCCTTGAAACACTGCCGCAAAGCAGCTTGCGCGACAAGCAGGCTTTTCTGTTGGACATCGTGCACGATACCGGTCCGAGCATCGACAAACTGCTGCAGGCGCTGGGGCTCGAACACGCTGGTCCGTTGCCGGATGACATCACCCTGTTGCTGGTCGAGAAGAGAGACTGACATGCACGATGGGGCTGCTTTCTACGCCAAGCAGGGAACCACTTATCTGATCAAGCTGGTCGGCGACATCCGTTACACCATGGGCTGCGCGCTGGCCGATTTCTTGGACGAGCTGTTCACGCGCGCCGATTATGACGGCATCGTGGTGGATTTGACCGAAACTCACTCCATCGACAGCACCAGTTTGGGGCTGCTGGCGAAAATCGCCAATTTCAGCCGCAGCCGCTTCGACCGTAAAACCACCCTGTTTTCAACCAATCCGGACGTCAATCAGGTGCTTGAAACCATGGGCTTCGGCGAGATTTTCGATATCCGCGACACCGGGGAAACCATTTCGGAAACGCTGCGGCAGCTGTCGATCACGGAACCTTGCAAGGATGACTTGACCCGAATCGTGTTCGAAGCCCACCAGACCCTGAGCGACCTCAACCCTCACAATCTGGAAGCGTTCAAGGGCGTGGTCGAGAATCTGCGCGCCAAATTGGACGGCCATTGAGCCGCTCCGAGGGGCCGCGTCGCCGACCGTCCAGCGGCGGACGGGCGTAGCCTTTCAAGTCTGAGCCGAGCTCATTCGGCAATCAGCACCCGATCTCCAGCGGCGACCTGCTCGAACAGCGAGAGCAAATCGTGGTTGTGCATCCGGATGCACCCGTGCGACAGCGGTTTTCCCGTGGGCTCCGAATCCGGGCAGCCGTGAATGTAGATAAACCGGCGCAGGGTATCGCACTCGCCGCCGCGATTGTGGCCCAGTTCCAGTCCGGTCAACCAGAGAATCCGGGTCAAAATCCAATCTCGGTTGGGGTGGCGCGCCGCCAGCTCCGGGCCGTAAATTTCACCGGTCGGCCGCCGGCCGACGAAGACCGTTCCAAGCGGCAGCCCGGCCCCGATTTTGATGCGGATGCGGTGCCAGCCGCGCGGCGTGCACTCGCTGCCGCGCCGTTCGCCGGGACCGTTGCGGGCGGTCGACACCGGATAGCACGCCCGCAACCGCCCGCCCGCCGACAGGGTCAGACGCTGGTCGGCGATGCTGATCTGGATCAGCCGTTCGGACATCGCCAAGTCCTGTAGGGATGGCGGGCCAGCTGTGAATTGTAATAGCGGATATCCTGGGAAACGTCTTCACCGAGCCAATCCGGCCGCGCGAACAGCTCGTCGGGATGCCGCAATTCGACCTCCGCCACGATCAAGCCGGCGTTGTCGCCGGCAAATTCGTCGATCTCCCAAAGATGCTGGCCGTGGCGCACGAAATGGCGGGTTTTTTCCAGCAGCGGCTGTTCGCAGAGCGTGTCGAGCATTTCCTCGGCCTCGGCCGCCGGGATCGGATATTCGAACTCGCTGCGCTGGATGCCCAGCGTACCGCTTTTGATGTTGAGAAAGCCCCGCTCGCCGGCCACACGCACCCGCACCGAGCAGCGGGCATCGCTGGTCAGATAGCCTTGGCGCATCGTGGCCGAACGCTCGACCTGCTGGCGCCAACTCTCATCGCGAATCAAAAACTTACGCTCGATTTCAAGGCCCATGAAACCCGCTCCTGGCAACCCTCCGCGCGGCCGAAACCGGGATCGCGTCCGGTCGCTTTCGGATAGTCTATGCTTAGTTGATGGTCTCTTTAGAAGGATAGCCGCATGAGCGATACCGATTTTAATCACTTGCCGCTACTCGACGAAGAGATCATCCTCGAATTGCGCGAGGTCATGGAAGATGAATTCGCCGACCTGCTGCAAAATTTTCTGAACGACTTGCCGCTGCAATTCGACCGGCTGCAACAAGCCTCGGATCAAAACGACGCGGAGCAAATCTATCACATCGGCCATAAATTCAAATCCAGTTGCGGCAGCTTGGGCGCGTTGCGCCTGGCCGAGCTGGTGCGGCGCCTGGAACAGGCGGGACGCTTGAAGCAGATGGACGCCGTCGGCCGTTGGTTGGCCCAAGCCCGCGCGGTCGCCGCTGAAACCGAATCGGCCGTGCGCGATCAATTAGTCTAATCCCTCCCATTTAACGCCCTAGTTCAGGATCGCGCCGCCATGTCCGAAACGCCGCCTCGCAATCGGTTGTCCGACGAAACCAGTCCCTATTTGCGCCAGCACGCGCGCAATCCGGTTGCGTGGCAACCCTGGGACGACCAAGCGCTGGAGCAAGCCCGACGCGAGGGAAAGCCGATCCTGCTGTCGATCGGCTATTCGGCCTGCCACTGGTGTCACGTGATGGCGCACGAGTCGTTCGAGGACGAGGCCACCGCCCGGGTGATGAACGAGCTGTTCGTCAACATCAAGGTGGATCGCGAGGAGCGGCCCGATTTGGATAAGATCTATCAAACCGCGTTTCATCTGCTGCAACGCCGGGCCGGCGGCTGGCCGTTGACCATGTTTCTGACCCACGACGATCAGACTCCTTTTGTCGGTGGAACCTACTTTCCCAAAACCGCGCGTTACGGGATGCCGGCGTTCGTTGATATCCTGCACCGGATCAGCGCGCATTACCGCCAGCACCGGGATGAATTGCGCGCGCAGAACCAAGCGCTGCGGGATGCGTTGCGGATGGAAGGCGACGCGCCCGGCTCCGGAACGGGTGCGTCGTTGACCGATGCTCCGCTGCGCGCCGCCCGCCAGCAATTGCTCGGCAGTTTCGATCCGGTCCACGGCGGGTTTGGCGGCGCGCCGAAATTTCCGCATCCGACCCATCTGGAACGGTTACTGCGGCATTGGGCCGCCAGCCTCGCGCGCGGCCAAGCCGACGCGCAAGCGGGCAGCGCCGCGCTATTCACCTTGCACCAAATGGCGCTGGGCGGCGTTTACGACCAACTCGGCGGCGGCTTCTACCGCTATTCGGTGGACGGCGAATGGCAAATCCCGCATTTTGAAAAGATGCTGTATGACAACGGCCCGCTGCTGGCGCTCTACGCGCAAGCGTGGCGGGCGACCCGAGAGCCGCTGTTCAGACGCATCGCCGAGGAAACCGGCGAGTGGGCGATTCGGGAGATGCAAGCGCCGGAGGGCGGCTACCACGCCACCCTCGACGCCGATTCCGAAGGCGAGGAAGGCAAGTTCTATCTCTGGAGCCGCGAACAAGTCCAAGCCGTGTTGGGCGCCGACGAGTACGCCGCCTTCGCCGCGCGTTACGGCCTCGACCAGCCGCCTAATTTCGAGCAGCACGCCTGGCATTTGCGGATGACGGACGCGCTTGCCAAACCGCTCCCCGCCGCCTCTGAAGCGGAAACCGCAGCCGCCGACGACCGGCTGAACGCGGCCCGGCGCAAATTGCTCGAACGGCGCGGCCAACGCATTTGGCCGGGTCGCGACGAAAAAATTTTGACGGCCTGGAACGGACTCATGATTCGCGGCATGGCCATCGCCGGCCGGCATTTGGATCGGGCGGACTTCGTGACCTCCGCCGAACGAGCGCTGGATTTCATCCGCTCGACGCTCTGGCGGGACAGCCGTCTGCTGGCGGTCCACATGGCCGGCCAAAGCCGGCTGAACGCTTATCTGGACGACCATGCCTTCTTGATCGACGGCATTCTGGAATTGTTGCAATGCCGGTGGCGCGAGGGCGATCTCGATTTTGCGCTGGCCTTGGCCGATGTTTTGCTCGATCATTTCGAAGACCGCGAAGCGGGCGGCTTCTTTTTCACCTCGTCCGACCACGAGCGGCTGATCCTGCGGCCCAAGGCGGCCCACGACGACGCCGTGCCCTCCGGCAACGGGGTCGCCGCTCAAGTCTTGCTGAAGCTCGGCCATTTGACCGGTCGGACGGCGTATCTGGATGCGGCCGAACGGGTGTTGCGCTGGGCCTGGCCGCTGCTCGAACAGATGCCTGCCTCCTGCAGCGCCGTGCTGGCAGGGCTGGAGGACTATCTGGAACCGGGTCAAACCGTGGTGTTGCGCGGCGAGGGGGCAGCGCTGGATGCTTGGCGGGCGCGATGCGCCGCGCCGTATGCGCCGAACCGGCTGACGCTGGCCATCCCCCCCGACGCGGCGTTGCCTGGATTGCTAGCCGAGCGGCGCGCCGGCGCTTCACCGGTCATTGCCTATGTGTGCGCCGGCTTACACTGTTTGGCCCCAATTGCGGTCTTGGACGATCTGGAGCGGGCGTTGGAGCCGGTGGCTATTGCCGCGTCCTGATCCGACGGCAGGCGCGCCAGCGCGACGAGGCGGCTCGGTGCCGTGAAATGTTACGAAGCAGCAGCGCTCCGCGCCCACACCTCATATAATGAAAGGGGTTAAAATCAAAACGGTAATCAAAAACGATATCGCTTATCGAGAGCTTCGATGAGTGAGGACGCCCGCGATTTCGTAAAATTTCATCCAGGAGACCATGCGCACCATGACGATTCATCTTTACTTCTCGCTGATCCCTGAAGCGCTGATTGCTTCCATGCTGGGGCCAGAACAGTTCGGGCAATATTACGCGACCGGCCATAAGTACAAATCAAAGGGACAGGCCATCTTTTTCGAGGTCGATCCCAATTTCCGCCACGAATTTTTCAACATCGACGAAGGGCTCAAGCGCTGCGTTGCCCATCCAGACGGCACCCCGAAAAACTCGGTTTATATCGCGGTTTATCGGGTGCTGGAGCACATTCCCATCAGCGCCTTGGGCAAGCTGTATCTGAGCACCGCTTACGGGCAGACCTTGGGCTTGAGCCGGACCGACGCCTTTCCGGCGAAAGAAAAGGGCTTGCACATGTACCAGGATCTCGCGCCCGTCAACAGCCTGGTGGTCAGCGCGCAAGACGCCCGTACTTATTACGAGAGCGTGACCAGCCAGCCGGCCAAATTCATTCGCTTCCCCGGCTTGTGCTTCGTCGAACTGGGTCTGGGCGCGCTGTCGACCGACCCGGTCAACGGCGCGGTGGGCGATCTGCCTTATTCGTTCATGCACCACTTGCGCGAGGCGTTGCTGGAAGTCGATCCGACCGGCAAACAGAGCAAGTTGGTCCATCGGGTCCATTCCTTGGAATTCCCTTATCGAATGATCAAGAGCGGTATTTACACCGGCAACGGCTCCGAACTCGCGTTTTATGCGATGCCCTCGCACGAAATTTTACGCCGCGAGCATAATGCTTGGTGGCGTTCGGCAAACCTGAGCTGAGCGTCGCGACTAGGCGCGTTGAAACAGATCAAAAAGCCCCTGGCGCGCCAGGGGCTTTTTCTGATCAAGCATTCGTCGATCAACCCAACCGATCGGGCCATGCGGCGGCGGGAAAGCGCCTCCGCGCAGCTCCTTGGAGCGCCAGGGCCGCAACCGCGCTCCGGCAGGATCACCAACCGCGGTAATAGCCCGGCGGCGGACCGTAATCCCGGTAGTAACGGTCGCGATAATAGCGGCGCGGCGGCGGGCGGTCGCGCCAATAACCATCGCCGGATTGATAGTTATTTTGGTAGTCCATCTGATTGCCGACCGAGCCGCCGATCAACGCGCCGGCCAGACCGCCGGCCACGGCGCCGTTGCGGTCGTCGAGCTGATGGCCGATAACCGCGCCAGCCGTCGCGCCCATCAATGCGCCGTTTTGAGTGTGATAATAAGGTGCCCCAGGCGGCGCGCAGGCAGCGGTGAACGCTAGGGCGGCGGCGATAACAGCGATCTTGAACGGCGTCTTCATGAGCGGAGTCTCTCCCAATCATCGGTGGCGGGCAGCGCTAAAAAAATTGACGGCGGTCACTAGGGGATCAACGGTTAATGACAGCGCCGTCACAAAGTCCACTTACACCCACACTGGATGCGCGCCAGTATGGTGCTCCCTAGGTGAATGTTGCCTGAACGTCTGAAGGCGGGCCAGCGAGCGGGCCTGGGAGAGCCGCCCGAAACAGACTGGCGGTCTTGTCGGACACCCGGCTGGGGCCGTTTAGCCGCTTGCGTCGGGGGCGAATTCCGACAAGCGCTCCCCGCTCAAAAGCGCCGCGCGCCAACCGTGGAACAGTCGGGAGTCTTCCCCGAACAGCACGGCTTCGATATCGCGCCGATCCGCCAACGCGCCAGGGTAAATCCCGTATTGCGCCGCGCGGTTTTCGAGCAGTTCCACCAAACGGGCCGCGCGCGCCGCTTGTTCCAGCGAAAACCGCCGCCGCCGCGACGGAGTCGGCCATTGTTCCGGCGGTTCGGCGCGCGCGGCGGCGATGGTTTCCAACAAGGCTTCCCCCTGTCGCTCACGAACCGCGTTGGGCAGGGCGCGAATCTGGCGCAACGCCTCCGGCGTGTCCGGCAGCCGCCGCGCCAGTTCGATCAGCGCCGCGTCAGCCAAAATCCAGCGGCGCGGCCGATCCTGACGGCTCGCCTGACGCTCGCGCCAAGCCGCCAGCGCGCGCAAGACCGCCTGTTGCGCGCCGCGCAATCGATTCTGGTCCCGAACCCGACGCCAGGCATCCAACGGGTCCAGACGGTAGTGCTCCGGCGCGGCTAACGCCTGAAAATCCTCCGCCAAGGCCTCCAGCCAGCCGCGCTCCCGCAGCGCGGCGAGCTGGCGGTTGTAAAGATCGCCCAGATAGCGCACATCATCGGCGGCGTAAGCCAGCCATTCCGGGGCTAGAGGCCGCCGCCGCCAATCGGCGCGGGTGTGGGCCTTGGCCAAGCTCACCCCCAACACGCGCTCCACCAGCGCCGCGTAACCGATCTGGTTGCCGCAGCCCAAAACCAGCGCCGCCAGTTGCGTGTCGAACACCGGAGCGGGGACCGCGCCCTGAAGTTGAAAAAATATTTCCAAATCCTGATAAGCGGCGTGCAGCACCTTGGTCACGCGCGGGTCGTAAAGCCTCTCCAGCAACGGCTCCAGCGACGGCACCGCCAGCGGGTCGATACACGCGACTCGACCGGGAACGGCGATTTGGATCAAGCATAATTGAGGATGGAAGGTTTGCTCGCGGACGAATTCGGTGTCCAACGCCAGCCAAGGCGGATCGCCCAAACCCGCGCAAAAATCGACCAGCGCGGGTTGATCGACAATATAAAGCGCGTCGTTCATTCCCGACGCCAGACGCCGGATCGACCCCCGGTTTTTTCCAGCAGGCGAATGTCGGTCAGGGTCATGCCGCGATCCACCGCCTTGCACATGTCATAGACGGTGAGCAACGCGATTTGGACGGCGGTGAGCGCTTCCATTTCCACCCCGGTGCGGCCTAGGGTTTCCACCGTGGCCTGACAGTGGACGGCGGACAACTCAGCCGCCGGCTGCAAATCCACCGCCACGCGGGTGAGCGCCAGCGGGTGACACAGCGGGATCAGATCGGCGGTGCGCTTGGCGGCCATGATGCCGGCGATGCGGGCGACGCCGAGCACATCGCCCTTGGCGTGCGCGCCGGTCACGATCCGTTGCAGGGTGGCCGGGCACATCCGCAGATAACCTTCGGCGACGGCCGCCCGGCGAGTGACCTCCTTGTCGCCCACATCCACCATGTGGGCCTCGCCGGCGGCGTTGAAGTGGCTCAGTTCGGCCACGCAAGGCTACTTCATGGCCACCAGCAGCGGCACGATGAGCAGAGCGACGATGTTGATGATCTTGATCAGCGGATTGACCGCCGGACCGGCGGTGTCCTTGTAGGGGTCGCCGACGGTATCGCCGGTGACCGCCGCTTTATGGGCTTCGGAGCCCTTACCGCCAAAGTTGCCATCCTCGATGTATTTCTTGGCGTTATCCCAAGCACCACCGCCGGCGGTCATGGAAATCGCCACGAACAAGCCGGTGACGATGGTGCCCATCAGCAGACCGCCCAGCGCCTTGGGTCCGGCCTCCGGCCCCATCAGCCACGCCATGCCGAACGCGACCACGATCGGCGTCAGCACCGGCAACAGCGAGGGAATGATCATCTCCTTGATCGCCGCCTTAGTCAGCAAATCCACCGCGCGCGAATAATCGGGTTTGGTGGTGCCTTCCATAATGCCGGAGATTTCCTGGAACTGGCGGCGCACTTCCAGCACCACCGCGCCGGCGGCGCGGCCGACCGCCTCCATCGCCATGGCCCCGAACAGGAACGGAATCATGCCGCCGATGAACAGGCCGATGATGACCACCGGGTCGGTCAGCGAAAAATCGACGTTGATGTTAGCGAGTTGCAGCTTGTGCTCGAAGTCGGCGAACAGGACCAGCGCGGCCAGGCCGGCCGAGCCGATGGCGTAGCCCTTGGTCACCGCCTTGGTGGTGTTGCCCACCGCGTCCAAGGGATCGGTGATGGCGCGAATCTTCTCGTCCATCTCCGCCATTTCGGCGATGCCGCCGGCGTTGTCGGTAATCGGACCGTAAGCGTCGAGCGCGACGATGATGCCGGCCATCGACAGCATGGCGGTGGCGGCGATGGCGATGCCGTACAAACCCGCCCAGGAGTAGGCCAAGCCGATGCTCAAACACACCGCCAGCACCGGCAGGGCGGTCGCCTTCATCGATACCGCCAGCCCGGAGATGATATTGGTGGCGTGGCCGGTGGTGCAGGCCTCCGCCAGCTTGCGCACCGGACTGTATTCGGTGGCGGTGTAATATTCGGTGACGACCACCATGGCGGCGGTCAAGCCCAAGCCGACCAGCGCCGAACCCCACAGGCCCAGCAAATGCTGGCTGCCCATCAGCAGGAAGATCACCGGCAGGAACGCGACGGCGGAAATACCGCCCGCCACCGCCAGGCCGCGATAGAGCGCGTTCATGATCTTTTCGCCTTCGCGGGCTTTGACAAAGCCGCAGCCGATAATCGAGGCAATAATCGACACGCCGCCCATCACCAACGGCAACACGACCGCGTTTTGGATCAACTCGCCGGTGAAAACCAGGCTGCCCACCAGCATGGTGGCGATGATGGTGACCGCGTAGGTCTCGAACAAGTCGGCGGCCATGCCGGCGCAGTCGCCGACGTTATCGCCGACGTTATCGGCGATCACCGCCGGATTGCGCGGGTCGTCCTCGGGAATGCCGGCTTCAACCTTGCCGACCAGGTCGGCGCCGACATCCGCGCCCTTGGTGAAGATGCCGCCGCCCAGACGGGCGAAGATGGAAATCAAGGAGCTGCCGAAGGCCAGACCAATCAACGGACCGAGATCGGGCACGCCGCCGCCCGCATTCATCGACAGCAAGACGTAATAGCCCGCCACGCCGAGCAAGCCCAGCCCGACCACCAGCAAGCCGGTGATCGCGCCGCCGCGAAACGCGACTTCCAGCGCCGCGTTCAATCCGTTATGGGCGGCTTGGGCGGTGCGGACGTTGGCGCGGACCGAGACGTACATGCCGATATAGCCGGCCACGCCCGAGCAGACCGCGCCGATCACAAAGCCGATCGCCGAAAGGCCCCCCAAGGTGAAGAAGATCACCGCGCCGACGATGACGCCGACGATGGCGATCGTGGTGTACTGCCGGTTGAGGTAGGCGCGCGCGCCCTCTTGAACGGCGGCGGCGATTTCCTGCATTCGGGCGTTACCCGCATCTTTGGATAACACCCAATTGACCGATTTGACGCCGTAAATCAGCGCGCCGATGGCGCAAAGCAGCGCCAGGATTAATCCTACCGTCGCCATGACCGAGATCCTCCGCAGTTTGTGTTTTTCAGAATCATGATCGTTCTCCGAATTATTGTGTCATGTTTCTATTATTGGCATGCCGGGTCGCTTTGTCGCGCCCCGCTTGGCAAGCTCTAGTCCGAGTGGGATCGACCGCCAGCTCGGCCGTCGGACACGAGAAGCCCGAACTCCAGCATATCACGCTCTCGCTAAAGAATAGGCCAAGTTAACGCCAACAAAGGGCCGAGTCGCCAGAAATCATCGCGCCATTTCGGGCAACACCCTATAACCGACCGGGGCTGGCCGGCGATCTTGTGCCGTCGAAACCTCACGGTCTTGCTGGAAAGGCAAGGCTTCAATCCTGACTTTGATAGCGCTCCAGGCACTGCACGATCTCGGTCTTGGCCTCCTCCACATCGCCCCATCCGTCGAGTTGCACCCATTTCCCGGTATCCAAGTCTTTGTAGTGCTGAAAAAAATGAGCGATTTGATTCAATTGCGCCTTGGACATCTGTTCGACCGACTCGATGTGATCGTACAACGCGCATTCCTGCTTGATCGGCACGGCGAGCAGTTTGGCGTCGCCGCCGCGTTCGTCCGCCATCTTCAGCAACCCCAGCGGCCGGCAGCGAACCACGCAGCCGCTGATCACCGGCAGCGGGGCCACCACCAGCACGTCCAACGGATCGCCGTCCGCGCACAACGTTTGCGGGATGTAACCGTAATTGCAAGGATAATGCATCGCGGTATTCATGAAGCGATCCACGAACAAAGCGCCTGTCTCCTTATCCACTTCATACTTGACCGGATCGGCGTGGGCCGGAATCTCGATGATGACATTGAATTCGTGAGGAAGGTTATGACCGGCGCCGACTCTGTCCAAAATCATGATCTAACCCTTCAGGCAGTTGATGGGAGTGTAGTTTGGCCAAGCGTGTCTATACTACAACAAGGTCGGACGCTTGGCAGCGCGGCGGACTCGCGCCGGCGATCGAGAACCCGCGATTCGCCGGAGCATGCTCGATCGCCAGCCGGCGTCGGCGCTCGAGCGGCCGGCCGGCGTCCGGATTCGACAGGCCGTCGAACCTTCATTCGATCTCACGGGATTTCCAACATTTTCTTGCCCCCACTAGAGTGAAACCAATATGAGAATCGTTCTGTTAGGCGCACCGGGTTCCGGCAAGGGAACCCAAACCGATGCCATCATCGAACGCTACGGCGTTTCCACGGTCGCGACCGGCGATCTACTGCGCGCCGAAGTCGCCACGGGCACCGAACTGGGCAAGCGCGCCAAGCCGTACATGGACGCGGGCGAACTGGTGCCGTTCGATTTCGTGCTGGGCATTATCGAGAACGGGTTGAACGCCTTGGCCAAGATCAATCCCAGGGGCTTCATGATGGATGGCTTCCCGCGCGATTTGGCCCAAGCCGAAGCGTTGGACCAGATGTTGGCCAAGATCAATCAGCCGCTCGATGCGGTGCTGTTTATCGAGGTGGATTACGAAGAAATCGTCAAGCGCTTGCTGGGGCGCGGCCGCGCCGACGACAACGAGGAAACCATCCGCAACCGCTTGCGGGTGTTTGAGGAGAAGACCGCGCCGCTGATCGACTACTACAAGAAGAAAAATCTGCTTCACGCCATCAAGGGCACCGGCAGCGTCGAGGACATCGGCGAGCGCATCCGCGCGGTGCTTGACGGGATTGCCTGAAACCCTTCCCTGACCGATCGATCGAACCGGCATTCCGCCGCCGTTTTCGGAAAACGCGCCGGGATGCCCGAACCTTCGTTAAATCCGGTTGGCCCAACGGCGGGTCAACCGCCCAGATACGCCTTGCGCACTTCATCGTTGGCTAGCAAGTTGGCCCCGCTGTCGGCCAGCACGATGCCGCCGTTTTCCAACACATAGCCCCGGTCGGCCAGTTGCAGGGCGCGGTGGGCGTTCTGTTCCACCAAAAAAATGGTGACGCCTTCCTCGCGGATTTCCTTCAGGATCTGAAAAATCTGGGCGATGATGATCGGGGCCAAGCCCAGCGAAGGTTCGTCCAGCAACAAGAGGTTGGGCCGGCCCATCAATCCCCGGCCGATGGCCAGCATCTGTTGTTCGCCGCCGGAGAGGGTGCCGCCGCGCTGGCCGCGGCGTTCCTTAAGGCGCGGAAACAGCGCGAACACCCGCTCCAGATCGGTTTCCAGCCGCGCCTTGTCGGCGAAAAAGCCGCCCATCTGCAAATTTTCCTGCACGGTCAGACCCGGAAAAATCCGCCGTCCTTCCGGCACCACCGCCAGACCGCACTGCATGATCACGTGGGTCGGTTTGTGGGTGATGTCCTGGCCCTCGAACACCACCGAGCCCTCGGCGGCCTGGGGCGAACCGCAGATCGTCATGAGCAAGGTGCTCTTGCCCGCGCCGTTGGCCCCGATCAGGGTGACGATCTCACCGGGATGCACCTCCAGCGACACGCCCTTGAGCGCTTCGATCTGGCCGTAGAACGTGTGGACGCTTTCCAGTTTGAGCATCGTCACTCTTCCCCCAAATACGCCTTGATCACCTTGGGATTGGCGCGGATGGCGGCGGGGTCGCCGGTGGCGATGGGCCGGCCGTACTCCATCACCAGGATCTCGTCGGAAATGCCCATCACCAGACTCATGTCGTGCTCGATCAGCAGCACCGAAACCTCATGATCGGCGCGCAGTTCGTTGATCAACCGGTCCAGATCGCGGGTTTCCTGCGGGTTCAAGCCGGCCGCCGGTTCGTCCAGCATCAACAGCTTGGGGCCGACGATCATGCAGCGGGCGATTTCCAGCCGCCGCTGCTGGCCGTAGGCGAGATTGCCGGCCTCGCGGTTGGCCACGGCCAGCAAGCCGACCTTTTCCAGCCAGAACGCCGCGCGCTCCAGCGCTTGGGTCTCGGCGCGGCGGTAGTTCGGGGTCTTGAACAAACCCGGCCACAGCCGCGTCTCCAACTGGGCGTGCTGCGAGATCAGCAGGTTTTCGACCACGGTCATGGTCTTGAACAGCCGCACGTTCTGGAACGTCCGCACCAAGCCCAACCGGGCGATGCGGTGGCTGGGCAATTGCTGGATCGGCTGGCCGTCCAAGGTCACCGCGCCGGCGGTCGGCCGATAGAAGCCGCCGACGCAGTTGAACACCGTGGTTTTGCCCGCGCCGTTGGGGCCGATGATGGCGAAAATCTGACCGCGCCGGACTTCGAACGCGACGTTATCGACCGCCAACAGACCGCCGAAGCGCATACTGAGATTTTGCACCTCCAGCAGCGGACGACCGGCGGCGTTGGCGGAGGCGGTGGGAGCGGGCGCGGGGTTCATCGCGCCTTCTCCAGGCGTTCCGGCAGTTCCATGCGAGGCCGCGAGGCGGGAACCAGGCCCTGCGGCCGCCACATCATCATCAGCACCATCACCAAGCCGAAGGCCAGCATCCGATATTCGTTGAATTCGCGCGCCAGCTCCGGCAGCACGGTGATGGCGACCGCCGCTAGCACCACGCCGAGCTGCGAACCCATCCCGCCCAACACCACGATCGCCAGCACCATCGCCGACTCGATGAAGGTGAAGGATTCAGGATTGATATGGCCTTGACGGGCGGCGAAAAACGCTCCGGCGAATCCGGCGAACGCGGCGCTCAAAGTCAGCGCGGAGAGCTTGATCACGGTCGGGTTCAAGCCCAGCGAGCGGCAGGCGATTTCATCCTCGCGCAGCGCTTCCCAAGCCCGGCCGAGCGGCATCCGCAACAGCCGGTTGATGACGAAAAGCGTCGCCAGCACCAGCGCCAAGCCCAGCAGATACATGAAGATCACCGCGTGATCGCCGCTGTAGTCGACGCCGAAAAACTCGTGAAAGGTGGTCCCGCCCTCCTTGGCGCGGCGACCGAATTCCAGCCCGAACAAGCTGGGGCGGGGGATGCCGCCGATACCGTCCGGACCGCCGGTCAGAAAATTCAAATTATTCAGCAGCAAGCGGGTAATCTCGCCAAAACCCAGCGTGACGATGGCCAGATAATCCCCCCGCAGCCGCAGCACCGGCAAGCCGAGCAGGAAGCCGGTCAGCGCCGCCAAGCCGCCGGCGAGGGGCAGGCACAGCCAAAACGACAGGCCGTATTGTTGGGCCAGATAGGCGTAGGTGTAAGCGCCGACCGCGTAGAACGCGGCGTAGCCCAACACCAGCAAGCCGGCGAAGCCGACCACGATATTCAGCCCCAGGCCCAGCATCACGTAAATCAGCGCCAGAGTCATCACGTCCACCGCGCCGCGCGAGACCGTGAACGGCCAGATCAGCGCCGCGGCCAGCAACAGCAGCCACAGCGCCCACCGCGCGCGGGGCTGCTGGGCCGTTTGCCGCAGCGCGGCGGCGGCCGGATGACCGCGCCAGGACTCGGAAACCCGCCAGCGCGCCCAAAGCTGCTGCAGGGGTTGCTTGAATAGCCGTACCAGAAAAACGATGACGACCGCACTAATGACTGGCGCGGGCGTGCCGTTGAGCGCGACATTGACGCCGTCCACATGAATGCGCAGGCCGAAAATCGGAGTGAGCAAGACGGCGGTCAGCAGCGCCGCCGCCAGGGCATCGATGAGCGTGCGGGGCATGGTCTACACCTTCTCTACGTCCGGCCGTCCCAGCAAGCCGGTAGGCCGCACCAACAAAACCAGAATCAGCAGCGCGAAGGCCACCACATCCTTGTATTCGGTCTGCAGGTAGGCCGAAGCGAAGCTCTCCGCCAAACCCAGCACCACCCCGCCCAACATCGCGCCGGGAATGCTGCCGATGCCGCCCAGCACCGCCGCCGTAAACGCTTTCAAACCCGCGATGAAGCCGATAAAGGGGTTGACCAGCCCGTAATACATCCCGACCAGCACGCCGGCCACCGCCGCCAGCGCCGCGCCAAGTATAAAGGTCAGGGCGATCACCCGATCGGTGTCGATGCCGAGCAAGTTGGCCATGGTCCGGTCCTCGGAACAGGCCCGACACGCTCGGCCCAACCGCGAGCGGGAGATGAACAGCGTCAGGCCGGTCATGAACGCGACCGTGATGACCGCGATCAGCACTTGCATGTAGGACAAATAAACCTGAAAGCCGTCAGCCGGACCGAAGCGCCAGCCGCCGGTCAACACCGGCTGCATCGACACATCGCGCGCGCCCTGGCCGATCTGCACGTAGTTTTGCAGGAAGATCGACACGCCGATGGCCGAGATCAACGGCACCAAGCGCGGGCTGCCGCGCAGCGGGCGGTAGGCGAGCCGCTCCACGGTCCAGCCGTAAGAGCCGGTCACCAAGATGCTGATGGCGAGCGTGACCAGCAAAATGGCGGCGATGCTGTCCACCCCCAACAGGCTCAAGCCGGTGATGACCATCAAGCCGACGTAAGCGCCGATCATGTAAATCTCGCCGTGGGCGAAATTGATCATGCCGATAATGCCGTACACCATGGTGTAGCCGATGGCGATCAGGGCGTAGATGCTGCCCAAGGTCAAGCCGTTGATGATCTGCTGCAGAAATTCGAGAAAAGAGAAACCGGACATGGGCGCCGCGCCTGAAGGAGTGAAAATCGGGCGCGCATCCGTCGCGCGCTCAAACAACCAGGGCGAGATTTTCAGTCCCCGCCCTCGCGCGTCACCTCATTTGGCCGGCGTCTTGGTGGCGTCGGCGTGCCAGGTGAACACGACGAATTCGAACTCTTTCAAATCGCCGTTGTCCTTGAAGGCCACCTTGCCGATGGGCGTTTGGAAGCTGTTCTTGCGGACGTAGTCGGCGACCTTGACCGCATCCTCGGTCTTGGCGCCCTTGATGGCGTCGGCGACGATCTGCACGCCAGCGTAGGCGGGCATCACGAACGGGCCGGTGGGATCTTCGTTCTTGGCTTTGAAGGCTTTGACCAGATCGGCGTTGGCCGGATCGGCGCTGAAATCGGCCGGCAGGGTCACCAAAAGCCCTTCGGAAGCCGGGCCGGCGATGGCGCTGATGTCTTTATTGCCGACGCCTTCCGGCCCCATGTATTTGGCGTCAAAGCCCTGTTCGCGCGATTGCCGCAGCAGCAGGCCCAGCTCCGGATGATAGCCGCCGTAGTAGACGAAATCGACGCCGTCCTTCTTCATCTTGGTGATCAGGGCGGAAAAATCGGTCTGGCCCTTGTTGACGCCTTCAAACAGGACGGGCGTGATGCCGGCGGCCTTGACGGTCTTGTCCACTTCCTTGGCGATGCCCTCGCCGTACTGCTGCTTGTCGTGGATGACGGCCAGCTTCTTGGGTTTGATCTTGGTGGCGATGTATCTACCGGCGGTCGGGCCTTGCTGGTCGTCGGTGCCGATGGTGCGGAACACCATCTTATAGCCTTGCTGGGTGATGGCGGGATTGGTGGCCGCCGGGGTGATCATGAAAATGCCTTCGTCCTCGTAGAGCTTGGAAGCCGGTTGGGTCGAACCCGAGCACAGATGGCCGATCACGAAGTTGATCTTCTGGTTGACGATCTGATTGGCGACGGCGACCGCTTGCTTGGGCTCGCAGGCGTCATCCATGATCACGGCTTCCAGCTTCTTGCCGTTGACGCCGCCCTTGGCGTTGATCTGTTCGACCGCCATCTTGGCGCCCATCATCTGCATGTCGCCGTACTGGGCGACGGGGCCGGTGGTGGGACCGGCCAGGGCGATCTTGATGGTGTCTGCGCTCGCCAAGCCGCTCAAACCCAGCAGGGTCATGCCGGCGGCGATACTCAAGGCGTGACGGTTGAATGTGTTCATCAAATGACTCCTCTCCCGATGATGGCGGTTTTAATGCGGTGATGTGGTTCGAATCCACTTTATTAATTGTTAAGAATTAGCCGAAATTCCCCTCCGCGACAAGCGGGATACGAAAAATCAGCACCGGTCGCTCGAGCGCCGGTCCGAGCGGCCCCGAGCGCGCCCGCTCAGATCACCTTGGAAAAGCGCTGCCGCCGCTGTTCCCGAAGATAGCGGTCGAACACCATGCAGATGTTGCGAATCAGCAGCCGCCCCGGCGGCAACACTCGAATGCCGGTCTGATCGAGCGCCAGCAGCTCATCCGCTTGCATGTCGGCCAGTTCAGCCAGTTCCACCATGAAGTAATCCGGAAAGTGAATGCTGAAACGCTGTTCGACGGCGGCGAATTGCAATTTAAAATGACAAATCAGATCGGTGATGACCGCCCGCCGCAGCCGGTCGTCGGCATCCAGCCGCACGCCGCGAAACACCGCCAGACGGCCGGCGTCGATCCGCGCGTAATAGTCCTCCAAGCCCTTTAGATTTTGGCTGTAGCTGTCGCCGACCATGCCGATGGACGTCGCGCCAAAGCCGATCAGATCGCAGTCGGCGTGGGTGCTGTAACCCTGAAAATTGCGATACAGCGTGCCCGCCTGTTGGGCCAGCGCCAGCTCGTCGTCGGGTTTGGCGAAGTGATCCATGCCGATGTAGACATAACCGGCATCGGTTAACTGTTGGATCGTGGTTTTTAGAATTTCTAACTTCACTGCTGGCGGCGGCAGCGCATTGGCGTCGATCTGGCGTTGGGTCTTGAATAGATCGGGCAGATGGGCGTAATTGAACACCGAAACCCGATCAGGGTTTTGGGCGATGATCTCCTCCACGGTGCGCGCGAAGCTGGCGACGCTTTGCAGCGGCAACCCGTAGATCAAATCCACGCTGATCGATTTGAAGCCCTCGCGCCGGGCGGCCTCCATCACCCGCAAGGTAATATCGCGAGACTGCAAGCGATTGACCGCTTTTTGCACCGCCGGATCGAAATCCTGCACCCCCAGGCTCAGCCGGTTGAAACCCAATTCCCGCAGCAGCGCGACGGTGTGTCCGTCGGTTTCGCGCGGGTCCACCTCGATGGAATATTCGCCGCCGCCATCGTCGAGCAACTGGAAATGCTCGCCGGTCACCCGCATCAACTCCCGCATTTCGGCGGCGCTGATAAAGGTCGGCGTGCCGCCGCCCCAATGCAGTTGGGTCACGGGTCGATTGCGGTCGAACAAGCCGGCCTGCAATTCGATTTCCCGATAGAGGTGATCGAGATAGGGGACGGTGTGACGGCGGTTTTTGGTAATGATCTTGTTGCAAGCGCAGTAAAAACAGACGGTATCGCAGAACGGAAGGTGGAAATACAACGACAGCGGCCGGCCCGCCGCGTTGCCGGAACGGGCGTGTTCGCGATACTCGATCTCGCCGAAGCCCTCGTGAAACTGTACCGCGGTCGGATAGGAAGTGTAGCGGGGTCCGGCCTTGTCGTACTTGTGGATCAAGGCGGGATCGAAAACCAGTTCGGCCGTCATGAGGGCTGCTTCCAGGGCGCGGGTTTGCCGAAGAAATAACCTTGTGCGTAATCGACCCCCAACTCGCGCAATCGTTCGACAATCGTCTGGTTGTGAGTGTATTCGGCGATGGTTTGCAAGCCCAAGGTGTGACTCATTTGGTTGATGGCGGCCACCAGGGCGCAATCGCTGGGGTTGTTGTTGATGTCCTTGATGAAGCTGCCGTCGATTTTCAAGTAATCCACCGGCAGGGTCTTCAGATAGTGAAACGAAGATAACCCGCTGCCAAAATCGTCCAGCGCCAGCTGACAGCCGCGCCGTTTGAGCGCCGTCATCAGTTGAGCCGCCCGGCTCAAATTGTGAATGGCGGCGGTTTCGGTGATCTCAAAACACACTTGGGCCGGACTGAAGCTGTAACGGGCCAATTGGAGCTCGATGAAGTCGAGCAACCCCTGATCGCCGAGCGAATTACCCGACAAATTGATGGAGATGCGGGCGTTGGTTCTCCCGGCGCCTTGCGCGTAGTCGCGGAAGGCCGCCTCGATCACCCAGCGGTCGATGGCCCCCATCAGGCCGTAACGTTCGGCCGCCGGAATAAACGTCGCCGGCAAGACCAGACCGCCGTCTTGATTTGAATGCGGTTGTTGCGCCACGCGCAACAACACCTCGTAGCGCCGCGGCTGTTCTCGCTCGCTCAAAGAGACGATCGGCTGGTAATACAGCCGAAACCGGTTTTTCTCCAGCGCGTCCCGCAAGCCGGCCGCTCCCAGCGTTTCGCTGTGACGCAGCGAGGATTCGCGGTCCGCCTGCTGGTAAATGTGGACTTGATTGCGGCCCAATCCCTTGGCCGCGTAGCAGGCGATATCGGCCTGAGCCAGCAGTTCGGCGGTGCTGGTCGCTTGCGCCGTGATCGGCACCAAACCGATGCTGACGCCGATCTGGTAAGTATTCCCTTCCCAATGGAACCGATAATCGCGGACCGCGCCGACCACCGCCTCGGCGATGATGTACGCCCGATCGACCGGGCAGTTGTCCAGCAACAACCCGAATTCGTCACCGCCGATCCGCGCCAAGGTATCGCGTTCGCGAAACATGCCGGCTAGCAGGCTATTGACTTGTTTGAGTAATTCGTCTCCCGCCGCATGGCCGGCCAGATCGTTGACGCGCTTGAACTGGTCCAAATCCAGATAACAGAGCGCGTGGCGCGCGCCGTAATGCTGAGCGCTGCTTAAGGCGCGCTCCAGCCGCTTTTCGAATTCGGCGCGATTGACCAAGCCGGTCAAGGGATCGTGAGTGGCGTCATGCGCCAATTGCCGGGCCAACTGGCGGCTTGCGGTAATATCGTGGAACACCAACACCGCGCCCAAGACCTGTCCGTCCCAGCCGCGAATGGGCGCGGCGGAGTCATCGATGTCGTATTCCTTGCCGCTGCGGCTGATGAGGATAGTGTGATTGGCCAAGCCGACGATCCGGCCTTGCTGGAGACAGCGGGCCACCGGATCGGGCGCGGCTTCGCGGCTCTGTTCGTCGATGATGTTGAATACCTCGCTTAACGGGCGGCCTCGGGCTTCGGCGCTGGGCCAGCCGGTGAGCGCCTCCGCCACCGGATTCAAGTACTGAACGATGGAGGCTCGATCCGTGGTGATCACCGCGTCGCCGATCGAATGCAAGGTCACCTGCGCCCGTTCCTTTTCCTCGAACAAGGCTTCCTCGGCCTGCTTGCGCGAGGTGATGTCCACGCCGACCGACTGAAAGTGGGTGACCTTGCCGCGCTCGTCAAACAGCGCGAAGTCGTGCCACAGATGCCAGCGCGCCGCGCCGTCGGCCCTCAGCGTTTGATGTTCGTATTGCCGCGACGGCGCCGCCAGCGCGAACGCCGCCAGTTGCGCCTCCACCGCCGCCTGCTCGGTCGCGCTGAGAAACGCGATAAACCGCTGGCCGATCAGTTCCTGGGCGGTCTTTCCGAAAAATTGGGCGTAGGCCGCGTTGACGAACGTCAGGGTGGTATCCGGCAGAAACCGACAGATCAGATCCGGCTGATTCTCGACCAGCTGGCGGTATTCCGCCTCCGCCTCCCGCAAGGCGATTTCGGTTTGGATTCGCTCGCGGATCTGTTGGCGAAGTTCGGCATTCACTTCCAGCAGCGCGGCGTTGCGCTCCAGCAGTTGCTGTTCCAGATCGGTGGCGGTGCGTTCCAGCGCCTGACGCGCCCGTCCGTGCTCGCTCACGTCGCGAATCATCGCCACCGTGAAGATTCCAGACCGGGTGTGCAGGGGATTGAGGCTGATTTCCGCCGAAAACTCGCTGCCGTCCCGCCGCAAAGCCCAAAGGCTGACGCCGGCTCCGGTCAACCGGAAGTACGGCTGAACGCTATAGCGTTTGAAATGATGGCGGTGGCGCTCGCGCAACCGAGTCGGAATCAGTTCCTCCAGCGGGCGGCCCGCCAGCGTCCCCGGCGGATAGCCGAACAAGTGTTCGGCCAAGGCGTTGACTCGGGCCAGCCGACCGGATGGGTCCACCACGATCATGGCATCCGGGGCGAGTTCCAACCAGGGGCTTTCTAGAAGAGCGAGGTCTGTTTCCACCGCCATTTATCTTGTTAATTTATTAATTTTTATTATCCACCTGCTAAAAATAGCCCACTTTGTAGAACGACACATG
>DJIW01000009.1 GCA_002433805.1 Competibacteraceae bacterium UBA6584 | reverse complement strand
CCTGTGCTTCAGCCAGCGAAATGGACTTGATGACCGCGCAACCCCAACGTCCCAGCAAGCCGCTCATCGCTTCCAACACCGCGCTATCATCGTCCAACACCAGCACCCGGCGGTTTTGCAGCTCCCGACCGGAAAGCGCCGCCGAGACCGGCAAGGGCGAATACGCGGACTTCTCGGCCAAGGGCAGAACGACGGTAAAGCAGGAGCCATGACCCAGGCGCGAGCGGACCGTGATGGGATGCCCCAACAAGGTAGCCAGCCGCTTGACGATGGCCAACCCCAGGCCCAAACCTATGCCCCGATGTCGGTCCCGCGCCGGGTTACCCAACTGATAAAACTCCAGAAAAACGCTATCCAACTGGTCATCCGGAATTCCGGGACCGGTGTCGTGAACCTCGACATGCAATTTGTTGCCGCGCCGGCGCGCGCCGAGCAGAATGCGGCCGTTGCTGGTATACCGCAAAGCGTTAGTCAACAAATTCCTCAAAATCCGCTCCAACATGGCCAAATCCGTTTTCACGATGGCCCGGCTGGGCCGCGCCCGCAAGCTGTTAGCGGTTTCGCGAGCCAGCGGCTGATACTCGTTTTCCAGCCGTTTGAACAAGTCAGCCAAGGCCACGGCGCCTATATGAGGTCGGATCACGCCGGCGTCCAATTTGGAAATATCCAACAAGGCGTTGAGCATGCCGTCGATGGCTTCGATGGATTCCTCGATCTGGCGGATCAGCGGTTCGGTTTCCACGTTGCGGACGCCGTCCGCCAAATTGGCGAAAAACAGGCCCAGCGCGTGAATCGGTTGACGCAAGTCGTGACTGGCGGTCGCGAGAAACCGAGTTTTTGCGGCATTGGCCTTTTCCGCCCCCTGTCGGGCCGTATCCAGTATTTCCTCGCGTCGCTTGAGTTCGCTGATGTCGGTATAGGTCAGAATCCGGCGACCGTCGGGCATGTCCGTTTGCAGGATTTCGATGATCGCGCCATCCGCGCGCCGGTGCTCCATCGCGCCCGATCCAGTCAGTGCTATCGGCGGATCGGCGGCGTTCAACACCTCACCCAGCGGCTGGCCGGCGTAGGCGGCCCGGTCGTTCAACCCGAGCAAGCTTAAAAAGTGCTGGTTCCACATCCGCAACCGATCATCTCGGTCGATCAGGCTGATACCCTGTTGGATATTTTGCAGGGTCGTCTCCAGCAAGGCGGATTTTTCTTCCGATTCCCGGCGCAGCGCCGTGTTTTCAAAGCTTAGCTGCAAGGAACGATTCAAGGTTTTGTAGACGTTGCGGGCATAAAATAAGCTCGCCGCCAGATTCAAGCCGACCAATAAAGCCACCTGCGCGCCCAAGGTCTCGGCCCGCGCGATCAACACCACCGCCAGCGACAGCAAGACCAGCGCCGAGGCCAGATACGCGGGTGGATAAGACACCACCGCCATCAGCCCCTGGGCGTTTAACACCACCACGATGACCGTGATGATCATGAGGTTCGCCGGCTGGTTGGGATCTAGAAAAAAAATCGGCGCCGCCGCCCACAGCAACCCAAAACTCCAGGATAAAGCGACCGCGATCCGACCCCAGTAAGGCGTTGCCTCCACAGCGGGCCGCGCCCGCTGGTAGGCGCGCATCACCCACCAGCGCACCCCCGCCAACCCATACAGCGTCGCCAGCCAAACCGACAACTCTCCCCGTGCCGCCGTCTCCCATAACGCGCAGACCAAGAGAGTGCTTAAAACCAGATGAACGATAATCGAGACCGGAACCGATCTGAATAAAGTCCCGATCAGTTCAGCTTGAATTTCCGCTTGATTGATCCGCTCGCTATCACGCATAGCTACTTGCTTCATCCTGGATTGCTCGGATAGTTGAGGGACGCCGCCATCGCGCGGATCCGTCCGCATGGACGTTACGTCAGCCATCAATAAGGGTTCGGGCGATCGTTGCGATCCGACTTAAGCCGGCTTGGCGTTTCTTCTTTCCATCCGGGCTCCGTTTCGCGACGCGGGGGCGCGAAATAAAAACGCGCTCCCGGAAACAGGACAGGATCTCGAGCATCAGGCGTCGTGGGATAGGGGTCGTTTTGGAGCACGCGATCCATTTGCTCGATCCACTGCTTCATCGCGTCCAGTTCCTTTGATGATGCCGGCTTCATTTCGGCGTCTTTCAATCCATGCGTCACATACCGTTGGTTTGGCGGCACCGACAAAGGCGCCCAATAGTTTTGCTTGGAAACCATCCGAACCCGACCTTCCAATATCGTGCACTCTATATCGCCGTTCTCGCTGACTTTCATCACCCACTCCGTTCCTTCAGCGCCGGCCGTCACGAATTCCGTATCCACTTGAAACGCGCCCCTCACCCTGACGAACATTTCTCCGAAAAAGGCGAAAACCGAGCCAATTCGAATCAAACTATCGGGTTTTAGATACAGTTCCGAGCCGTTTGGAAAGCGAAGCGTCACCGCATACTTCGGCCCTGTTCGAATTCGATCGCCTATCAGCAACTGCATGTTGGGCGTGGCGCTCACCCGAACCCCCCGGCGCATGACTCGAATCTGACGCCATTCTTCAGCATTAGCCAAGCGATAAGTCGCGCCGTACGAGGACTGATCGACCGCCAAGATCCCATATAGAATCGGCGAAGGCGCGCCGTCCAGGGCGAACGCCAGCGCCGCGCAACCGAGCCAGCCGAAAACCAGCAGTACCAGACGGCGCGGCGGAATTCGCAAATCGCTGATGAGAGAACCGGAGCACGGGACATGATGCATTGCGTTCATCTAAAACCATCTCTTGCCAATCTTTCCAGCCATCCAGTAGGAAACGCCAAAAGCCAATAACGGGTAGAGCATATTCAACACGATAAGATAAGCCTGAAAAAGATAGCTTGCGAGCGCGCAATAACTCAGAAAAACACCGGTCAACCCGCCGGCCCGGACTAATCTCGATTGCCGCCCTACCGTCAGATTCAGCAAACCGCCCGACAGACCCATCCCCATCAGCGCAAAAAATTGTCCCCAACCCTCCAGCAGTTTTATCGAGCGTTTTGCGAGCAGTGAGTCAATCGCAATGGCGTGTAACTCAACGCCGTAGCGTTCCACGGCCGTCCATCCATGCACCACCGGAAACCGCTCGTCGTTACGCTCGACTCCTATCAAAACGAGTTTATTTTCGAAGCGATCCGCCAGGGTCCGGTCCGAAGCTTTAAAAATCGCCTCATAGGCGTATTTCGCCTGAGCGGGGTCAAACCCCGCCACGAACGCGGGATCGATGATGAGACTGGCGACTCGATCCTGCTTGCCGATGGCGGGACAGCCCGCTTGTTCCCATTTGACCTGCTCGATGCTGGAAACGACCGCTCGATCAACAATTTGCCGGGTCGCCGGATCGAGCAGATCGAGCTCTTGCAGACCCCGATCAAAGACGACTTCGCGGCCCTGGAAGGCGGCGCTCGCTTCCAGCGCGAGCGAAAATAGCGCCGGCCGGCTTTGCGGCAGCACCAGCAAGGGCGCGGTTTGCGATAGGCCCCACTTTTTTCCGATGCACAGCAGGCCGGGCTTGACGCCCGCCCGTTTGAAGGATGGCGACAAATTCGGCGTTCCGCCATCGAGCCGGCGAAAACCCGCGATGACGGTTGCGCCACGACGGCGCGCGTCTTCGACCGCGCTGATGAACTCCCGATCCTGGGCGCTCGGTTCCTCGAAATACAGATCGAAGGCGATCACTTTCGCTCCGGCTTTGGCGAGGCGATCCAAAACGAGCGCGTGCTCGCGCCGCCAATCCCGACCGAAGGGCTTGCCGAGCGCCTGCTCGGTCTGATCGGTGATCGCGACGACGACGACCGAGCCGCCGCTTTGCCTGCTGGACCAAGCTCCCGCCAGCCACACGGCGTAGCTCTCGATTCTGAAGGCCGGCGGCAGAAAATCGAAAAGCCGGATCCAGAAAAACAGAAAAATCAGCAGCGAAGCCGCCGCCGCCACGATCACGACGATCTGGCGGTAGCCGAGCTTTCGTTCGAGTCTGGACAACTCGGCCGTCTGCTGCTCCAAAGCCGTTTTAAAGACTGGACTCGCGGTCTCCTGACATTTCTGTTGCAGTTTCTCGATATTGTCCCGATAGGCGTTCTTGGCGGCTTCGGAGCGGTGATACGCTCCCCTCGCAAGCGGTAAATCCGCCAGCCGGTCGCCGGCCGCCACATTGAATAACAAGCCCTCGCTGGCGCGCATGAACAGCACCGGCGCGCCGATATCACGCTCGCCGGGGAATTCTCCCAGCAAGCGGTTCCTGGCGTGGCTGACCGCGAATTCGACGCGACCGCGCGCCTGACCCTTGAACAGCGCCTGGTAGAACTCCCGGCTGAATAAAACGGCCGCATCGTCATAAACGGCGTACTGCATCGCCACCACCGCCGGCACCCCCTGCTTGATCAGCCGATGGGCCAGCCCGGCCAACGGGGCTGTCAGGGAGGTTTGCGCGCCTTGGCAGGAATTTAAAAAAACCAGTTTTAGGGTGGGATGGTTGGCGAACAGACTCACCAATCGATCATCAGCGATCCATTCGGCGTCGCCTTGCTCGCTATTTAACTGAAGGAAAGCGCGATCGTGTTCGAAGCCGCCATGTCCGATGAAGTGAAATCCGTGAAAAGGCTGTTCCAACAACGCATCGCTGAGACGGTTCAGAGTGACCGTTCCTTCGAGAATCGCGATCTGGACCTGCTGCTCCAATCCTTCCAGCGTCCGGATCAGATTGGATTTTTCGCGAGCCGCGTCGAGTTCGGCGCTGTCGGGGATCGCAACGAGCATCCTGAGGGGCAACATCGCCTCCAGATGGTCGATCGGCTCGAAAATCTCCAAATAACGGACCACCGGACATTGAATGGAGGTTCCCAGGAAGCGCTCCCGACGCGGGCAGTAGAGAAATTCCCACGGCAGCACGATGAGTTCGGGCGCTTCGATCCGCAGGCGAATCCGAATCCCTTGTTCCGAGCGGTGGTTCCAGGACTGCCCCGCCGACCGTTCGAACAACCGCTCGACATCGCCGGTAAAAAGCAGCTGGTAGAGCTGGCGACCGAACGCGATGAGATCCGCTTGATCGATCTGACGCTGGTCTAACCGCTGCTGGATCTGTTGCAAAAACTCGCGGCGCGGGTCGAGCGACACACTTCCTCGAACCTCGCCCAGCGGCGAGGCCGCCCGCACCGGGTAGCGGCCGTCAACCCCGGCATCGATCCAAAGATCGAAGTTGGTGTATCTCATAAGGTGGCGCTACGGCGGCGGCTTGCGACACAGCGTGAACTTCACTCCTCCCTGCGCCTCAAGGTTTACCCCCCTGCCGCACAGCGAGACTTGACCCGCGCCGCTTGTTG
>DJIW01000040.1 GCA_002433805.1 Competibacteraceae bacterium UBA6584 | reverse complement strand
AGCGCTGCCCGAGCAGCGGGCCGACGCCTGGGAAAAACTCGCGCCCCGCATCAGCCCACTCGATACGGTAATAGCCGACAGCCTGAAGCTGGCCTTGGCCCCGGAGGCGGAAGCGCGTGCCCCGCTCGAACGGCTGCTGCAACGCTTCGACCAACGACCGCCGACCGAACCGTTATTCCATGCCCTCTTCAGCGATTCCGGCGATGGCGGCTTGGTAGCGGCCTTCAAGGCCAAGATTTTTCGACACGATCCCGATTCGGTCGAAAACGCGACATTCCGCCTGTTCGGCGCGGCCTTGCGGTGTCGTTTCGGTTTGAGTGACGCAGGGATCGCCGGACGCGCTCCCCGCTTGCTGGAGCGGCTATCCTCGGCGCGCGGTTGGTTCAGCCGGATGTTTCACGAGTCGCAACTGAACGCCGCGCTGCTGGCGGAATTGCTGTTCGCGCCCCAGCCCGTGACGGAGTCCTTGCTGGGCCACTTCTCCGCCGCGTTTCCTTCGCCGCTCAATCAAGATACCGCGCATCCTTGCCTGTGGCCTTATCTGTTGGCGAACACCCGTTATCTCGCGACGCCCGAGCTGATCGCGGATCAGGCGTTTCGGTTCCCGCCACTGGCGCAGCGCCTGTTCGAGGCCGGATTGTGCCGTCAGGGACGTCGAGACGATTTCTACCGCGAATCGACCCTGAGTCTCTTGATGCAAGGCAGGCGGCCGCAGGTGGATATTCGCCCGCATTTGGCCCCGCTGACGCGGATGCTGCTGGCGGCGCAACCGATCCAGCGGGAAAGCGGGGTCGATCTGCTGGCGCAAGGGCTGCAAGACGGTCGCGTCACGCCCGCGGATCTTGCCGGAGCGTTAGTCGGTCGGATCAAGGACACGGAACCCGGATTCGCGCCGCTCGATCAAGCCTTGGCCTCGCTCTGCGCCACCGGGGCGGCGGGGCAGGCGACGGTAGGGCTGGCCCTGGAGCGGGTGGTGGCGGACGCAATGGACGGATTCTCGCCGAGGAAACAGTCCTTGCTGTTGGATCGGCTGGCCGGCGTTTTGGAGGAAACCGGCCGCGCCCCGCACGACCCGGCCGCCCGTCAGGCGCTGGAAAGCCTGGCGGCGGCGAAGAAAAAGTCCGTCGTCCGCGACAAGGCGCGCGCGCTGATCGCGCGATTCAAATCGCCCGCGCAACCGCCGCCGCAGGTTTTGGCCGTGGCGGCGTTGGGGCAATGTTGAGCCGCCTCCAAGGCTTCAGCCGTGAGAGCGTGACAAACCCTGCTGTCCTTTTGGTGAAACTGTGGGAAAATCCTATTCGTACCGTCGCGCTAGCTTTGTTCGTCGGATTTCCTGATGGCCCGATGCTCCCATCGTCCGCTACTTGAACAAACCCGCGCTGCCTGATGCGGCGCGCGGTCGAAACTCCGCCTCAAACGTCGAGAAAAAAGTTTTAGCCTTTGAATCTCTAAGATAACTCTATGTCACTCATTCAAATTTACGATACCACCCTGCGCGATGGAACCCAGAGCGAAGGGTTTACCCTGTCGGGCCACGACAAGATCCGAGTGGCCCAACGGCTGGACGATCTGGGCGTGGCCTTCATCGAGGGCGGCTGGCCCGGCTCCAATCCCAAGGACGCCGAGTTTTTCGAGCGCGCCCGCGATCTGGAATGGAAGACTGCGCTGATCGCCGCCTTCGGCTCGACCTGCCGGGTCAAAGGCGGCCCGGAGGATGACGCCAACATTCAGGCGTTGATCGCCGCGCAAACGCCGGTTTGCACCCTGTTCGGCAAGACCTGGAACCTGCACGTCACCGAGGTGCTGCTGACCACGCTGGATGACAACCTGCGGATCATCGAGCAATCCATCGCGTATCTTCGGGCCGCCGGCCGCCGGGTCATTTACGACGCCGAGCATTTTTTCGACGGTTATCAAGCCGATCCGTCCTACGCGCTGGAAACCCTGAAGGCGGCGATTCGGGGCGGGGCCGAGACGGTGGTGCTCTGCGACACCAACGGCGGCAGCCTGCCCTGGGACGTGGAAACCATCGTCCGCGAAATGAAGGACGCGATCCAGCACCCGTTCGGCATTCACACCCACAACGACGGCGAATGCGCGGTGGTTAACGCGCTGACGGCCGTGCGCCAGGGGGCCATTCAAGTTCAGGGCACCATCAACGGTGTCGGCGAGCGCTGCGGCAACGCCAATCTGTGTTCGGTCATGGCCAATCTGGAATTGAAGATGGGCCGCCGGTGCTTGCCGGAAGGCGGCGTGCAAAAGCTCTACGAACTTTCGCACGTGGTGGACGAAGTCGCCAACGTCACCCCCAACGACCATCTGCCCTACGTCGGCAAGAGCGCTTTCGCCCACAAAGGCGGCGTGCATGTGGCGGCCATGCGCCGCTGCGAGCAGTCCTACCAGCACGTCGCGCCGGAGCAGGTCGGCAACAAGATGCGGGTGGTGGTTTCCGCGCTGTCGGGCCGGGCCAATATCCTCAGCAAGGCCGAGGAGCACGGGGTCGATGTCAGCGACGCGGCCGGGGTGGTCGGGGTGCTCAACGATGTGAAAGATCTAGAAGCGCGCGGCTTTTCCTTCGAGGCCGCCGAAGCCTCGGTCGCGATGATGCTCAAGCGCCAGCAGCCCGATTACCGGCCGTTGTTCGAACTGATCGATTTTCTGGTCAACGTCGAACATCGCCAGGGGCGCGGCATCTTCGCCGAGGCCATGGTCAAGGTGAAGGTGGGCGCGAAAGTGATGCACACCGCCGCCGAGGGCAACGGTCCGGTGAACGCGCTCGACATCGCCTTGCGCAAGGCGCTATTGGACGACTTTCCGCAAATCGCCTCCTTCCATCTCGCCGATTACAAGGTCCGCATTCTGGACGGGCAGGATGGCACCGAAGCCATCACCCGCGTGTTGATCGACACCCGCAATACCACTCGGATGTGGAGCACGGTCGGGGCCAGCGCCAACATCATCGAGGCTTCCTGGCAAGCGCTGGTCGACGCGGTTGAATACGGCTTGTCGGTCGCCCATTGAATCCATTGATCGGAGCGCGCTCGCCGCGCATCCTTCAGGAATAACTCATGAAAGCGAACATCGTCTTACTCCCCGGCGACGGCATCGGACCGGAAGTGGTCGCCGAGGCCGTCCGCGTGCTGGATGCGGTTGCCGGGAAATTCAAGCACGAGTGGAATTACCGGGAACGGCTGATGGGCGGTTGTTCCATCGATCGGTTCGGCTCCTCGTTGACCGATGAAACGCTGGCCGATTGTCAGGCGGCCGACGCGGTGGTGCTGGGGGCGGTCGGGGGGCCGAAATGGGACGATCCGAACGCCAAGGACCGTCCGGAGCGGGGCCTGCTGGCCTTGCGCAAGGGTTTGGGCGTGTTCGCCAACCTGCGGCCGGTCAAGGTGCATCCCGCCCTGATCGACTCCTCGCCGCTCAAGCCGGAAAAGTTGAAAGGGGTCGATATTCTGGTGATCCGCGAACTGACCGGCGGCTTGTATTTCGGCTGGCCCAAGGGACGAGACAGCAAGGACGGCCGCGAGCGCGCCGTCGATACCTTGGAATATTACGATTATGAAATCCGCCGGGTGATGGAGCTGGCGTTCAAGCTGGCCCAGGGCCGCAAAAAGAAAGTGACTTCGGTGGATAAAGCCAACGTGCTCGAATCCTCAAGGCTGTGGCGGCAGATCGCGGTGCGGGTCGGCCAGGATCATCCAGCCGTGGAGCTGGAGCACGTCTTGGTGGATACCGCCGCCATGCGCTTGATCACCGGCCCGGCCTGGATGGACGTGGTCGTGACCGAGAACATGTTCGGCGACATCCTCACCGACGAGGCGTCGGTGCTGGCGGGGTCGATGGGAATGCTGCCTTCCGCCAGCCTGGGCGCGGGCCGGGTCGGCTTGTACGAACCGATTCACGGTTCGGCCCCGGACATCGCCGGCAAGGGCATCGCCAATCCCATCGGGATGATTTTGTCGTGCGCGATGCTGCTGCGCCATTCGCTGGATTTGGAGGCGGAAGCCGCCGCCATCGAAAAAGCCGTGGATGAAACGATCACCGCCGGGGCGCGCACCGCCGATCTCGGCGGGAAGCTGACTACCCGACAGATGGCGGACGACATCATCGGGCGGCTGTAATCGGCCGAGGCAAGTTGGACTCGCTTTTAGCACCGGCGGGGCGCGGTCGCTCATTCAGCCGCGCTCGCGCCACGCCGGTCGCGGTTGCCCTCAATCCTCCGCCAGCGCCTTGAAGCGTCGGACCAAATCGTCGATCAAGGCGCGCACCGACGATAGCAGGCCGCGACGCGACGGGTAAACGGCGTGGACGATCTCACGTTGGGGCGACCAGCCCGGCAGCACGCGAACCAAGGTCCCTTGCGCCAGCTCGGCGCGAACCATCATCGTCGGCAACTGTACAATCCCGACGCCCGCCTCGGCGGCCGCGCGCAACGCGATCATGTCGCGGGTGATCAAGCGCGGCGCGTGGCTCACGATGGCTTGCGCGCCCGCTGGTCCAAACAACGTCCAAGCGTGCTCCTGTTGGGGCGCGCCCAAGGCCAAACTCGGCCAACTCGCCAGCTCGGTCGGCGATTGCGGTAATCCTCGGCGGGTCAAGAGCTCGGGGCTGGCGACCAAGGCTTGGCCGCGCTGGGCCAAGATCCGCGACACCAAGTCGCTGTCCTCCAGCGGCGGCGGACGGACTCGCAAGGCCAGGTCGATGCCTTCACCGATGGGATCGACCCGGCGGTTGGTCGCTTCCAGATGCAAGACGACGCGCGGATACGCCGCCAAAAAATCGGCCAGCATCGCGCCGACCTGGGCCTGCAACAGCGCCACCGGACAGCTCATCCGCACGCTGCCGCACGGCTCCACCTGGGCGGCGGCGATCGCCTCCTGGGCCGCGTCCGCCTCGACCAGCATCGCCTTGCAGCGTTCGTAATAGAGTTGCCCGATCTCGGTCACCGCAAAACGCCGGGTCGAACGTTGGAGCAAGCGCACGCCCAGCCGGTGCTCCAGAAGAGCGATCCGGCGGCTCAGTTTGGATTTGGGGATGCCGAGCGCGCGGCCGGCGGTCGAGAAACCGCCGTGTTCGACGACGCGCGCGTAGTAGTAAAGATCGTTCAAGTCTTGCATGGGGTTTAATCGTTCTTAAAATGGAACGATGAGGGTTAATTTTAGCGGCTTCTGCTGAGATTGTCCTGAGATTAAACTGTCCGTCAACAGAGTCCATAGCGGCTCGGCAACTTCAGGAGACGGCCATGAAAAAAGTGATCGGGGTTTACAAGGCCCCTCATCCGCATTGGGTCGGCAACGGTTTCCGGGTGCATTCGATGTTCGATTACAACGGCCTCGGCAAGCTGCTCAGCCCGTTTTTATTGCTCGACTACGCGGCCCCGACCACCTTCGAACCGAACGACGGCCCGCCGCGCGGGGTGGGCGAGCACCCGCACCGGGGTTTCGAGACCGTGACCATCGTTTACGACGGCGAGGTGGCGCATCGCGATTCCACCGGTCAAGGCGGGGTGATCGGTCCCGGCGACGTGCAGTGGATGACGGCGGCGGGCGGTATCCTGCACGAGGAGTTTCATTCCGAAGCCTACTCGCGTTCCGGCGGACCGTTTGAAATGGTGCAGCTGTGGGTCAATTTGCCCGCCCGGCACAAGCTGGACCCGCCCGGCTATCAGGGCATCGTCAACGGCGATATTCCCGCCGTGACCTTGCCGGACAACGCGGGTGCGGTGCGGGTGATCGCCGGGGTCTACGAGGGTCGAACCGGCCCAGCCCGTACGTTCAGCCCACTGAACGTCTGGGATTTGAGGCTCAAGGCGGGGAAGGCGGCGGAATTCAAGCTGCCGGATGGCTGGACGACCGCGCTGGTCGTGCTGGACGGCAAGGTTCGCGTCAACGGCGAGGCAGACGCGGGTAAGGCGCAACTGGTGACGCTGGATCGCGCGGGCGAGACGGTCGCGGTCGCGGCCGAGACCGATGCCAAGGTGCTGCTGCTCGCCGGCGAACCCTTGGCTGAGCCCGTCGTCGGCTACGGCCCGTTCGTGATGAACAGCCAGCAGGAGATCGTTCAGGCTATCCAGGATTTCAACAGCGGCCGGTTCGGACGGCTGGGGCGTTGATGGAAGGTCGCGTCGGTCGTGCGCCGGCGCGACCGATGCGCGCTAACCGCGAGCGTTCGCCGAGGTCAGGGCGTTCGGGCAAATCCCGATCATGAGCACCGGCGAGGCGATGGTTAAAAGTAGCGCCCAGGCTAGCGGAATGCCTGAGGCCACGGCGGCGACCGCCGCCAGCAAAAAGACCAGCGCTCCCGCCAGCACGGTGAAAATCCTCGAATTTTGATCGATCGCGCGGGCTCGCATCAGGGCGATGCAGCTCAGATAAACCGCGACCGCAATGGCGACCGCGCCGATGCCGAACAAGGGCGAAACGCCATGCGCCACTTCCGCGCCATGGCCGGAGACGCGCGCTTCATGCCCGAGTTTCACCACGTCGGCCACCACTTCCAGACAGGCTCCCAAACCGGCCAGCGAGGCAAAGATCAGATAATGGCCGTAGCCGAACAAAAACCCCACGCTGCGATTGCGCTGGCGGGCGAGCACCTCGCCCCAGGGCATTTCGAAATACAACCACCACAGCGCGAACACCAGAGCCGTGACGCCGAAGCCGAGCAGGAACAGATCGAGCGACCAGCCCTGCGCTTGCAAGATATTGTTGATCGCGTTGGTGACGCCGAGAATGCATTCGCCCAGCACAATGATGGTCAGTAAGCCGTAACGCTCGGCGATATGGTGCGGGTGCCACGGCGTGAGGGCTTTGTGCTCGGCGAAGACCGGAACCAGCAGTTCGGCGGCGATCAACGGCACTAACGAGGCCACCCGCCAGTCTGGCGGCAAGAACAGACGCAGAATCCACAGCGCCTGGACCAACAGGATGCCGCCGGCGTAGCGATAGCAGGTCGTGCGATGCGCGAGGTCTTCTCGCCCCGCGCGCAACCACTGCGCCGCCATCGACAGCCGCATGACCGCGTAACCGACCACGACGATCGTGTATTGGGGGACATCGGCGAATAAATCGGAAATGCCGACCGCCAGAATCAGCGCGCCAAACATCTGCACCAAGGTGGTCAGGCGGTAGCGGGTGTCGTCGGTATCGTAGGCGGACGCGAACCAGGTGTAATTCATCCACGCCCACCAAATGGCGAAAAAAGCGAGCGCGAATCCCAGCAGTCCCTGAGCGACATGGTGCGCGGTTAAGGCGTGGTGCAGTTCGCGGGCGGCGGCGGCGATCGCCACCACAAACACCAGATCGAAAAACAGTTCCAGAGTGGTGGCGGCGCGGTGGTGCTCGTGGATATCGCGCCCTTGCATGGACTTTGTGGGACGGGTCGCCATGGGAGCTTGGTTTGAAAGAATCGACGGTTGCAACAAGCGGTGACAGGGAGTCAATTTCGCCGATCCGACGGCTCGGGGCAAGCGATTTTTGGCGGCCCCGGCCGTCGATCCGCCGGGGCCGGATGCTCTTAACGCACCAAGTTCGCTGCGGTGGGAATCATCCATTGCAGGTAATAAGCCTGAATGTAGGTGATGATGCCGATGATCACCGCGAAGAACAGGCTGTGTTTCAAGGTAAAGCGGAACAGATCGGATTCCTTGCCGACCAACCCGGTCGCCGCGCAAGCGACCGCGATGGACTGCGGCGAGATCATCTTGCCGGTAACGCCGCCGGTGGTGTTGGCCGCGATGGTCAAGGTCGGATCGACCCCGATCTGCTGGGCGGTCACCTGTTGCAAGTTGG
The DNA here is from genome assembly GCA_002433805.1 of Competibacteraceae bacterium UBA6584. GTDB lineage: Bacteria > Pseudomonadota > Gammaproteobacteria > Competibacterales > Competibacteraceae > Competibacter_A. The sequence goes on along the minus strand of DJIW01000040.1, from coordinate 6,861 downwards.
CGAACAGCGCGTTGCTGGAGGTATCGGAACCGGTCAGGAACACGCCGAGCCAACCCAGGAAGGGCGAGAAGAACGGGAACAGCGCGCCGGTCGCGGCGAAGGCCAAGCCCAGGGTCGAGGACGCGCCCGAGTAGTTGGCGATGAAGGCGAAGCCGAGCACCAGGCCGATGGTGAAAATCGGCCGGGCTAGCTCCACCAAGGTTTCCCAGAGGGTCGAGAAAAAGGTCTTGATGTTGACGCCGAGGATGAAGGCGCTGATCACGGCCGCCATCAGGATGGAGGTGCCGGTGGCGGACAAGACATCGAACTTGTAAACGGCCTCATACGGCGTGACCGCCTTGACGATGGGCACGTCTTTCAACACCTGCTTGTCCAGACCGGGGATGTGGAAGCTCATCACCCAAGATTCCAGCGGCGCGCCCTTGGCAAACAGCGCCTTGAAGGCGGGCAGCGTCCAGATCGTCACCATGACGGTCAAGACGATGAACGGCGACCACGCTTTCAAAATTTGACCCAGGCTGTATTGCGATTGAGCGCGATGGTCGGCGGCGCTAAGGCCGCCGCTGGTTCCCTGAAACGCGAAATCCTGTTGGGGTTGCCAGACGAAGCGCAAGAACAGGGTCAACACGACCAGGCTGACCAGGGCGGAGGTGATGTCCGGCAGCTCGTAAGCCCAGTGGTTCGAGGTGTAATACTGGGTCAGGGCGAAGGCCGCCGCCGCCACGAAAATGGCCGGCCAGGTTTCGCGCACGCCGCGCCAGCCGTCCATGATGAACACCAGCCAAAACGGCACGAACAGCGACAACAGCGGCAGTTGCCGGCCCGCCATTTGGCCGATCAGGAAGGGATCGGTGCTGGTGACTTTGCCGGCGACCGTGATCGGGATGCCCAACGCGCCGAACGCCACCGGCGCGGTGTTGGCGATCAAGCACAATCCGGCGGCGTAGAGCGGATTGAAACCCAGGCCGACCAGCAGCGCGGCGGTGATCGCCACCGGCGCGCCGAAGCCCGCCGCGCCTTCCAGGAACGCGCCGAAGCAAAAACCGACCAGCACCATTTGCAGGCGTTGGTCGCCAGTGATGGAGAGCACCGACGAGCGGATGATTTCAAATTGGCCGGTCTTGACCGTCAGCTTGTAGAGAAATACGGCGGCCACGATGATCCAGGAGATCGGCCACAGGCCGTAGAGAAAACCGTAACCGGTCGCCGCCAGCGCCATCGACACCGGCATTTGATAAATCACCACTGCGACGACGATGGCGAGCGCCACGGTGATCAGGGCGGCGATGTGCCCCTTCATCCGCATCACGGCGAGGGCGATGAAGAAAAAGATGATCGGAATGGCGGCGACCAGCGCCGACAGCCAGAGGCTGCCCCCGAGCGGGGCGTAAACTTGAGTCCAGGTTGGCATCGTGAGTAAAACTCCTCGGTTGGTGGTTGATGACCTAAACGCCAATATTTTTTCTTCCTGAAAGCCTTGCCGGCGGAATTGCGGGCGCAAAAATCCCCTACCCACCCGCATGGGTATCCTGTAATGCGTTGAAGTGGCTAGGAAACTAGCTGGTGTTGGGCTGAGAACAACGATCCACCAGATAGACGATGGAACGGTAGTAACGGCCGCTGTGGAGCGACAAGCCGATTTCGCAGGTCCGGCTGGTGGAATAGCCGGACTGGCACTCCGCCGGCAGCGCCGCCTTTAAATCCCGCAGCGCGCTGGCGTTGAGTTCCGGGAGGGTGAACCCTTTATCGCCCGCCCAGCCGCAGCAGGACACCCGGTCGGGAATGACGACATTTTCGGCGCAGGCTTCGGCGATGGCCTTAAGCTTGGTTTGCAAGCCCATGTTGGTGGTGCTGCATGTTGGGTGTAGCGCCACGGTTTCCGGCAGCTTGCGCAGGGTCAGCCGCTCCAGCACAACATCGTGCAGGAACTCGGTGATGTCGTAGAGCTTCAGCCCGGATTGTGTTTGATTGTATTTGAGCCGCAGCGAACAGGGGCTGGTATCGACGACGATGGGATCTTGACCGTCGCGGCTGGCTTTGCGCAACGCCCCTTCGACTTCCCGCTGCTTGGCCTCGGCCTGTTCCGGCAAGCCCTTGCTGGCGAACGGTTGGCCGCAGCAGAGCGACGCCCGCTGGTCGGGCAAGATCACTTCAAAGCCCGCTTTACGCAGCAGTGCGGCGGTTTTTACCGGTAAGGCGTCAGTTTCAGGGTCGCCCTTGGCCGGCCCCATGTTCCGGCTGGCGCAACTGGGGAAATAGACCACGCGCGGCCGGTCGGAGGCCGGGTTCGGCTCGATCTCCGGCAGCGCGCTGGCGGATGGCATGTAGCGATTCCACAGCGGCAACCGGTCGCCTGAGAGTTTGCGGAAGGTGCCGGTGATCGCGCCTTGGATGTGGCTGCCCAGCAGGCGGTGGGAGAGGTTGGCGGCAGCCAATCCCCAGCGCGTGGCGGCGGTGACCACGCTAAACTGACCGGCCACCCGATTGCCGACCCAGTTACCGAGCGCGCCGCGCTCGCGGGCGCGGAGTTGCAGCATCATGGTCCCGGTGTTGATGCCGACCGGGCAGGTCAGGGAACACAGGCTGTCGGCGGCGCAGGTCTCCACGCCCTGATACTCGTAAGAATCGCTGAGCGCTTGTAGCCGTCCAGCATCCTCGCCCGCCGCCCGCAGCCGCGCTATCTCGCGCAGGCCGGCGATGCGCTGGCGCGGCGATAGGGTGAGCGCGCGGGACGGACAGTTCGGCTCGCAAAAACCGCACTCGATGCATTTGTCCACCAGCGGATCGACCGCTGCCATCGGCTTGATATTTTTTAGATGCGCTTCCGGGTCGTCGTTCAAAATCACGCCGGGATTGAGTAGGTTTTGCGGGTCGAACAGCGCCTTGATCTCCCGCATCAGTTGATAGGCTTGCTGGCCCCATTCCAGTTCGACGAACGGGGCGATGTTGCGGCCGGTGCCGTGTTCCGCCTTCAGGGAGCCGTCGTATTGGTGGACGATCATTTTGCAAACATCGTCCATGAAATTTTTATAGCGTTCGGTTTCCGCCGGGTTGGCGAAGTTGGGGGTGATGACGAAGTGCAGGTTGCCTTCCAGCGCGTGGCCGAAAATAATCGAGCCGGTATAGCCGTGCCGGTCGAACAGCCGTTGCAAATCCAGGGTCATCGCCGCCAGTTGCGGCACCGGCACCGCGACATCCTCAATGATGACGGTGGTGCCGGTCGCCCGCGCCGAGCCGACCGAGGGAAACAAACCCTGACGGATTGCCCACAATTGGGTGAATTCTTCGGGGCGGTCGGTGAACTGAAACGGCAGCAAAGTCGGGGTCGCGGTCAGGCTGGCCGTGATCGCCGCGACCTGAGCGCTCAGGTTGGCCGCGTCCATGGCGCGGGTTTCCACTAGCAGCGCGGCGGCGGTTTCCGGCAAGGTCTTGAAGTAAGCCGGCATTCCGGCTTTATCTTCCACCGAGCGGATCGAGGCGCGATCCATCAGTTCCACCGCTGCCACCGGCTGGCTTTTCAAGGTCGCCACCGCTTCGCAGGCGGTTTGAATGTCGGGGAAAATCATCAAGGCGGTGGCTTTGTGGCTGTGTTCTTCAACCGTCCGATAGGTGATCTCGGCGATGAAACCCAGCGTGCCTTCGGAGCCGATCATCAAATGCTGGAGAATCTCGAACGGGTCTTCGTAATCGACCAGCGCGTTGAGGCTGTAACCGCAGGTGTTTTTGATCTTGAACTTGGCGCGGATGCGCTCGGCCAGCATCGCATCGGCGCGGGTGCGCTGGCCGAGTGCATCAAGCCGATCCAGCAATGCGCCGTGGCTGGCGCGAAAGGCGTTGCGGCTGGCGGGATCGCCGGTGTCCAGCACCGCGCCATCGGCCAGCATCACCCGCATGGATCGCAGCGTCTGGTAGCTGTTTTGGGCGGTGCCGCAGCACATGCCGCTGGCGTTGTTGGCGGCGATGCCGCCGATCTGACAGGTGTTGATCGAGGCGGGATCGGGGCCGATCTTGCGGCGGTAGGGGGCGAGATAGCGGTTGGCGTGACCGCCGATCAGTCCCGGTTGCAGGCTGATGGTGGCGGCGTCCGGGCCGATGTTCCAGCCGCGCCAACCGTCGCCCAGTTGCAGTAGCACCGAATCGGTAACGGACTGCCCGGACAAGCTGGTGCCGGCGGCGCGGAAGGTGACCGGCGTTGCGTGCTGGTGGGCCAGCGCCAAAATCCGCCGCATTTCCTCCTCGCTTTCCACCCGCACCACCAGCTTGGGGATGAGCCGGTAGAGGCTGCCGTCGGTGCCGTAGGCGAGGGTGCGCAGCGGGTCACTGATCAGGCGTGATTCGGGAATGAACCCTTGCAGGTCGCGTTGCAGACTTTCGTAGGCCGTCGGAGACATCGGTGGTTCAGCCTCGCTTTGGTGGTGCGCGCGCCGATCAAGGCGGAACGCTGGTTTTTATATTGCTTGTGGCTCCCGCTTCCTCCGATTGGAGGTCGGAGGCCGGATGGGGTATGAGCTGAGGTTGGAAGGCTCAACCATCCAGTACCAGCACCACCAATTCCTTGGGACCGTGCACCCCAAAGGTGAGTACTAGCTCAATGTCGGCAGTTTTGGAAGGGCCAGAGATCAGTAAGGCGTTGGTCGGCATCCCTTCCGCCCAACGTTCCCGGCGCATGGCGGACGCCAGGGATTCGTGAATCTTATCGGCCTCCAACACCGCGATATGCAGCGGCGGGGCCAGCGACATCAGGCGCGGTTCGTCTGCTGTTGGCCATAGGATCAACGCGCCGACATCGGCCAGGCCGCCTTGCGTGGAGGTGATGCCCGCGTCGATGGAAAACAGCCGTTCCTTGCAATCCTCGACGCTTTGCTCGTAACCGACCAGCGGCGGCAAATCGCTGTCCCAGTCAGCCGCCAGCGCCGCGCCGACGGCCGTTTGTGGCCCGTATAGCAGGCCGTTGAGCTGCCGCTTGCGCAACACCTCCTTCAAGGTCGCCAGCCACTGCCGCCGGTCGGTGACGATCACCTCGGCGTGCATCGTTTCCATCCGCTGTTTCAGTTGCGCGATCTTATCGGCTTGACTCAGTTCCGGGACCGGCGGCGCGTCGGGTTCGGTGTCGCCGACAACCGGCCGGGCGGCGGCGCGCAAGCGGGCGAGAATGTTGGCGCGAGCGTCACTCATCGGCAATCCCCTTTTCTTTGGCCAGTACATGCAGGCTCTTGGTGGCGAAGGAGGGCAGGGCGCGGGATTGGCTCCACTGCTTGACGATGCCGACCGCCGGCAGCTTCGGCAATTGCGGGCCGACCAGTCCCAGCAGCTTGGCGCTGACCGCGTTGATCCACGGCGTCGCGTTGCTGAAAGCCCAGCCCTTCCAGGTCATGTTTTCGGTCGCATTCGATTTGTAGCCGTGTTCCTTGACCGAATTCGGGGTTTCGTCCTTGTCGTAGGATTCGGTGCGCAAGCGGCGCAGGATATCGGTGATCGGAATTTTGACCGGACAGACCTCCTCGCAGGCGCCGCAGAAGGTGGACGCGGTGGCCATCGCGCCGGCGTTTTTCAAGCCCTCGATTTGCGGGGTCAGAATCGAGCCGATGGGGCCGGGATAGACGTAGCCGTAAGCGTGACCGCCGAGGCGGGTGTAGACCGGACAATGGTTCAAGCAGGTGCCGCAGCGGATGCATTTCAAGGTGTGCCGCAGCTCGGGATCGGCCCAAATCTTGGAGCGACCGTTGTCGAGCAAGATCAGATGCACTTCCTTAGGGCCGTCCTTTTCACCCGGCTTTCGCGGCGAGCTGATCATATTGAAATAAGTGGTGATCAATTGGCCGGTGGCCGAGCCGGTCAGTAGCCGTAGCAGTGGCGGTACGTCTTCCAGCCGCTCCACCACTTTTTCAATGCCCATGATGGCGATGTGCACCGGCGGCGCGGTGGTGCACATCCGGCCGTTGCCTTCGTTTTCCACCAGACACAGCGTGCCGGTTTCCGCGACCGCGAAATTGACCCCGCTGACGCCGATTTCGCCGGCAAAGAACTTTTCGCGCAACACCTGTCGGGCGATGGCGTTCAGTTCCTCGACCACTTCGGTGTACGGCGTATTGGGGATTTTTTCGTGAAACAGCTTGGCGATTTGATCGCGGTTTTTGTGGATGGCGGGAACGATGATGTGCGAGGGCGTTTCGTGTTCCAACTGGATGATGTACTCGCCGAGATCGGTTTCCAGCGCCTCGATGCCGCGTTCGTGCAGGAAATGGTTGAGGTGCACCTCCTCCGACACCATCGACTTGCCCTTGATGACGCGGGTGGCGTGGTGGCGCTGGATGATCTCCAGGAAGACCGCGTTAGCGTCCGCCGGAGTTTCGGCCCAATGCACCTGAATCCCGTTTTCGGTGCATTTTTGTTCCAGGCGCTCCAGCAGTTCCGGCAACTGGCGCAGCGCTCGCTGGCGGATGGCGTCGCCGCGCGCGCGCAGCTGCTCGAAAAGTTCCGGATCGGAAAACAGCGTGCGGCGGCGCAGCCCCAGGGTGTCCATGGCCGCCCGCAGATTGCGCCGCAGTTGCCCGTCGCCCAACGCCTTTTTGAAATTCTTGGGAAAATCGACCGCGATCTCAGTCATTGGGTGCGCTCCAGCAAGAATTCGGCGACATGCTTGGCGGGAATCGGGCTGTTGCGGTGTTTCAGCGCTCCGCCGATATGCATCAGACAGCCGTAATCGCCGGAGAGCACCGCCGCCGCGCCGGTTTGTTCGATGTCCGCCACCTTGTCGGCGACCATCGCCGAGGAGATGTCGGCCTGCTTGACCGAAAACGAGCCGCCGAAGCCGCAGCATTCGCGCTCCCGCTGCAATTCGATCAGTTCGACGTTTTGCAA
>DJIW01000150.1 GCA_002433805.1 Competibacteraceae bacterium UBA6584 | reverse complement strand
CCAAGCGCCAAATCGATGTGCGGCGCGGTCACGCCAAGCCATCGGCTGTCGCCGCTCGCGCGGCCGCCACGCAATCCGGACCCGAACCGTCGGCCAAGCCGGGCGCTCAAAAAAAGCAGGCCGCTTCATCGAATCTTAGCTCAGCCAACCCGAAGGGAAGCAAAGCGACCACCTCGAAAGAAGGCAAAACGACCGCCTCGAAAGAAAGCAAAGCAGCCGCCTCGAAAAAGGACGCCAGATCGGCGAACGCGCTGGCGACCGCCAACAGCGGCAACAACAAACCCGCTCCATCAAAGCAGCCGGTTTCGAAAGCCGACACCGCCAATCCAACCGGCCGCGCCACGGCCAACGCTCCATCGCGTAACCCGCCGCGCGCGAGCGCAACTGGCGCAACCACCGGGGTCGACAAGTCTGGAGCGGCTCCGATCCGCCATCTCACCGCCCCGACCGCCGCCGGAGCCAAATCCGCCCGCCCGATCCACAACGCCACCACCCCGACGGCAACTAATGCGGTCGGCGGGACGAAACCCACCCGCGCGCCGACATCCGCTCCAGCGTCCCGGCCGCCTCAACCGTCTCAATCTGTTAACAGAAATTCCTCTATCGCGATCAAAATCGAATAACGATCAGCGCTATTATGTTACGCTGCATCGCTTTTTATACTCCGCGGCCAGTCGATCAAACGGGATGATTTAAACACCCAGAATGCATATTGCTTTATCATTAACGGCATCTTCTAGCTATAATAAGAACGTTACGCCTCGCGCTTCAAGATTCCGTGACCTGGGGTATTGTCATGAACCTTCCCGACTCCGTTCGGAGTTATTTGGACCGACAGCGGTTTCCTTATATCTTGATTCCGTATCCGGCTAATGAAGCGCTGGAGCAGGTCGGGGAAAAACTCGACATCCCGACCCGTCGGATCGTTCGCGCCGTTTTGCTGCAAGACGCCAACGGCCTGTTGATGGCGATACTGCCTTACAGCCATATTCTGGATTTCTCATTACTGTGCCAGCTGCGGGAGCTGGAACCAGAGCCGTTGTACGGCAATGAAGCGCTTCAATTTTTTCAGGGACGGGGCTGCAAGGGCGATTCCCGCCCGCCGCTGCCGGCCGCTTTTGGCCTCCCAGCGCTGGTGGATAGCAGCCTGCCCGGCGAGGGGGAGCTCTATTTTGAGAGCGGCAGCGGCGACAGCCTGATTAGAATGGCCAGCCGAGACTTCGGTAGCCTGCTCGATCAGGCTCGCTGGGGACAGTTCTCGATTCCGGCCGAGGATCTGGACTTCCTCACCAACCAACAAACCCTGACCCCGCAAAACCTCACCAGCCTGACCAACCGCTACACCCCGACGCCGGCCCGGGCCGGGTTGGAATCGATCACCGAATTGCCGGCCGTGCCGAAGACCGTTCAAGAGCTGTTGGCGCTGCAAGCCGATCCCGCGCGCTCGATTCAGGAGGTGCTCCGTCTCGCCGAACAGGACGCCAGCCGCGCCGCTCAACTCGTGTACTGGGCGCGCGCCCCGCTGCACGGCTTCAACGGCGCGGTGGACTCGCTCGCGACCGCCGTCGAGCGGGTACTGGGTCCGGAAAAAGCTTTGGCCCTGTTGATCGGCTCCAGCATGGCGCAAACCTTCCGCATGCCGGTGGGCGGTCCGGTCGGCTTGCAGGCGGTTTGGCAGCACAGCATCTACTGCGCCACCCTGGTCGGCGAATTGGTCAAGCTCCTGCCCGAACCGCTCGGGGTGAATCCGGGGCTGGCTTATCTTAGCGGGCTCTTGCACGATTTCGGTTATCTGGTGCTGGCGCAGGTGCTGCCGGCCCGCTTCTACCTGCTCAACCGGTTCCTGACCGTGAACCGGCAAGTGCCGATTAACGATGCCGAGCGCCACGTGATGGGCGTCGATCACGAGCATATCGGCGCTTGGCTGATGCAATCCTGGAATCTGCCCGAGGAAGTCTATTCGGCGGTGCGCTGGCATCACGGCGAAGACAGCACCCACCCGCACGCCGCTTACTCGAATCTGGTATTGATCGCCAATCGCTTGCTGCATTACGTCGGCTTGGGAGAGGAACACAACAACCGGCTCCCGGCGCTGGCCATGTTCACGCTCGGCCTCACCCGCGAGCAGGCGCTGACGGCGGTGGGACAGGTTCATGCCAGCATGGCGGAACTGGAAAACCTGTGCGCGGTGCTGCCGCTGCCGGAAGAAAGCTGACCGCGACCCCGACCCGAGGCGCGCCGCGAACCGACGACTTCAGCCGTCGGCCAGCGCGCTCGGCCCGCGTCCGTCAAGCTCCAGATAGGTATAACCGCCCAAGCCGTTTTCCAACGCCTGTAAATAGCGCTCGCCCTGCTCTCGATCGAGCGCGGCGGCTTCGATTTTCTCGCGATAGGCCGCCCGCAACGCATCCGGCTCAAAACGCACATAGCGCAGCAAATCCGCCACCGTATCGCCTCGGGCGGGCTCGCTGAGCCGGTGACCGCCGCCCTCGGTCAATTCCACGTTGATCGCGGCGGTATCGCCGAACAGGTTGTGCATGTCGCCGAGAATTTCCTGATACGCGCCCACCAGGAAAATTCCCAACAGCTCGGGCCGGCCGGCCGGAGCGGGCGGCAGCGGCAAGGTGGTTTCCACCCCTTCGCCATCCACGTAACGCTCGATACAGCCGTCGGAATCGCAGGTGAGATCTTGCAACACCGCGCGGCGGCTCGGCGCGCGGTTCAAGTCTTGCAGCGGCAGGATCGGGAAAATCTGATCCAGCGCCCAAACATCCGGCGTCGATTGAAACACTGAAAAATTGAGGAACAGCTTTTCGGCCAGCTTGTCGTTCAGTTCGTCCAGCAACTCGCGGTGAGCGCGGACGACCGGGTTGAGCAGCGGCCGCAGTTTTTGCCCGATGGCGAAATAAAGCTGTTCGGCGCGGGCGCGCTGCTCCAAGCGGAAGACGCCATGCAAGTATAAATCCCGCGCTTCCGCCAGCCAGTGAGCGGCGGCGTGGTACGCCTCCACCGCCGAGCCGCGCGCTGCGGTTTGATAGATTCTCCAAAGATCGTGCAGCACCAAAGGGTCGCCGGCGTTTGGCGCGAGCGGCGATGGGCCACCGGGCGAGGGTTCGCGGTCGATGACTTCGGTAATCAGCACGGCGTGATGGGCAGTCAGCGCGCGCCCCGATTCGCTGAACACCTCCGGATGGGGCAAATTCGCCTCGCTGCAGATGTTCCACAGCGTCTGAATGACCGTGTTGGCGTACTCGCGCGCGCTGTAGTTCATCGAACACTCGCCGCGCGAGCCCGTGCCCTCGTAATCCACCCCCAAGCCGCCGCCGACATCCACCCAACGCAGCCGCGCGCCCAGCCGCCAGATGTCGGCGTAGTAGCGCCCCACCTCTTGCAAGCCGCGCCGGATGTCGTGAATGTTGGCGATCTGTGAGCCGAGATGGGCGTGCAACAGCACGAGCCGCTCCAGCATCCCCAATTTGCGCAACCGCCGCACCGCCTCCAGCACTTGACTGGCGGACAGGCCGAATTTGGATTTCTCGCCGCCGGTGTTCTGCCACTTGCCAGCGCCGATGGAGGCCAAGCGCACCCGCATTCCGAGTTGCGGCGCAACCCCGAGCCGGCCGGCCTCGTCGATGACCCAGTCCAGTTCGGACAGCTTTTCGATCACGATGAACACCTTGAGGCCCAGCCGCTGGCCGATCAGCGCCAGCCGGATGTATTCGCGATCCTTGTAACCGTTGCACACCACCACCCCGCCGGGTTGCGACAGCCCCAGCACCGCCAGCAATTCCGGCTTGCTGCCAGCTTCCAGCCCGACCCGCGCCCCGCCGTGACGGACGATTTCGCCGACCACCCGCCGCTGCTGGTTGACCTTGATCGGATAGACGGCGGTATACCGGCCCTGATAATTCAGCTCGGCAATGGCGCCGGCAAAGGCGTCGGTCAAGGCGTCGACCCGGTCGTGCAGGATGTGGCTGAAGCGGACCAGCACCGGCGGCCCGTAACCCGCCGCCCGCGCGTCCTCGGCCAGCGCCGCCAGCTCGACGCCCGGATGTTGGGGCCAGCGCGGCGACCGCGCCCGCACCCGACCGGCGTCGTCGATCTCGAAGTAGCCGTTGCTCCAGCGGGCGGTGTTGTATACTTCGCGCGCCTGGGCTACGGTCCAGGCCGGCCGCGGCTGCCGACGCTCGTTCATCGCCATCCCTCCTCGCACTAGGATCTCGCCGTGACGCTCGATCATACCTGGTTTTCCGAAATCCACCCCGCGACCGGCTCCGCGTTCTCGCTCAAGCTCGAAGGCGAGCTGCACGCGGTTCGCAGCCCCTACCAGCAAATCGCGGTGTACGCCACCGAGGGCTTCGGCAAGCTGATGGCGATCGACGGCTACATCATGCTGACCGCGCGCGACAATTTTTTATACCACGAGATGATGGCGCATCCGGCGCTGTTCACCCATCCGGACCCCCGCCGGGTGTTGATCGTCGGCGGCGGCGACTGCGGCACCTTGCGGGAAGTATTGCGCCACCCCAACGTCGAAAGCGCCGTTCAGGTGGACATCGACCGGGAAGTCACCCAAGCCGCCGAACGCTATTTTCCCGAACTGTGCGAGGCCAACGCCGATCCGCGCGCGCAACTGCATTTCGAGGACGGCTTGGCGTGGGTCAAAAACGCCGCGCCGGGGAGTTACGACGTGATCGTCGTCGATAGCACCGACCCGATTGGGCCGGCCGAGGGGCTGTTCGCCGAACCGTTTTTCCGCGACTGCCATCGGGCGCTGGGCGAGGCGGGGGTTCTGGTCCAGCAGAGCGAATCGCCATTGTTTCATCTGGAGAGCATCCTGCTGCCGCTCCATCGGAACTTGCGAGCGGCCGGTTTCGCCGACGCGCGCGCCTTGCATTTCCCGCAATGCGTCTACCCCTCCGGCTGGTGGACCGCCACCCTGGCCCGCAAGACCGGCGCGGTCGCCGATTTCCGCGAAGCGGACGCCGCCGCCAAGCCGTTCGCCACCCAGTATTACAACGCCGAGATCCACCGCGCCGCGCTGGCCACGCCGGAATTCATGCGCCGCGCGCTCGCCGGGGATTCTTGATCCGCTAAAAAACACGAAGGCGGAGCGATGGCTCCGCCTCGGTCCGCGCACCTCACGGCGCGGTCACAACGCGCTGGGACCGATTTCGCCGGTGCGAATCCGGATCGCGCGCTCCAAATCGTAGATGAAAATTTTGCCGTCGCCGATCTTGCCGGTGTTGGCGGTGGCGCGGATCGCCTCCACCACCTGATCGACCAGCGCGTCGTCCACGGCGATTTCCAGCTTGACCTTGGGCAGAAAATCCACCACGTATTCGGCGCCGCGGTACAGTTCGGTATGACCTTTCTGCCGGCCGAAGCCTTTGACCTCGGTCACGGTGATGCCCTGCACGCCGATTCCCGACAAGGCTTCTCGCACGTCGTCGAGCTTGAACGGTTTGATAATTGCGGTAACGAGCTTCATGGTTATCCTCTAGCGTTCGCTTGATCCAACAACCCGACGGACTATAACCGAAATCCAGGCTTTCATGCGATCCATCGGACGGAGAGCCGGCCTATCACGACCGGCCCTCCACCCCGGAGCATCACAGGTTGTAACCGCGCTCGTCGTGCAAGGCGATATCGAGACCTTCGGTTTCCTGTTCGTCGGTCACCCGCAGTCCGATTACCACATCCACCAGTTTTAAGATGAGGTAGCTCAAGATGGCGGAATAGACAATCGTGAACAACGCGCCCTTGGTTTGAATCCACAACTGCGCGCCGACCGAAACGCCCTCGGCCAAGCCTTTTCCGCCCAGCGCCACATCGGCGCACAATCCGGTCAAGATCGCGCCGACGATGCCGCCGACCGCGTGCACGCCGAAGACATCCAGCGAATCGTCATAACCCAGCGCGCGCTTGAGTTTGGTGGACGCCAGAAAACAAACCACCCCGGCGATCAAGCCGATCAACAGCGCGCCCATCGGACCGGCGGTGCCGGACGCCGGGGTGATGGCGACCAAGCCCGCCACCGCGCCGGAAGCGATGCCCAGGGCGCTCGGTTTGCCGTGATGCAGCCATTCGGCGAACATCCAGCTCAGCGCCGCCATGGCCGTGGCGATCTGGGTCACCAGCATCGCCATGCCGGCGCTGCCGTCGGCCGCCACCGCGCTGCCGGCGTTGAAGCCGAACCAGCCGACCCACAGCATGGATGCGCCCATCAGCGTGAAGTTGAGGTTGTGCGGCGGCATGGCGGTGGTGGGATAACCCTTGCGCCGGCCCAGCACGATGCAGGCCACCAATCCGGCGATGCCGGCGTTGATGTGGACCACGGTCCCGCCGGCAAAGTCGAGCACGCCCCAATCCCACATCAGCGCGCCGTCCCCGCTCCAGACCATGTGCGCGACCGGGGCGTAGACCAAGGTGAACCAAAGCCCCATGAACAGCAGCAGGGCGGAAAATTTCATCCGCTCGGCGAACGCGCCGACGATCAGCGCCGGGGTGATGATGGCGAAGGTCATCTGGAAGGTGGCGAACACCGTTTCCGGAATGGCCAAGGTGAGGCTGTCGCGGCCGACGCCGTTGAAGAACGCCTTGCCGAACCCGCCGATAAAGGTGCTGAGGTTGATGGCCTCCTTGGTCATGCCGGTGGTGTCGAAAGCCAGACTGTAGCCGTAGATCGTCCACAGCACCGTCATCAGCGCGGTGATGGCGAAACACTGCATCATCACCGACAGCACGTTTTTAGCGCGCACCATGCCGGCGTAGAACAACGACAGTGTAGAACGACACATG
>DJIW01000125.1 GCA_002433805.1 Competibacteraceae bacterium UBA6584 | reverse complement strand
CCCAGGGCGGCCGCGAGCGGGTTGGGGGCGCGCGCGGGCGAGGGGGAAACCGCCGCGTCGGAGCGAGACGCGGGCGTTTCGGGAAAGACACTCCCGGCCGGGGGCTTCATGGCGGTGGGGGCCCGGACGCCGCGACCGGCGAGCGCCGGCGGCGGTCTCCGCGCCGCGCCTCGGTCGGTCAGCCGGTCACGGAAATGCGGCGGGTCGGGTCGGGCTCACCCAGTTTTCGGGCGGCCGATGTCGCGCGGACGGGATGGGGTAGGGCAGCGGATGGGCTTTGCATGACGGTTCTCCTCGTTTCGGACAAAAGAATCCAGTGAGGAGTCTTGAAAGCTGCGGCCAGTCCGCTATAATCAGATTCAGTTGATAAAGAATTCTGATTGTCGTCCTTAGCGGATCTTCGGTCGATAGTCTTTCAGGACTTCCCCAGAACCCTCGCGCTCACAACGCGGGGGTTTTGCGGTTTTAGGGTCGGTGCGTTCGGTGTTCGGGCGGTTGACCTCGGTGTTCGGTGCGCCCGCAACGGGCGTCGGATTATGGTCCTCATTATAGCGGTCAATTGCGGTCCGCGCGCAATCCTCTAGCGTCTCCAGCGCGGCCGCCCCGTTCGAGCTCCGGCAGCCGCGCCAGGCCCGCCGACGCTTTTCCAATCCGCGCCCGCTGGCCGGCCTCTTTCCGCCCGATGCCGCCCGTCGGGCCTCGCTTTTTATACCATCATCGCGTTTCTGGCCCCTTCGATCCTCACGCCACCCCCGACCCGCTCCACTGCTCTACCTATCATCTGGCCGTTGATCGCGTCGAGGACCGCTATTAACTGTTGCGCCCGCGCGCTGTCGAGCGCCTCGAACAGCGTCCCCCACCGCCGGTCGGCCGGCGACAGCATCGTCTAGCAGTCGCACGGCGGCTCCGGCAAACAGGCGCGCGGTGATCGATGGGCTGGAGGCCGACGTGGTGACCTTGGCCCCGGCCTACGACCTCAAAGCTATCACCGAGAAAGGCAATCTGATCCCGAGACTGGCAAAAGCGGTTGCCGAACAACAGCGCGTCTTACACCTCGACCCGAGTGCGCGGCCAACACTTGCATGTGTCGAGGAAGGCCGCTTGCCGTTGAGCAACGAAGGGTTTCAGCCGGACGCCGAGTCGTTGGGCTTCGTCCTCCCGCACGAATTGAAGATCGAAACCAACTTGTCCGACGGCGTCGGCCTGACCGCCAAGGTTGAACGAGTACTGGCGTTCGGTTCCGCGACGCGCATCAATCTGGCAGGGGCGAGCGGCCAATCGAACCGGTTTTACGAGGTGGAATTACCGCGCGAGCGCGCCGCCGCGTTGCGCCTCGTCGCGGGGCAGAACATGCGCTTGAAGCCCGCGCGCATCCGCTTGTTTGCCCTGGAAACTCAACTGCTGGTCCGCCAGCCGCCAAAAGGCGGCTCGATCGGAGTGGACGGAGAGAGGATTTGAATTTCAGCAGCTGCGCATCATTCAGGAAGCGATCCGCTGCAACTTCAACCTGCCGTTTTTAAGAGCTACTGATGGATCAAAAACCAGCACTTTACTCAGTCCAAAGGTTCAGGTTGAGGCATTTTGCACGACTGAGTGGACGAAATGCAGTTTTGCAACGGCGGGCCGGGGCAAGGCAAACGGATAAAAATCTGGTTGGCCCATGCTGCGCGATAACTCGGTCATGACAGCGGTGATACGAATCCATGAATTTAAAAATTCCAGGAATGTCTCACTATTTCCGACATCGGAACGCCATAGCGCCTCCGAGGTAAAGGGCTCGATTTCAAAGTCCATTTGGTGCGCTTGGAGACCAAAAGAGTGCGCGGTGTCCAATGTATCGATCATATGTAAATAATGCGCCCAAGTTTCCGCCCAATCCTCCCACGGATGAGTGCTGGCATAACTGGTGACAAAGTGTTGCCGCCAGTCGGCAGGTGGGCCGTTCTCATAATGCTGCTTGAGGGCGGCGGCGTAATCCGCGCGTTCGTCTCCAAACAGGGTCCGATACGGTTCGAGCCATCCGCTATCACGGACCAGGCGATCCCAGTAGTAATGCCCGATTTCATGGCGGAAATGACCGAGCAAGGTCCGATATGGTTCGTGCATGGCGGCGCGGATTTTTTCGCGCTTGGCGTCGTCGGCTTCTTCGATATTCAGCGTGATAGTCCCTGCATCATGGCCCGTTAGTACCTTGGGTTGATCGAGCGTGGGGCATAGAAAATCAAAAGCAATGCCGAAATCGGGATTATGGGGTAACTTCGGCTCGACCGGTAAACCGAGCGCCAGTAGGGACGAAACCAGGCGCCGTTTGGCAGCTTCAATGAGACCCCAAAGCCGACCGTTTTCAGCGATTGAGAGATTGGGAACAGTGCGGTTGAGCTGGCATGCCAAACAGAATGCAGTATCCGTGGGCGTATCGGTATTGACAGGCACCAGCCAGTTACAACCTGAAAGCGTGTCGAAATTCGCGCAACGGCGATAAAGAAGCCCAGTGGGTTGGTCGAATGGCCGCCAGGTGTCGCCCTCCATGGGCGCAAGGGGAATGACCAGACCGATACTTGGCTCGTAACCGAGCACGGCGCCGCAACTGACGCATCGGCTATTGCTGAAAAACACGGCGCGCCCGCATTGACAGCGGAAAGCGCGTAGCGCCAGAGGCTTTAAAGTATTTTGATGAGTGTGCTGATGGTTTGAGCTGTTACCAGCAGATAAAAGACCAGTGAACATGACAATCCTCTCGGTAACCTCAGTGCACGGCAAACCGCTCTCTGAAAAACGCTAGCGCTTTCATCTTGGGCAATTATCGGATTAATAAGCGCCATTTGCCGAGCAAAGCAAGGTACCGGACAGTGTAAAATGACCCATCTGCGATTGATGGAGCAAGCCTATAGCCGACTCAACAATTCTTTCTTTTTTCCAGCAAATTCCTCAGCGCTCAATAGGCCCTTGGCGTGGAGGTCAGCCAGGCGTTCGATGTGGCTGAAAATATCATTGCTGGCGTCGCTTCGGACGGCGGCTTGACCATTGCCCGGC
>DJIW01000108.1:1350-8735 GCA_002433805.1 Competibacteraceae bacterium UBA6584 | reverse complement strand
CCCCCCCCGCCCGCCCCCCCCGTAAATCTCGATCTGGCTGGCAACCGGCGGCTAACGCAAGCCTCGGGGAGGCGGTTCACCGTGTTGCCCGGCCATCAACCGAGCCAGCTTGGCCGCGTCCGGGGCCAGCGCCACGCCACGCTCCGTGACCAGGGCATCGACCAGTTCCGCCGGCGTCACATCGAACGATGGATTCCACACCTCCGCCCCCACCGCCGCAACCGGCTGTCCGCCCAGTTCGAGCAATTCCTCGGGGGCGCGTTGCTCGATGGGAATCGCGGCTCCGTTTAGGAGGCTCAAATCCACTGTCGAACTTGGAGCCACCACCATAAAACGCACGCCGTGATAGCGCGCGGCCAGCGCCAGGTGATAGGTGCCGATCTTATTGGCGACATCACCGTTGGCGGCGATCCGATCAGCGCCGACGACGGCCCAATGAATGCCGCCCCGCCGCATCAGCGCCGCCGCCGCGCCATCCGCCAGCAAGGTCACCGGAATCCCGTCTTGCACCAATTCCCAGGCGGTCAGGCGCGCCCCTTGCAACCAGGGTCGGGTTTCGTCGGCATAAACTCGCTCGATCAATCCAGCCGCGTACGCTTCGCGGATCACTCCGAGCGCCGTGCCGTAACCGCCGGTCGCCAGCGAGCCGGCGTTGCAATGGGTAATCACCGCGCCCCGCTCGCCCAACAAAGCAGCGCCCAGTTGGCCCATCCGCCGGTTGGCGGCGATATCCTCCTGGTGGATTGCTCGCGCTTCAGCCAACAAGCGCGCGAGCGGATCGGCGGTCGGCTCCGCCATCGTCCGCTCCATCCGCCGCAGCGCCCAGAACAGATTCACCGCGGTCGGTCGGGCCGCCGCCAACAGCGCCAGATCTTCCGCCATGAGCGCGCGCCAGCGCTCGGGCTGTCGATCGTAAGCAGCCCGCGCCGCCAGCACCACGCCGTAAGCGGCGGTGATACCGATGGCCGGCGCGCCGCGCACCACCATCTCGCGGATGGCTTGAGCGACTTCCGCCGCCTTGGAAAAACGCCGGTAGTGGATCGCGCCCGGCAACAGGCGCTGGTCGAGTAATTCAACAGCGTTTTCACGCCAGACCACGGCGCGCACGCGATCAGCTTGAGACAGCATCGAGCGCTCGATTGGGTAATTTTTGATAAACGACTAAAATATAATGCGTGTTGCGATCTTACTACAGGGTCGAACGAGCGCCATCAATGCAAAAATCTCTTGCCAAAATGCCGAGATAGCGCGCAAAATTAGATCATTTATTGCTGGAACAACATTTTTTGCAATTCTGACACAACGTTGTATCATTACGCATCATGACCGGCCAGTTTGCTACTTGCGGCATCCAAAGGTCGGATGGACTGGCCGAGCGGATATCATCGCGGTTTGACCGACTCCGGTTCCTGCCGTGACTCGAGTTTGAAACGTGTCGCGCACAGAAATTTTTGGTGTCTATTGGGAGAGTATATCGATGAAAGTGAAACTCCATAAGCTTGGCTTGGGCTTGGCTGCCTCGGTGATGCTGTTTGCCGCCCTGCCTGCTCACGCAATCAACAAGTACGGCTGCATCTACGCGGTCGATCCGTGGGACAAGATCGTCAAGGATCCCTACGGCCGCTGCATCCGCACGCCTTGGTGGACGCCTGAGAAGGATGTTCCAGAATGCGGCGGCGCTGTCGCCGTCGAACCCGCTCCTCCGCAGTGCGAAAAGATCACGCTGGGCACCGACACCCTGTTTGATTTCGACCGCTCCGAGCTGAAGCCGCGCGGCCGCGCCAGACTCGAACAGCTGGCCTCCGACATCAACCGGGCCGAGCGGGTTTCCACGGTCAAGATCGTCGGCCATACCGACGCCAAGGGCACCGACGCCTACAACATGCGGTTGGGCCAACGTCGCGCCGACACCGTGGCCAGCTATCTGGCTTCCCGCAATGTCCCCGCCGGCAAGCTCACCACCAACAGCATGGGCGAATCGCAGCCGGTCGCGCCCAATACCCTGCCCAACGGTCGAGACAACCCGGAAGGCCGCGCTCAGAACCGCCGCGTGGAAATCACCACGCTGACCGAGATGTGCCGCGAGTAATCGCCTGGCTCGTCCGAACAGCTTCACCCGCGCCCCGGTTTTCCGGGGCGTTTTTTTTAGCGGTTTACGGGTTCGCGCTTATAATCCGAGCACCCTCGGAGACCCTTGAATGCCGCACGCTATCGATACCCTGATCAACGCCCGCTGGATCGTGCCGGTCGAACCGGAAAACCGGGTTCTCGAACACCATGCCCTCGCCATCCTGGATGGCCGTATCCTCGCTCTGATGCCGCGCGAGGAAGCCGCCGCCCGTTACCTCCCCGAACTCGCTCTCGATCTCGACCGCCACGTCCTGATGCCGGGCCTGATCAACGCGCACACCCACGCCAGCATGACCTTGCTGCGGGGCTTGGCGGACGATCTGCCATTGATGACGTGGCTGCAACAACACATTTGGCCGGTCGAGACCCGCTGGGCCGGCGCCGACTTCGTCCGCGACGGCGCGCTGTTGGCCATGGCGGAAATGCTGCGGGGCGGCACTACCTGTTTTAACGACATGTATATGTTTCCCGACGTGGTGGCCGCCGTCGCCCGCGCGTGCGGGATACGCGCCTGCGTGGGTTTGATCGCCTTCGATTTTCCGACGGCCTACGCGCGGACGATGGATGAATATCTAGCCAAGGGCTTGCAGTTACACGATGCCTTGCGCTCTGACCCGCTCATCCATACCGCGTTTGCGCCGCACGCGCCCTATACGGTTTCAGAGCCCGCGCTGGCCCGGATCGGGCAACTGGCCGAAGAGCTGAAGATCCCCATCCACATTCACGTTCATGAAACCGCCGCCGAAGTGGCCCGCTTCGAAGCCGAACACGGGTGCCGGCCGTTAGCGCGGCTGGAACAAGTGGGATTGCTGACGCCGCGCTTGGTGGCGGTGCATATGACGCAATTGGAAGCCGATGAAATCGAGCGGTTGGCGCACGCCGGCGCGCATGTCGTCCACTGTCCGGAATCCAATCTCAAACTGGCCAGCGGCTTTTGTCCGACCGCGCGCTTGGATGCCGCCGGCGTCAATGTCGCCATCGGCACCGACGGCGCGGCCAGCAACAACGATCTCGATCTGTTCGGCGAACTGCGCACCGCCGCGTTGCTCGGCAAGGGCGTGGCCGGCGACGCCACCGTGTTACCCGCCGCTCGGGTGCTGCGCATGGCCACCCTCAACGGCGCGCGCGCGCTCGGTTTGGACGCCGAGACCGGCTCGCTGGAGCCGGGTAAATCCGCCGATGTTATCGCCGTCGATCTCGAACAGCCCGAAACCGAACCGATCTATCATCCGATCTCGCAGTTGGTTTACGCGACCGGCCGCCATCAAGTCACCGACGTATGGGTCGCCGGCCGGCGGCTGTTGGCCGAGCGGCGATTGACCACGTTGGATTGCGCCGAGTTGATCCAGCGCGCGCGCGACTGGCGGGATAAAATTACCGCCGAACACCCGCTATAAACACCGGATCGTTTCGGTCGATCCCAGCAACCTTCTCGCCGCTACAATCCGGTACGTGGAGCTAAAACATGACGACCGCCAACCCCAACGTAGACTTTCAAGAAATCGCCAAATTCGAGCAGCTCGCCAGCCGCTGGTGGGATCCGGATAGCGAATTCAAGCCCCTGCACGACATCAATCCGCTGCGGTTGAACTATATCGACGAACGCAGCGGCGGACTGGCCGGCAGGCGGGTGCTGGACGTAGGCTGCGGCGGCGGCATTTTGGCTGAGAGCATGGCCCTGCGCGGCGCGCAAGTGACCGGCATCGACATGGGCGAAGCGCCGCTGACGGTGGCGCGGCTGCATCAGTTGGAATCCGGCGCGGTGTTGGATTACCGGCATATCACCGCCGAAGCGCTGGCCGAAAGCGAGCCGGCCAGTTTCGAGGTGGTGACTTGCATGGAAATGCTGGAACATGTGCCCGATCCCGCGCTGACCATCAAAGCCTGCGCCCGCTTGCTCAAACCGGGCGGCCACGTGTTTTTCTCGACCATCAACCGCAATCCAACGGCCTACGTGCTCGCCGTGATCGGCGCGGAATACGTGTTGCGGATGCTACCCAAGGGCACGCACGATTATCGCAAGTTCATTCGTCCCTCGGAATTGGATGCTTGGACGCGGGCGGCGGGGCTCGCGCTCCATCACCTCACCGGCATGCATTACAACCCTTTGCTACGCCGTTATTGGCTAGGTTCGGGCGTGGCGGTTAACTACCTCACGCACTGCCGGCCATCCGATCCGGCATGAGCGCCATCGCGGGCCGCGCCTTCGAACCGCCGGCGTGCGTGCTGTTTGATTTGGATGGCACCTTGGTGGACACCGCCCCCGATCTGACCGCCGCCTTGAACCAGTTGCGCGCCGAGCGCGCGCTGCCGCCCCTGCCGGTCGCCGCCATCCGGCTTACGGTGTCCCAAGGCTCGCCGGGGATGTTGAAAGCCGGTTTTGGCTTGCTGCCCGACGACCCATCCTATCCGGAACTGAACCAGCGCTTTTTGCAAGGCTATCGCGCCGCCATCGCCGTGGAATCCGGGCTGTTTCCCGGCATGGCCGAGGTGCTGGAACAGTTGGAAAGGCAATCGATTCCTTGGGGCGTGGTGACCAATAAGCCGGGTTGGCTGACCGAACCGCTGCTGAAAGGATTGGGGCTTTGGTCGCGCTCGGCCTGCGTGGTCAGCGGCGATACGCTGGCTAAAGCCAAGCCGCATCCCGAGCCGCTGCTGTATGCCTGCGACCGGCTGGCGGCATCTCCGCGACAGTCTCTTTACGTCGGCGACGCCGAGCGCGATATCGTGGCCGGCCAGCGGGCGGGAATGCGGACGCTGGTGGCGGGTTTCGGTTATTTAAGCCCTGAGGACCGACCGCAAGAATGGGGCGCCGACGGTATGCTCGAACAGCCCGGCGATCTATTGGCCTGGCTGGATCAGCCTGGGTCCACGCCCGTTATTGACCCGTAAAAGGGTCGGCCTAGCCGACGACGCCAACGCTTAGGCCAGAAAACCAAACAGCAAGGTATTGCGCACCCAGGGCTGACGCCAAAAGGATTCGGCCGCGGGGCTCGGTCCGTGCTTGGCCCACAGCACGGTCGTATTATCCTGTTGCGGGTTTTGGTGGGACGTCACCGCCGCCAGTAAAGGCTGACAAGGCGAACCGAAACTGCAGGCGGCTTTCAGAATTCTACAAATTTCGCGTTCGCTCAAGGTGAGAATGCCATCGCTGGCGAGCAGGATTTGATCGTTGGGCTTGAGCGCGAACGGCTCGCGCGACAGATCCACCAATTCCAGCGTTTCGCCGGTCACGGCGCTGATCAAGGCGTTCCTTTCAGGGTGGTTGGCCGCTTCCTCGGCGCTGATGTCTCCAGCGCTCACCCGTTCCGCCAGCACGCTGCGATAGGCATGATCCTGATTCAAACGGTGCAAGCGCCCCCGACGCCACAGCCAAAGCGGTGAATCGCCGACGCTGATCCAATACAAACTCTGATCGGCCAGCACCACCGCCAGCAAGGTGCAGCCCATGCCGCGCAGATTTTGCGGGTCGGACGCCACTTCCAGCGCCATGCGCTCGTTGACATAGCGCAACGTCTGTTCGAGACGATCGGGAATCGAAACAGCGGGTAGCGCATCGTAAGTTTCAATGAAACCTCGAACCGTCAGGGCGCTGGCAAAGGCTCCGGCCTGCTCGCCGCCCATGCCATCGGCGAGAACCAGCAGCAGTTCCCCGGCTTCGAGTTGGGGCGGCAATTCGAACACCCCATAATCGTCTTCCTGACGGACGCGACAGCCTTGATCCCGGTTTTCATCGTGAATCCACGCCCTCATAGGCCCCTCGGCTTCAGGCGTTATCCCGCCAATCGAAATCCGTGCCGCACAGCGGCACGAACCGCAATCGGGTCTGGCCGAGCTGTAAAACTTCGCCTCCAGCCAACTCGACGGAGTCTTGGGTGGGCCGCTCGTTTAACCAAGTCTCCGAGGCGATCGACTGCAAATAAAAGCGGCGGGAACGGGCGGTGTAAATGATGGCGGCTTGATTGTCGAGCGCGATGAAAGGGTCGCCAAAATCCAGGCGGACCCGAGCCTTGGCTCCGCGGCCGATATCGTTGACCCCATAATGCAAACCGAGCACTTGGCCGCATCCCGGACCCGAAATCACCGCCAGCCAACCGACCACGGGTCCTAATGGATCTTTTATAAAGGCTTCGATTGAAGCCGGCTGCGTTCGCTCCGGCGCTCGGACCGCCCTGGAGCGCACCTTGGCTCCTGGCGCGGGGCGGGCGACGAGGCGGGTGGGCTCGACCTTTGCCGGGCCTGCGGCAATTTTATCCAAACTACGGTAAAGGGGCATGGTGTAGTTTCCTGTTAGCGTGCTTCATCTCGCGAATCGTCACCCATTCGAAAGTGCAGGCGCACTTCCCCCATTTCCACGATGTCGCCGTTCTGCAAAATTGTAGTTCGAACCCGTTTTCCGTTCACCCAGGTTCCATTGGTCGAATCCAAGTCGCAGATCTGGAAGGCGTCGTTGGGCAAATGATAGATTTCGGCGTGATAGCCGGAAACCGAGTCGTTTTCAAAGCAAATGTCGTTTTCCGGCGCCCGCCCCACCCGGCATAACGGCGAACGTAGATGGAGGTGACCCTTACCCAAGGAATCGGTGCGAATGAAGCGCGCCTTGACCAAAACCGCTTCCGGTTCGCGCCGGCCTCGTCCGAAGCGAAAAAAAGGCCACTGAGGCAATTTCATTTCTGGTTGAATCCTGTCGAGGTCGGTGATTCCCAAGGATTGCCCACATTCGGCTTATGAACCGATTTCTCTCTAGCCGGCAGTTCTGATTCGGGGCGATCCGCCTGCGTCAGAGCTTGTTTGCGCGAACTCAAACGGCGCGCGTTACGAGTCGCCGCCGATGAAACCGACCGGACCCGAGTCTTATTCACAGATGCCTTCGCCGGTAATCTAGCGGCGGAATCTTCCTGCGACTTACTGCCGAGAACACTTTTAGAAGCGACGGTTGCACCGCCCGCGCTGTTTGCGGTTTCCGGCCTGGCCACCGACTTCGCCACGGGCGTTAAAGGCGCCACCACAGCCGTCGCTTCAGGCGTCGGCGCCTCGACGTTACGCGGCAAAACCGCCGGCGCCGGTTGATCGATAGCCGGCTCGGCGGGCGGCGGCTCGATTACAGTGGTTTGCAAACTGCGATCCGGCAATCCGTCAACTCCGGTTCCCGGCAAACCCTTTTCAGAATCGACCAGCGGGGGCGAATTCGAAGGCGCGGGAGCGGGCGCGACCGGCGGCGCGGGCGCAACCGGCGGCGCGGGCCTATCCTGCGC
>DJIW01000108.1:0-1187 GCA_002433805.1 Competibacteraceae bacterium UBA6584 | reverse complement strand
CCCGGCGGGGCGGGCCTATCCTGCGCTAAAGGAGCGGATGCGGTTTCGGATGGAGCGGGTAAGGAAGCTACTGGTGGATTTGGACGCCCGGATTCGGACATCGAGTCGGGAAGCGGGGACGCCAGGGACGCTGGCCTGGACGGTTCAAGCACGCTGACTGCGGGACCGTCGATGGGTGAAGGAGACAAAACGCCACTCTCGGCCGCCCGGGTCGATTCCTCCGCGTGCTTGACCGAGGCATGTTCCTCGGAAGCCGGCTGAGAAAACCATAACCAACCCACCGCCAATGCCGCCAACGCTGCCCCCAGCAACGAGCCTCCGAGCACCGTCCGATTCGATCGAAGAGAATGCGGCCAGACGGGCATGAAACGGGCCGCCAGTCGGGGAAGCTGTCGATGGTCTTCCAGAACGCGGTGGTCGGTTTCAAGAGGCGGGAGTATAGCCAATTGATCGGCGTCGAACGGCTTCGGCGGCGGAGTCAAAAATAGATTGGCCGGCGACGGTTTTTTCGGCTCTTGACCCAAGCGGCGACCGGCTTTTAACAGCGGACCTAAAATAATCGTGTCGTCGCTATCATCTTCCAACCCCTCCTGGAAGGCTTGGACGGAGGGGAAGCGGTGTTCGGGCTGGACGGCCAAGGCCCGGTCGATCACCTCCAGCAAGTTGACGCTGTAGCGCCCCGCCCCCGCCCGCACCGCCGGCTCCAACCGGTCCTCCAGCAACCGCTCCGCCGCCTCCGTCGGCGAGCGCCCCGTCACGCACCGGTACAGCACCGCCCCCAGCGCGTACAGATCGGTCCACGGCCCATACCGGTCGCCACGGGTCGTGTACTGCTCCGGCGGGGAGTACCCCGGCGTGACCAAACTGGTCATGTTGCTGCCCTGCCGGCCCACCGCCTCCCGCGCCGCGCCAAAATCGATCAGAATCACCCGCCGGTCGCTGGCCCGCACGTACAGGTTCGAGGGCTTGATGTCCCGGTGTAAAAAGCCCTGCTCGTGCACCGCTTCTAGCGCCGGCAGCACGTCCTCCAGCACCCCCCGCACCTCGCGCTCCTCCAGCGTCTCCGACTCCCCCAGCACCTCGCTCAACGGTTGCCCTTCCTCGTAGTCCATCACGATGTACGCCGTCCCGTGCGCCCGGAAATACCGCTTCACCCGCACCACGTACGGGTGTTGAACCCGCGCCAG
>DJIW01000085.1:4319-12155 GCA_002433805.1 Competibacteraceae bacterium UBA6584 | reverse complement strand
AGAAGTATCTGGATATCTCTTCGTGCAGCAATTTCGAGGATTTTCAAGCGCGCCGCCTGCAAGCGCGCTGGCGCAATCCAGCCACCGGCAAGCCGGAGCTCGTTCATACCTTAAACGGTTCTGGATTAGCGGTAGGGCGCACTTTGGTGGCGGTCATGGAAAACTATCAGGACGAGCGTGGGCGCATTCGGGTTCCCGATGCGCTCAAGCCTTACATGGGCGGGTTGGAGTATCTTGCGCCAGACGGATGCTGAACTGCCTCCGGGTGAGGATTTAGCCTCGACAGGCGCGATTTGGGCGAGTTTAAAAAAGCCTATCGTCCGGACACGAGTGTGGAAGAGGGCGGGTTTGCCGCAGTGCAAACCCTTCCCGATGGAAAGACCAGTATGAACGCTCTTCCAACCACGTCTCTTTCATTTCCATTTTACCATCACGTTTGGGAACACCTTGGGTCATGATTGTTATTCTAGGTTCCAATGTCGGGGAGCAGTCCGAGGATTACCGGCTCACGCTCGATTATCTAGCGCGGTTGCCGGGGATCGCCACGCGCGTTCATAAGGTGCAAGGAACCCAGCAGGCGCTGACTGAAATTTATCTGATCGGCGACACCAAAACGCTTTCCGCCGAGGAGATCGAAGCCCTGCCAGGGGTGGAGCGGGTGGTTCGCATTTCGGAGGAATACCGTATTTTAGGCCGCCACCAGGACGAACAACGGATCAGCGGATTTGAATATAACGGGGTGCTGTTCAGCCAGGATAACCTGAACGTGTTCGCCGGATTGTGCGCGGTGGATACGCCCGAGCATGTGGAATTGATGTTAAGGGCCTTGCGCGAGAACGGCCAGGTCTGCACGCGGATGGGCGCTTACAAACCCCGAACCAACCCCTATTCCTTTCAGGGCCACGGCAAGGCTTGCTTGCCGTACGTCTTTGAGCTCGCCGGCCAGTACGGCATCAAAGTGATCGCCATGGAGGTGACCCACGAGAGCCACGTCGAGGAAATTGACGAGTGCCTGGAACAAACCGGGCACGCGACGGGCGTCATGCTGCAAATCGGCACCCGCAACACGCAGAATTTCGAGCTACTCAAGGCGGTCGGGCGGCAACAGGAGTTTCCGGTGCTGCTCAAGCGTGGGTTTGGCATCACTTTAAACGAATCGCTCAACGCCGCCGAGTATCTCGCCAGCGAGGGAAATTCCCGTGTGGTGTTCTGCCTGCGCGGCGTGAAAACCAACATGGGCGACCCGCACCGCAATCTGGTCGATTTCAGCCACGTGCCGGTGCTCAAGCGCTTGACCCGAATGCCGGTCTGCATCGATCCCTCGCATTCGGTCGGTTCTCGCGACCGCGCGCCAGACGGCCTCTACGATTTGATGCACGCCACCGCGCAGGGCGTGGTATCCGGCGCTAACTTGGTATTGGTGGATTTTCATCCTGCCCCAACCAAGGCGCTGGTAGATGGTCCGCAAGCGATGCTGCTGAGCGAGTTGGGCTGGTTTTTGGAAGATGTGGCGGCGGCGCGAGAAGCTTATGAAAAACGCCAACGGTTGACGGAAAGGCATAGCGCTGGCTGATTTCAGATTTATACCATCATCTAGAAACAAGAACCAAACATCCCGCTTACCCCAAAACCACAGAGACAACCCCAAGGCAGCCCCCAAGCGCAAAACTGAAATTTCGCGCGGCTACTAGCGCCAATCAGGTAAGGGCACAACAAAAGCGTTTATTTCTTGCGATGGTCGATGACCCGCACGGCTTTACCCTCCGAGCGCGGCAGTTCGCCGGTGCGCTTGACCACGACCTTGGCGGTCACGCCGATGAAATCCTTGATATCTTTCTGCGCCTTATGCGCCACTCGCGCCATGGCGGCTTCGCCTTGCGCGACGAGCGGGGGACTGCCTTCGACGTTCACCGTCAACAAGTCGAGATTGCCCTCGCGGGAGATTTCCAACTGATAAAAGGGCGCCAGCGTTTCGGTCTGCATGAGAATCGCCTCCACCTGAGAGGGAAAGACGTTGACGCCGCGAATGATCAGCATGTCGTCGGTGCGGCCGGTGACGCGCTTCATGCGGACGTGGGTACGCCCACAACGACACGGCGCGGGATCGAGCACCGACACATCGCGGGTGCGGTAACGCAGCACCGGGAAGGCTTCCTTGGTGAGCGAGGTAATGACGATTTCGCCGGCCTCGCCGTAGGGGATCGGCTCGCCGGTGTTGACGTCCACCGCTTCTATCAAGAAATGATCCTCGAACACGTGCAGGCCATTCTTGGCTTCGATGCATTCGGTGGCGACGCCGGGGCCGATGATTTCGGATAGGCCGTAAATGTCCACGGCGTCAATGCCGAGACGCGATTCCAGCTCGTAGCGCATTTCCTCGGTCCACGGCTCCGCGCCGAAGATGCCGACCTTGAGCGGCAGCTTGCGCAAATCCACGTTCATGTCGGCCGCCGCTTCAGCGAGATTGAGCGCATAAGATGGCGTACAGGACAGGCCGGTCGGCTCGAAATCCTGAATCAACATGATTTGCCGCTGAGTTTGGCCGCCGGAAACCGGGGTCACCATGACGCCCAATTCCTCCGCGCCGTAGTGAAAGCCCAAACCGCCGGTGAACAGGCCATAGCCATAGGCATTGTGCATGCGGTCGCCGGGACGCAGGCCAGCGGCGGCCAGGCTGCGGGCCATCACCCGCGCCCAGGTGCGCACGTCGCGGCGGGTGTAGCCGACCACGGTGGGCTTGCCGGTGGTGCCGCTGGAGGCGTGGATGCGCACGATTTGATCGGTCGGCACGGCAAACATGCCGAAGGGATAATTTTCTCGCAGATTTTCCTTCTTGGTGAAGGGCAGCAGGCGCACGTCGGCGACGGATTGAATGTGGCTCGGTCGGACGCCGAGTTCGTCCATGGCATCTCGATAGTATTTGACGGTTTGGTAGCAACGTTCGACGGTGGCGCGAAGCCGGCGCACTTGCAATTCGCGCAATTCCTCGCGAGGTAGGGTTTCCTGGTCGGTGTCGAGAATCATGGCTCGGTCTCGGGTGATTGAGGAAAGCGGTCAAGCGCCGGCGACTGGGGCAGGCAGCATTTCGGTCAGCAGTTCGTAGCCCAGGTCGCGCAAGCGCTGGTTCAGGGCGCGCGGATCATCGGCGCGATAGCGCACCACGGCGATCCGCAAGCCCGTTTTATCAGGATGCACCGGCGAAACCACGGTGGCGATATAGCCCCCCGCGTCGTTGATCGCGGTCAAAAAGCGCCCCAGTTGGCCGATGGCGTCGGGCAGATGCACGGCGATGCGGGTGGTGTCCGCCATCAAACAGCCGGTGATGTCGAGGAAGAAATCCAGCAAATCCTCGTGGGTGACGATGCCGACCAGTTTGCCGCCGTTTTCAACCACCGGCAGGCAACCGATTTTCTTCTCGCGCAGCACCCGCGCGGCTTCCTCGACCAGAGTCTCGGGGGCGCAAGTCATCACTTGGGCGCGCATGATTTTGGCGGCGGTCAGCTTGCCGAGCAGGTAGTTGGCCTCGCCGACCGAGAGTGTGGTCACCGGCGAAGGCGCCACCCGTTCGAGATCGTGAGAGGTGACCAATCCGACCAAACAGCCGTCGCGCACCACCGGCAGATGGCGGATGTGGCGGTCGCGCATCAGCGCCGCCAGCTGGGTGACGCGAGCGTCTTCGGCGACTTGCAGCACGTCGCGGCTCATGATCCGATCCACGTACATCGGTTGCCTCCGCTATCAATAACCCAAATAAGCCCGACGCACGTCGTCGTCGGCCAGCAGTTCCGCCGCCGGGGCAGTTTTGGCGATGCGGCCGGTTTCGAGAATGTAACCGCGCCCGGCGATGGCCAAGGCGGCGCGGGCGTTCTGCTCGACCAACAGGATGGTGACGCCCCGCCCGTTCAATTCGACGATCACTCGGAAAATTTCCTCGACCAACAGCGGCGCCAAGCCCATCGACGGCTCGTCCAGCAGCAGCAGGCGCGGCCGTCCCAGCAGGGCGCGGCCGATGGCGAGCATCTGCTGCTGGCCGCCGGATAAGGTACCCGCCAGTTGCCGGCGGCGTTCGGCGAGGATCGGGAACAGCGTGTAGACGCGCTCTTGTTGCTGGCCAAGCCAAGCCGAATCGCGGCGTTGCCGGTAGCCGCCGAGCCGAAGATTGTCTTCGACGGTGAGCGGGGCAAACACTTGACGTCCTTCCAGCACCTGACAAATGCCGGCGGCGACGATCCGATGCGGCGGCCAGCGGGTAATGTCTTGACCGTCAAAGCTGATTCGCCCGGCGCTGGCGGGTTGCAAGCCGGACAAGGTGTGGAGCAGGGTGGTCTTGCCCGCGCCGTTGCCGCCCACGATGGCGACCAGTTCGCCCGCGCTGACACCTAAATCGATCTGATGGATAGCGCGCACCGGGCCGTATTGGCTGCTCAGCCCGATCACTTCCAGCAACCGGTCACCGCCGGCGGCCGGCGGGGCGGGAGCGGAGGAAATCTCAGACGGCATAACTCACCGCGCCGCCCAAATAGGCCGCGACCACGCGCGCGTCGTTCTGGATGTCCGCCGGCGTCCCCTCGGCCAGCACGCTGCCGTAGTCCAGCACTAACAATCGATCGGACACCCCCATCACCAACGGCATGTGGTGTTCGACTAACAGCACGGTGACGCCGCTGTCGCGGATGCGGGCGATTAAATCGCGCAACGCCAAGGTTTCGGTGTCGTTGAGCCCGGCGGCCGGTTCGTCCAGCAGCAGCAAGCGCGGTTTGGCGGCGAGGGCGCGGGCGATTTCCACCCGCTTCATCAACCCGTAAGGCAGGGCGCTCGCCGGCTGCCCGGCACGGTCGGCCAGCTCGCAAAGTTCCAAGGCTTCCATGGCCCACGCTCGCAGCTGGTGTTCTTGACGCCGTATCCCAGGAAGCCGCAAGGCAGCGGCGAACAAGTGGGTTTTCGCGCGCAGGTGACAGCCGACCATGACATTTTCGATCACTGTCATGTTGAAGAACAGCTGCAAATTTTGGAAGGTCCGGGCGACGCCACGGGCGGCGATCCGATACGGCGGCAATCCCAGCAATTCGCGGTCGGCGAAACGGATCGAACCGGCGGAAGGTTGGTAGAAGCCGCACAGCGCGTTGAACAGAGTGGTTTTACCCGCGCCGTTGGGGCCGATGACGGCGTAAATGAGACCTT
Organism: Competibacteraceae bacterium UBA6584; assembly: GCA_002433805.1. Classification (GTDB taxonomy): domain Bacteria; phylum Pseudomonadota; class Gammaproteobacteria; order Competibacterales; family Competibacteraceae; genus Competibacter_A. The sequence goes on along the minus strand of DJIW01000085.1, from coordinate 6,974 downwards.
CCGCCACCTGAAAACTGACGCCCGCCAGCGCCATGACGCCGCCGAAACTTTGTTCCAAGCCGGTGACGGCCAGCAAGGGGAGCGAGGAGGCGCGCGGCGGGAGGGCGGTCATGGCGGATCGATCAGGCGGCCGCCGGGGGCTTGGAACCCACCAGGGCCGAGCCCAGACGACGCACCGCTTGGGTCAGACCCACGAACAGGCCCTGCGGCATGAAGATCATCACCGCCATCAGCAAGGCGCCGTGAACCAGCATCTCGTAATCCTCGAACACCACCAAGCCCTGCTGGAGCAGGGTCAGCGCGATCGCGCCGCACACCGCGCCGAAGGTGGAGGCCAAACCGCCCAACACCACCATGGTGACCAGCTCGACCGAAACGGCGAGATTGAAGGAATCGGGACTGACGAAGGCTTGCTGGTGGGCGAACAGGCTACCGGCAAAGGCGGCGAATAGCGCCGAGACGACGAAGGCTTGGGTTTTGGCGCGGGCGGTGTCGACGCCCATCATCTGCGCGGCGAATTCCGAACCGTGCACCGCCCGCAAGGCGCGCCCGACTTGGGAATCGACCAGATTGAGCGACAGCCAAACCGCCAACAGCATGGCGGCCATGATGACGCCGTACCATTGCAAATCGCCCTCGACCCGCCAGCCCAGGACGTTCAGCGGCGGGATGCCGGCCAAACCGTCGGGTCCCCCGGTCCAGTGCGTGGCTTGCACCATGACAACGTGCGCGATGACGCCGAAGCCGAGGGTCGCCATCGCCAGATAGTGACCGCGCAACCTTAAAATCGGTCGGGCGAACCCCCAAGCGAGCAGGCCGGCGGCGAGCAAACCAGCGGCGAGCGCCAGCAACGAAGGCCAACCGAAACGGGTGGTGAGAATGGCTGAAGCGTACGCGCCCACGCCGAAAAACGCGGCGTGGCCCAGGGAAATCTGACCGGCGTAACCCATCAGCAGGTTAAGGCCGACCGCCAGGATAACGTTCAGGCCGGCGGACGCGCCGATAACGACAACAAAATAGTTGTCGGGAAACAGCGCCGGGAGCAGCGCCACAGCCGCCGCGAACGCATAGAAGCCAGCCAGCCGCATGAATCAAACCCTTTCCGAGGCTTTATGACCGAACAGGCCGGTCGGCTCGAAAAACAGCACCATCAGCACGAACAAAAAGGCAATGGCGTCCTTGTAGCCGGAGGACACCAAGCCCGCGCCCAAAGCTTCCAGCACGCCCAACAGCACGCCGCCGGCGACCGCGCCCATGGGGTTGCCGATACCGCCGACGATGGCGGCGGAAAAGCCCTTAAGGCCGAGCATGACGCCAGCTTCGTAGGAACTGAAGGTGATGGGAGCAATGAGGATGCCGGCCAGCGCGCCCAAGCCGGCGGACAGGCCATAGGCCAGCCGGAGCATCACCTTGACATTGATGCCGACGGCTTGGGCGGCGGTGCGGTTAAACGCGCACGCGAGCAGCGCTTTTCCCAGCAAGGTGCGGTTGAAAAAGGCGCGAACCAGCGCCACCAGCACGACCGTGACACCGAGCACCCAAAGGCTTTGCGGCAGCACCGTGGCCCCGCCGATTTGGATCGGCGCATCGCCGCTGAAGGGTTTGAGAGAGTGAAAATCCTTGCCCCAAAGTAGCAACGCGACGCCGCGCAGGAAAATCGCCGCGCCGATGGTGATGATGATGGTGGTCACCACCGATGCGCCGGCCGCCGGTTCGATGGCAAAGCGTTCCAGCAACAGACCGACGCCGACGGTGAGCAAGGTGGCGATGACAGCGGCCACCAGCAGCGGAAGGCCAGCGTTGAGTAGGGCGATAGCGGTCATCGCGCCCAACATCACGAACTCGCCCTGAGCGAAATTCACGACATCGGAGGCATTGTAAATCAGGGCGAAGCCCAGGCCGACCAAGGCGTACAGCGAGCCGATGGTAATGCCGGTCACTAAAAACTGGAATAACTGCTCGGGCATAAACAGCGCTTAGTCGACGATTTTCCAAGCGCCGTTGCGGATTTCCAGCAGTTTGAAGGCGTCCAGATTCAGGCCCATGTGATCTTGCGGGCTCATGTTGAACACGCCGGCGGTGCCGATGGAGCCCGAGGTTTTCTCGATTTCGTCGCGCACCTTGGCTTTATCGGGGCCACCGGCGCGTTCGATGGCCGCTACGGCGATCATCAGTCCGTCGTAGGCGTGACCGCCGAAGGTGGACACCGGGCCGTGCTTGGCTTCATAGCGGCTCTGGTAAGCCAGCAGCACCGGTTTTTGAGGGTCGGCGTCGGGCAGTTGCGCGGCGACGACCAGGGCGGCGGCTGGCAGGCGCACGCCTTCGGCCGCATCGCCGGCCAAGTCGATGAAGGTTTTGGACGCGACGCCGTGGGATTGGTAGAGGGGCAGGGTGATCCCCAACTGTTTGATATTTTTGGTCACGATAGCCGGGGCTTGCCCCAAGCCGAAGTTGATGATGGCCTGTGCGTCCGAGGACCGAATTTTGGTCAGTTGGGCCGTCATATCGGTGTCTTTGTTGCCGTAGGATTCATCGGCGACCAGGGTTATGCCGTAATCGGGCGCTAATTTGAGAATCTGGGCGCGGCCTGATTTGTCGAAGCCGCCATCGCCGGTGATCAACGCGATCTTATTCAGGCCGCGCTTGCGCAAGTCT
>DJIW01000085.1:0-4156 GCA_002433805.1 Competibacteraceae bacterium UBA6584 | reverse complement strand
CGTCGGTATGGGGCGTTTTGAATACCCACTTTTTCACCGGCTCGATGATTTCCACCCCGCCGGCTAGCGAGATGAAGGGAATGCCTTCCTTTTCAACGTCGGGGATGACCGCCATGGTATCGCCGGTGGTGGTGCCGCCGATGAGCAGATCGACGTTATCGTTCTTGATCAGCCGCTTGACGAAGTTGACCGCATCCTTGGCGTTGCCGCCGGTATCGTAGTGGATCAATTCGAGCTTGCGGCCCTTGACGCCGCCCTTGGCGTTGAGTTCCTCGACGTACATTTGCAAGGTTTTCAATTCGGGATCGCCGAGAAAGGACGCGGGGCCGGTCACGGTCAAGAAGGAGCCGATTTTGATGGGATCGGCGGCGTGGACGAGGCCGATGCCCGCTAGCAATAGCAGAACTGCTCCGAACGCATGGCTCCACCGTTTCATGATTTCTCCTCCCAATCGGTCGTTATCTGTTGATTATTTTTGATTTTTGAACGATTCAAGCCGCCGGGCGCTGAGAAACTGCCTTAATGTGCCCCGCTTCCCGACCCGCCTCGAAGGCTTGCGCGTTAACATCCGCCAACTTCGGCTTATAGGCGCGGAAACCTTCAACGATGCAGGCTTTGAGCACTTCGGCGGGAAAGGGCAAACAATCGCTGATCGCACCGAGCATGATGGTGTTGACTAGCTTGGCGTTGCCCAATTGCTCGGCGAGGGCTCCGGCGTCGAAGGCGTGAACTTCAATGCCCGTCGCGGTCAGTTCGCCGATGGGATCGGCGGGATAGTCGTAGAGACCGGCCGAGACGACCGGCGGCGCGATCCGCAGGGTATTGACCATCGCCACGCCGGTCGGGCGAAGATGCGGCAACCAACGCAAGGCTTCAGCGGCTTCGAAGCCGATCAGAAGATCGGCTTCGCCGGCATCGATTTGCGGCGAGTAGACCTTGGGGCCGAAGCGGACGTGCGAGGACACCACGCCGCCGCGTTGAGCCATGCCGGCCACTTCAGTCTTTTTTACATCGTAGCCTTGGCTGATCGCGGCGCGGGCCAGCATTTCGGCGGCGGTCATCACGCCTTGGCCGCCGATCCCGACCACGAGAATGTTGGTGATGCCATCACCCATGAGCGTGAATCCGAATGACGCGGTTTTGCGGCTCCGGTTGGACGATGGCGTCCGGCGCGCAGGTTTCGACGCACATGTGGCAACCGGTGCAGGTGTTGGGATCGATGCGGGCGAACACCAGTTCCTTGGTCTTGCCGCTCTTGGCGGTCACGGTCTCGCGGCGGGCGACCGAGATCGCCGGACAGCCCAAGTCGATGCAGTTACCGCAGCCGGTGCATTGATCATCCAGCACCGTGTACGCCCGCAGCCGCTCGAAGCGGTCGGTGAGCGAGCAGGGACGGTTGGTGATGATGACCGAGGGTTCCTCCATCTTGGTTTCTTCCCGCACCAGCTTGACCATGGTCGGTAATTCGTAGGGATCGACCGTGCGGATGCGTTCGGGGCGGATACCCAAGGCTTCGGCCAGTTTGGCGAAGTCGACCCGAGGGGCGGGCAGGCCGTGCAAGTCCTGACCGGTGCCAGGATTCTCCTGACCGCCGGTCATGCCGACCGAGCGGTTGTCCAGCAGCAGCACGGTCACGTTGCCCCGGTTGTAGATCATGTTGAGCAGGCCCTGCATTCCCATGTGCAGGAAGGTGGAATCGCCGATCACCGCGACGATGCTTTTCTTCTCGTCGGATTCGCCGCGCCCCTTGTCCATGCCGTGAGCCATGCTGAGCGACGCGCCCATGCTGATGCAGGTGTCCAGCGCGTTCCAGGGATGACCCGCGCCGAGGGTGTAACAGCCGATATCGCCGACGATGTTGAGGTTGCGGATGTGGGAGAGGGCGAAGTAGGGGCCGAGATGGGGGCAAGAGGCGCACATGGTCGGCGGGCGCGGGAAAAGGCCGGCCTGCGCGCGGGCAGCGACTTCATGCGGTTCGCCGAGCAGCGCCTTGATGGCGGGGCGCAACACGCTGGGGGCCAATTCGCCAAAGCGCGGCAGCACGTCTTTACCGCGCACCTCCAAACCGGCGGCGCGGATTTCGGTTTCCAACAGCGGTTCGGTTTCCTCGACCACGACCAGCGTATCGACTTGAGCGGCGAAGGCGCGGATTTTGTCGAGCGGAGCGGGGTGACTGAAACCCAGCTTGAGCACCGGGGCGTTCGGGAAGGTTTCGCGGACGTGCATGAAAGGAGGGCCGGAGGTGACGAAGCCGATCCGGCGGTCGCCGCCGCTTGAGAGGGTATTGAGATCGCTGGTTTCGCTCGCTTCCCGAAGCGCTCGGTCGCGCTGGTGCATGAGCGGCAGGCGCGGCTTGGCGTTGGCCGGGGTCATCACCCAGCGTTGGGGATTCTTTTGAAAGCCGGGGACTTGGCGCTCGATCCGCCCGCTTTCCACCACGACCATGGCCTTGACGTGACAGACGCGGGTGGTCATGCGGACGATGACCGGCGTTTCGTGCGCTTCGGAGAGATCGAAGGCGCGCTTGACCATCTCGTAGGCTTCCTGGGAGTCGGCTGGCTCCAGGATCGGCATGTGGCCGAAGCGACCCCAGTAGCGGGAATCTTGTTCGTTCTGCGAGGAGGACAAGCCGACATCGTCGGCCACCACGATCACCAGGCCGCCGACCACGCCGGCCAGCGACTGCGTCATGAAGGCGTCGGAGGCGACGTTCATGCCGACGTGTTTCATCGCCGCCAGGGCGCGCGAGCCCGCCAGCGACGCGCCGATAGCCACTTCCACCGCGACTTTTTCGTTGACGGACCACTCGGAATAAACATCGGGATACAGGGCGATGTTTTCCAGGATTTCGGTTGCGGGGGTACCGGGGTAGGCGGCGGCGACCCGGACGCCGGCTTCCCAAGCGGCGCGGGCGACCGCTTCGTTGCCGGACAATAGATGGCGGCTTTCAGCCTTGGCGTGAACCACGGCATTCATGGTGGGTGTTGACCTCGCTGGTTCTGATCGACGCCTCGGGGCGAGTGCGATTCAACTTCGGTTTCCCCAAAACGATTGATGAAATAATGGTAGCAGCTATCCACACTACCTGACAGGTTTCGCGCTCAGGTTGGGGGTTTGCGAGCCGATCTTGCCGGTCGAGACGCCGGGCGCTTCGGTAAAGCGGGAGGGTCCGCGACAGCCGGAGATTGCGGTTGCGCCCGATCTTGATCGGCGCGCGCCGCCTTGAGTTCTCCGCGCAGCGCTTCAAGCTCGCGCACCGCGTCAAGGCGTTGGGTTTCCAAGGCGTCTTGAAGGGTTTGAAGCTTTTGCAGTTCCGTCGCTGAATGTGTTTGGCGATCCTGCATGATCGCCAAATTGGCCTTGAGTTCGGCGGTTTCAGCGCTCTGGCGCTCTTGTCGATCACGCCAAGCGGTTTCGAGACGGCTCCAATCTTGTCGCTCGACGGTAAAACGTTCTCGTTCGGTCTGCTGTTCGGCGCGCAATTGATCGATCAGATCGACCAGCCGGGTTTCGCTGGTTTGGTTGCGTTGCCGCTCCATTTGAAGCTCCTGGAAGGCTTGAGCCCGTTGTTGCTCCGAATCAGTCCGAGTTTGTTGGAGCGCGGTTTCAAGCTGGGCGATGCGAGCGGCGGTTTCGGCGCGGATTTGATCGGCGCTTTGCGCGGCGGCCTGGGCGCGCTGTTCGGCGGCCTGAATGACGGTTTCGGCGTTGGCGCGGCGTTCTTGTTCGACCAACAAGCGGTCGGCGAGGTCGCGGGCGGCCGCTTGCGTGGTTTCGAGCTGGCGGCGCAATTGTGCGATTTCGCTTTGAATTTCGCGGCATTCGGTCAGGGCGGCATCGCGGGCTTGTTCGGCGGCGGCGACCGTTTGGGCCGCCAGCCCGCGTTGCTCCTCGAATGCGGTTTCAGCGTGTTGCACGGCAATTTTCCAAAACGCCTCCAAGGCTAGCGCAACCGCTTCGGGAACGCTCGGGGGCAAGATGATTTTGGGCGTTTCTGAAAGGTGCTGTTGCCAGGTTTTCAGATGTTCGCTGATGGTGGTGTTGCTGCCGGTGCCGAGCACTTCGCGCACGCGCTGGATAGTGGGGTTGAGGCCGCGTCCGAGCAGGGATTCGGCAGCGTCGCGAACATTTTCAAAACCAATTCCAGTACGGGCCA
>DJIW01000084.1:12573-13951 GCA_002433805.1 Competibacteraceae bacterium UBA6584 | reverse complement strand
CTATAATAATAGCTATTCATAATATCAACAAACTCAATAATCTCAATAATTACGCAAAAACGATTGAAGAATTGGATTCAAAGATTCAAAAGATTCAGCAAAAAATCGATGGATTGCCTTCTAAATAAAACTTCATATGATTATTCGATCAAATCACATAACCTAGGTTTGGTCAGATCAAAACAATCTATAGATTTGAGATGATTACACTTGAAGGTATTACGCATCGTCATCCTGAAATACTGAGCGATGTACCTGTGTTTGTGGGAATTCGTGTTCCTGTTCGTTCCTTGTTTGATTATTTGGAAGGTGGCGATACGCTAGAAGAATTCTTGCGACAGTTCCCGGCTGTTAAACGCGAGCAAGCCATTACCGTGCTTGATGCTGCTTACGAATCGGTTACGATGGATACGGATTCCGCCAACTGCCCTAAATACCGCAATCCCTGAATCGCCCGACTGCCATACCACGAAGTCATTTCCCCGTCGATCAGCCGCAATTTATCCAGCGGACAATCATAATCACGGGCGAACGTTTCCAAATCTTCCGGTAAAAAATGGTACGGCTCACTGCTGAACAACACCAGATCAACAGTATCCAATAGCGCCTGATTCACCTCCAGCTTTGGATAACGCTCATCCGATTCGACCGGCAGCGTTTCCCAACCCACCAAGGCTAACATCCGAGAAATATAGGTCTCCCGATTAACACCCATCCACGGCTTATGCCAGATCAAATACAACACGCGCCGCCGAGCCCAAACCACTTGCCGCAATTCCGCCAACGCCCGCTCGAACCGCCCCACCAACGATTCCGCCTCCGCCGCGCGGTTGAAAATCCCGCCGATCAGCCGGTACAACGCCACGTTATCTTCCGGCGTCAAGGGGTGCGTGACGATCACCTGAAAGCCATCAGCCATCAACCGCTCCGCTAATTCGCGCGGATTCTCGTCGATATTCACGATGACATGGGTCGGTTGCAGCTCTTGCAGCCGGGCATAACGAACCTTCTTGGTGCCGCCGACGCTCGGCACCTTCGCCACCCAATGCGGTGGATGGATGCAATAATGCGTGCGGCCCACCAACTGATCGCCCAACTTCAACACAAACAGCAATTCAGTAATGCTCGGCACCAGCGACACGATCCGCACTGGCGCGGCCACAGGCTCATGCCGGACGCCAATCGCGTCGATCAGACAGTCTGAATGAACGTCCATCGCGCGTCGTGACTCGCCCGAGCTATCGTCAAGCCGCCGAATCGGTTTGAGCGTCCAACCAAACTGCCAGATCGTCCACCGACTGAAAATCGAGCAAGGCTTCCGCCAAACTCTCGGCGGTCGTGAGCGACAGACGGCGGATCTTTTGGATGTGCTTGGCCG
>DJIW01000084.1:0-12346 GCA_002433805.1 Competibacteraceae bacterium UBA6584 | reverse complement strand
CGGCCTTCTTGATGGCCCTCAGCAAAAACTTCCTGATAAAAAACGCTTTTCTTTAAATCAGCGTGGGTAAATCCGAGCATGGCTTGAATCTCCTGGCGAGTCAGCTTAGGTAAACGATAGACCAGAATCGTTTCAATCAAATCCAAAACCTCAGCCACAGGCAATGAAGATTGATTGTCGTTGGTTCGCAAATGTCGCGCCAAGCGATGCGCTTGCTCGGCGGCGGCTTGGGGCGCGGCGACCAACAGTTGCAGCAATTGCAAACCGAGGCTCGGCGTGGCAACCGCCGTCAAATCCTCCAGATAGACCCGCCGCATTTCCGGCAGCGTCAACAGCGAGCCGTAACAAGGGTCAAGCCGCCCGATGGCGCGGCGCGGATACAGCACCAACCCCCGCCAGGGTGGCCGAGGCTTACAGCGGTATAAATACAGAAAGATTTCGGAAAAGAACCGGCCGTAAAAATCCTCGTCGGGCTGCGCTTGCGCTTCCAGGAAAATCAGCGGCGCAGCGGGATCGTCGGCCGGCGGGATCAACAAGCCGTCCAGACGAAAAGCCGTTTGTTTGACCTCCTCGGCGCGGAATCCGTAGCCGGCGGGATTGGCGACCGTGACGCCAGCCAGTTCCAACGCCAGCATCGGCAGCGTATTAAAGATTCGATAAAACAGATTGTCGGTTTTCATCGGCGGTCACGCGCCAAAATGCCGGCCGTTATCGCGAAAGGATTCCGGCGTGGCGCCCGTCCAGTGCTTGAACGCCCTCGAAAAACTCTTTTCGTTGAGAAACCCTACCGCTCGCGCAATTTGCTTGATCGGCTTGGACGTTCGATGAAGCAATTCAACCGCCCGTTCTCGCCGCACCTCATCCTTCAACGCCTGCAACGACGCACCCTCCTCCTGTAATTGCCGGTGCAGCGTCCGGGACGACACATGGAGTTCCCGCGCCAGTGATTCTCCGGTATGTCCGCCTTCCAGCCGCGCGCGCAAAAGCTCGCGCACCCGCTGGACCAACAGCCGATCCCGCCGGTAGGGGAACATCGTGAGCGGCAGCGCCTGCTGGAGCATCTTATTGAGGGCACGGTCATCGCGGCGGATGGAGAGCGCCGCGTATTGCGGATCGAAACTGAGCTTGGCGATCGGCGCGCAAAAGTTCAGGGGGCCAGGGAATAGAGTCTGATACACGCTGATATGTTCTGGTACCGCAAAGGGAAAATTGGTTTCCAGCAGCGGAATCCGCGAATTAATAAGCCAACAGGCATAACCAAATACATAGCGGAAGAGGGTTGCAAAGCAGAATTCGGTCATTTCGCCCAAATCCCGATGCACCTCGATGACGACCGAAGCGGCGTTCAGATCAACGCCGAAGTGCAGCGTAATATCATCCGCCAGCAAGCGATGATGGCGGCACCAGCGCTTCAAGGCGATTTCCAGCGTGGGCGAGCTGAGCGACGCCCGGCACAACATCCCATAACTGCCCCACGGCAACCGGCGCGAAAACCAGCCCAGCGCCTCATCATCCAGTTCCTTGATGGCGATGCCGAACAATGTTTCCATTTGCGAACCCGTCACCCGATGGGCTGGATCTGCCAGGAACTCGGACGTCAGCCGCGCCCGGCGCAAAGCCGGATCGGGATCTTTTCCATAGCGTTGATAGGCGGCGGTAATCGCCCGTACAAAAGCGACCGGCGTTAACGCCACCTCAGAGGTCGAAGAAGCCATGCCTGCTTGACGAAGGATGAGGGTCTATTCAATACCCAGCTTAAGAACACTGGCAAAAATTGCAACCCGATTGGCGCGGAGACTGGCAAAAATTGCAACCCGATTGGCGAACATCTCCGGCGCATTAGCAATATGATTATTATTAAGTTCCAACGCCGCCGCGTGACGGCGCGTTGTGGAGACCGCGCTAACCACCGACAGGAGAACCCGCCCCATGTCCGCCGTCGTCAGCCATTTCAGATCGCCTCTACCCGGCTCCGATAAAGTCGCCCCGCGCAACAAAATCCGCTTCGTCACCGCCACCAGCCTGTTCGACGGCCACGACGCCTCAATCAACATCATGCGCCGGATCATTCAGGGCAGCGGCGCGGAAGTCATCCACCTCGGCCATAATCGCTCGGTCGAGGAAATCGTCACCGCCGCGCTTCAGGAAGACGCTCAGGGTATCGCGATCAGCTCTTATCAGGGCGGGCATGTCGAATTTTTCAAGTATATGATCGATCTGCTGCGCGAGCGTGGCGGCGGCAACATTAAGGTGTTCGGCGGCGGCGGCGGCGTGATCGTGCCGGATGAAATCCGCGAATTGCACGACTACGGGGTGGCCCGCATCTTCTCCCCGGAAGACGGCCAAGCGCTGGGCTTGCAGGGCATGATCGATCACATGATGGAAGTGTGCGACACCGACCCCAGCGAGTACGCGCCCAAGACCCTGGATGAGGTCAAAAACGGCGACTGGCTGGCGCTATCCCGCCTGATTACCGCGCTGGAAAATCGCGCCGCCGCCACCGAATTGCGCCAGCAGATCCTTAGCGAATCTAAAAACCGCACCGTGCCGATTTTGGGCATCACCGGCACCGGCGGCTCCGGCAAATCCTCGCTGACCGACGAGCTGGTGCGGCGCTTCCGGCTGGATCAGGACGACCGGCTGAAAATCGGGGTGATCGCCGCCGATCCGTCGCGGCGCAAGACCGGCGGCGCGTTGCTGGGCGACCGCATCCGCATGAACGCCATCACCGGCCCCAATCTGTACATGCGCTCGCTGGCGACCCGCGCGGCCGGTAGCGAAGTGCCGGAAACCCTGGGCGAAATTCTCGCCGCCTGCAAGCTGGCCGGTTTTGATCTGCTCATCGTCGAAACCTCCGGCATCGGTCAGGGCGACGCCGCCATCGTGCCGCTGGTGGATCGCTCGCTCTATGTGATGACCCCGGAATTCGGCGCGGCCTCGCAGTTGGAAAAGATCGACATGCTCGATTTCGCCGATGCGGTGGCAATCAATAAATTCGACCGCAAAGGCGCGGAAGACGCGCTGCGCGATGTGCGCAAGCAGGTGCAGCGCAACCGCAAGGCGTTCGGCCAGTCGCCGGATGACATGCCGGTGTACGGCACCATCGCCGCCCGCTTCAACGACAATGGGGTGACGGCGCTGTATCAGGGTCTGGTCGGCTTGCTGGGCGATAAGGGTCTGAAACTGGACGCGGGCCATCTGCCGCCCGCCGAGGGCAAAGCCTCGACCAGCAAGACCGTCATCGTCCCCGCCGCCCGCGCCCGCTATCTGGCCGAAATCGCCGATGCCGTGCGCGGCTATCACAAAGAAGTGGAAAAACAGGTCAAACTGATCCGCCAACGCCAGCAATTGCGCTCGGTGATGGGCTTGCTGGAAGCCGAGGGTAAAGCCACCGCCGACCTGCAACCGCTGCTGGATAAGGTGGAACTCGAAGTGGATTCACACGCCCGCAAGCTGGTGGATATGTGGCCGCAGGTCAAAGCAAGCTACAGCGGCGATGACTACGTGGTGAAAATCCGCGACAAAGAAATCCGCTATAAACTGACCACCCGTTCGCTGTCCGGCAGCCGGATTCCTAAAGTGTCGCTGCCGCGCTTCGACGAAGACGGGGAATTACTGCGCTGGATGATGCTGGAAAATCTGCCCGGCAGCTTCCCGTACACGGCGGGCGTATTCGCCTTCAAGCGCGAGAACGAAGACCCGACCCGGATGTTCGCCGGCGAAGGCGACCCGTTCCGCACCAACCGCCGCTTTAAAAAGCTGTCCGCGCACGCCGAGGCCACCCGCCTGTCCACCGCTTTCGACTCGGTGACGCTGTACGGCTGCGATCCCGACGAGCGGCCCGATATCTACGGCAAGGTCGGCAACTCCGGGGTGTCCATCGCCACGCTGGACGATTTGAAGGTGCTGTATTCCGGTTTCCAGGTGTGCGCGCCGACCACCTCGGTGTCGATGACCATCAACGGCCCCGCGCCGATTATCCTGGCGATGTACTTCAATAACGCCTTCGACCATCAAATCGAGAAGTTCGAGCACGACAACCATCGCCCGCCGACCGATGATGAAATCGAGAAGATCAAAGCCTGGGTGTTGAAAAACATTCGCGGCACGGTTCAGGCGGATATTCTCAAGGAAGATCAAGGCCAGAACACCTGCATTTTCTCGACGGAGTTCGCGCTGAAGATGATGGGCGACATTCAGGAATACTTCGTCCATCATGGGGTGCAGAATTTTTACTCGGTGTCGATTTCCGGCTACCACATCGCCGAGGCGGGGGCCAATCCGATCTCGCAACTGGCGTTCACGATGGCCAACGGCTTTACCTACGTCGAAGCCTATCTGGCGCGCGGGATGCACATCGACGATTTTGCGCCGAACCTGTCGTTTTTCTTCAGCAACGGCATGGACCCGGAATACTCGGTCATGGGCCGGGTGGCGCGGCGGATCTGGGCCACCGCGATGCGTTACAAGTACGGCGCGAACGAGCGCAGCCAGAAGCTCAAGTATCACATCCAAACCTCGGGCCGCTCGCTGCACGCCCAGGAGATGGATTTCAACGACATTCGCACCACCCTGCAAGCGTTGATCGCCATCTACGACAACTGCAATTCGCTGCACACCAACGCCTACGATGAGGCGATCACCACCCCGACCGAGGAATCGGTGCGCCGCGCGATGGCGGTGCAGCTCATCATCAACAAGGAATGGGGCTTGGCCAAGAACGAAAACCCCAATCAGGGCGCGTTCATCATCGACGAGCTGACCGATCTGGTGGAAGAAGCGGTGTTGCAGGAGTTCGAGCGGATCAGCGAGCGCGGTGGGGTGCTGGGGGCGATGGAAACCGGCTACCAGCGCGGCAAGATTCAGGAAGAATCTTTATATTACGAAACTATCAAGCACGATGGCAGCTTCCCGATCATCGGCGTCAACACCTTCCGCAATCCCAACGCCAAGCCCGATCAACTCAAGATCGAACTGGCTCGCTCCAGCGATGAGGAGAAGCAGAGCCAGCTCAAACGGCTGCGCGAGTTCCAGGAGCGGAATCGCAAGGCCAGCGGTCCGATACTGGCGCGGCTGAAGCAAGCTGCCATCAACAACGAAAATCTGTTCGCGGTGTTGGTGGAAGCGGTGCGCTACTGCTCGCTGGGGCAGATCACCACCGCGCTGTTTGAAGTCGGTGGTCAGTATCGGCGGAATATGTAGCGCCTGGGGATCGGGGCTTTGCAGGATAACTTCAAGCGTTCTTGGCCGAGAGGGCAAGAGCGCTTGCGCCGGATCAACGGCGAGAGGTTGGTTTTTTCAACTATAGTTCCCTCAAAGGTGCCGACATTGTTGGCCTCGATTCCTCTCTTAGCGAAAAGGTAGACAGCCCATGGCAGCGTCCGAGTCCAAAAAGCCGCTCAAAAAGGATATCTTCGATGTGTTGATCGAGGACCATAACCACCACCGCGAACTACTCAAGCGCATCAATGAAACCGTAGGAAAATCGGAAGAAAGGGTGGCTTTGTTCGAGGAATTCGCCCTGGAAGCGAAGGCCCACGCCGCCGCCGAGGAGCAGGCGCTGTATTCGACCTTGATGGCCCATCCCGATACCACCGACGAAGCCCGTCATGCGGTCGCCGAGCACCACGAGATGGAAGAACTCATCAACGAACTGGCGGAAACCGACATGGGGACGGGCGCTTGGCTGGTCAAGTTCCGCGGTTTGAAGGAAGAGTACGAGCATCATCTGGAAGAAGAAGAAAACGATATTTTTCCCATCGCCGAGGAAGAATTTAGCGATGCGGAAGAACAGCGCATGCGCAAAGTCTTTGAAGCGCGCAAGCCGAAGGAAAAATCCAACGCCACGGTGGGCGGAGAAACCCGAGATTGAACGCCGCCGCGCCGGACGGAAGCGTCCGTCCGTAAGGCGGCCGCCCTAGCGGTCGCCGCCCGCCTCGGCCGCTCGGGCCTGTTGCCGGTTTCGCAGCAGCAGGCGCGATACGAAGATGCCGAGTTCGAAGAGCAGCCACATTGGCACGGCCAGCAGCGTTTGTGAAATCACATCGGGCGGCGTCAGCAACATGCCGATCACGAAGGCCCCGACAATCACGTAAGAGCGCTTGGCCGCCATCGCCTCGGGCGAGAGAATACCGGCCAGCGCCAAAATCACCGTCGCCACCGGCACCTCGAACGCCACTCCGAAAGCAAAAAAAATCGTCATGACGAAATCGAGGTAACGGTTGATATCGGTCATCACCGCGACGCCTTCCGGGGCGGTGCCGGTGATGAAGGCGAAGAAAATCGGCATGATCACGAAATACGCGAACGCCATCCCGCAATAGAACAGCAGCGTGCTGGACAGCAAAATCGGCAGCACCAGTTTCTTTTCCCGCTGGTACAAACCCGGCGCGACGAAGGCCCACACTTGATAGAGAATCCAGGGCACGGCGATAAACGCCGCCAGAATCAGGGTGAACTTAAGCGGGGTCAGGAAGGGCGACAGCACGTCGATGGCGATCATGCTGCTTTGGGCCGGCATGTGCCGGGTCAGCGGCACGGCCAGCATGGAATAGATCGGATTGGCGAACGGCATCAGCGCCAGGAACACCAGCAGCACCCCGCCCACGATGCGCAGCAGGCGGGTCCGCAGTTCGATCAGATGGCTGACTAGCGGTTGTTCGCGATCGACTTCGCTCACGATGTCTTATCCGACGCCGGCGCAGTGAGAGCCGAGTCCGGCTTGTCCGTGCCCGCGTCGGCCGGCCTCGGATCGCTTTTGCTCAATCGCACCGGCGTCGCGGCGGGGATGTCCCGCCCCTCGGGCGCGCTTTCAGGAGTGTAAGGCAGCGAAGGCGCGCCGGTCGCCATCCCCGGCCGCCAGCCCGGCGGTGGGCCGGGGTCGTCGAATTCCTGCTCGATTTCTTCCCTGAAGGATTTGACCTGATCCGAAACGTCCTTCAAATCGCTAAAATTCGCGTGCTGGCGGAAGGTTCGCTTCAGATCTTCCAGCTGCAATTCGCGATCCACTTCAGCCTTGACATCGGCCATCATCCGCCGGGCCTTGCCCATCAGCAGGCCGGCGGTGCGGGCCAAGCCCGGCAACCGTTCGGGGCCGACCACGATCAGCGCCACCACGGCAACCAGCACGATTTCCCAAAATCCGATTTCGAACACGGCCGCGGGTCCGCGATCAAACCTTATCGCGCTCTTTCACCAGCGGCTCGGTCCGGTTTAGCTCCGCCGCCTGATCGGTCATGCGCTCCTGGGCGGCGAGCTGTTCGAGCTTCCGAGTTTCTTCCGCCGCCGTCTCCGGTTTGTCGCCTTCCTTCATCGAATCGCGAAAGCCGCGGATCGCCGTGCCCAGATCGGAACCCAGATTGCGCAGCCGGTTGCCGCCGAACAGCACCAGGACGATGACTAAAACGATCAATAACTGCCAAATGCTGATACCACCCATAATGCGATGACCTCGTGTGAAAACGAGCCGACGAAGGCGTTAGCGGGAGGGACGGGCGGCTTTTTCGGCCAAACCGGAGGTTCCGAAACGACGGTGCAGTTCGTCCAGCACCGCATCGGGACCGAGCCCCTGATGAGCCAACATGACCAAGGTGTGAAACCACAAATCGGCGGTTTCGCGGATCAAGTGATCGGGGTCGCCATTTTTGGCGGCCAGTAGCGTTTCGGCGGCTTCCTCGCCGACTTTCTTGAGAATGGCGTCCAACCCCTTGGCGTACAGGCGGGCGACGTAGGAACTGTCCGGGTCGGCTTGCTTGCGCGCTTCCAGGGTCGCCGCCAGCTCGCGCAAAATGGCATCGCTCATGCGCCGTACATCTCGCGGGGATCTTTCAGCACCGGATCGGTGACTATCCATTCCCCGTCGCGCAGCTCCTCGAAAAAACAGCGCTGCCGACCGGTATGACAAGCGATCCCGCCGATTTGTTCGATTTCCAACAGCAGCACGTCATGATCGCAGTCCAGCCGCAGGCTTTTGACCTTCTGGGTGTTGCCGGAGGTTTCCCCCTTGTGCCAGAGTTCCTGGCGGGAGCGCGACCAATATACCGCCTCGCCGCTTTCCACGGTGCGGCGCAAGGATTCGCGGTTCATCCAGGCCATCATCAACACCCGGCCGCTGCCGGCGTCCTGCGCGATGGCGGGAACCAGCCCGTCCGCCGTCCATTTGATGCGTTCCAACCAGTCGTCGTTCATAGTCTCACTTCTATGCCGCGCGCCCGCAGGTGGCGCTTGGCTTGTTCGATGGTGTATTCGGCAAAGTGAAAGATGCTGGCGGCCAGCACCGCGTCGGCCTTGCCCAGCAAAATGCCGTCGGCCAGATGGTCCAGGGTGCCGACGCCGCCGGAGGCGATCACCGGAATGCTGACCGCCTCGCTGATCGCCCGGGTCAAGTCCAGATTGAAACCCTGCTTGGTGCCGTCGCGGTCCATGCTGGTCAGCAGGATTTCGCCCGCCCCGTAAGCGCTCATCCGCCGCGCCCACTCCACCGCGTCGATCCCGGTCGGCTTGCGCCCGCCGTGGGTGAAGATCTCCCAGCGCGGCGTCTCGCCGGCTTGATGCACCGCCTTGGCGTCGATGGCGACCACGATGCATTGGTTGCCGAAGCGTTCGGCGGCTTCGCGGACGAATTCGGGGCGGGCGATGGCGGCGGTATTGATCGACACTTTATCGGCCCCGGCGTTCAACATCCGCCGCACGTCGTCCAGGGCGCGGATGCCGCCGCCCACGGTCAGCGGGATGAACACCTCGCTGGCGACCTGTTCGACCACATGGACCATGGTCTCGCGGTCGTCGGAACTGGCGGTGATGTCGAGGAAGGTGATTTCGTCCGCGCCCTGCTGGTCATAGCGGCGGGCGATTTCCACCGGATCGCCGGCGTCGCGGATTTCGACGAACCTGACGCCCTTGACCACTCGGCCACGGTCCACATCCAGACAGGGGATGATGCGCTTGGCCAACCCCATCAGCCTTGCGCTCCCGACGCCGCGCCGGCGATTTGCTGGGCGGCGGCGAGATCGATCGCGCCATCGTACAGCGCCCGACCGATGATCGCGCCCATGATACCCTCCTGCTCCACCGCGCACAGCGCCCGCACGTCATCCAGGGTGCTGACGCCGCCGGAGGCGATCACCGGAATGCTGATCGCCCGCGCCAGCCGGACCGTGGCCTCGACGTTGACGCCTTGCATCATGCCGTCGCGGCTGATGTCGGTGTAAACAATGGCCTCGACCCCGTAACGCTCGAAAGTTTGCGCCAGCTCGATCACATTATGCTTGGATAATTTAGACCAGCCGTTGACCGCGACCCGACCGTCCTTGGCGTCCAGCCCGACGATGATGTGGCCGGGGTATTCCAAGCACAAGTCGCTGACGAAATGCGGCTCTTGCACCGCCTTGGTGCCGATGATGACGAATTGGACGCCGGCATCGAGGTAGCTCTCCACCGTCTGTTCTTCGCGGATGCCGCCCCCGACCTGAATCGGCAAATCGGGAAAGGTTTCGGCGATGCGCCGGACCACTTGGGCGTTGACCGGCTGGCCGGCGAACGCGCCGTTCAAATCCACCAGATGCAGGCGGCGGGCGCCGGCTTCCACCCAGCGCGCCGCTATGGCCACCGGATCGTCCGAAAACACCGTCGAATCCTCCATGCGCCCCTGGCGCAGCCGCACGCATTTGCCATCTTTCAAATCAATCGCGGGTATCAGCAACATAGCGGGCTTCTTCCGACAACAAACCGATGGAAATAAATCTGTTAAGGGTTCCAGTCCACGAAATTGGCGAGCAGGCGCAACCCCGCCTGAGCGCTCTTTTCCGGGTGGAATTGCACGGCGAAGATGTTGTCCCGCGCGACGGCCGAAGCGAAGTCGAAACCGTAACGGGTTTGGCCGGCGATCAGCGCGGGCTCTTCGGGCTTGAGGTAGTAGCTGTGGACGAAATAAAACCGGCTGTCTTGCGGGATGTCGCGCCAGAGCGGGTGATCGCCGGCTTGCCGGACCTGGTTCCAGCCCATGTGCGGCACCTTGAGCCGCTCGCCGGTTTCAGGTTCCCGCAACTCGCCGAACCAGACCACCCGGCCCGGCAACACATTCAAGCAATCGACGCCGCCGTTTTCCTCGCTGAAGGTCAACAGGGCCTGCGGGCCGAGGCAAAGCCCCAGAAACGGTTTGCCGAGCGCCGCCGCGCGCACCACGCCCAGCAAATCCCAGTGAGCCAATTCTCGTATGCAATCGCGGATCGAGCCTTGGCCGGGAAACACCACCCGGTCGGCCTGCAAGATGTCGCGGCGATCCTGGGTGACGCTCACGCGGGCCTTGGGCGCGACATGCTCGAACGCCTTGGCGACGGAACGCAGATTGCCCATGCCGTAGTCGATGATCGCGATGTGGGTCATGCGGAAGGCTCGCGGCGGGAAAGCGACAGCTTACAGGCTGCCCTTGGTGGACGGAACGCCGGTGGCGCGGGAATCGGGTTCGACCGCCATCCGCAACGCGCGCCCGAACGCCTTGAACACGGTTTCGGCGATGTGATGCGCGTTGCGGCCGCGCAGGTTATCGACGTGCAAAGTAACCAGGGCATGGTTGACGAAACCCTGAAAGAATTCCCGGAACAGGTCCACGTCGAACTCGCCGATCCGGGCGCGGGGAAAATCGATGTGGTACTCCAGACCAGGCCGGCCGGAACAGTCGATCACCACCCGAGAAAGGGCTTCATCCAGCGGCACGTAGGCGTGGCCGTAGCGGCGGATGCCCCGCTTGTCGCCCAAGGCGCGGGCGACCGCTTGGCCCAGGGTGATGCCGATATCCTCGACGGTGTGGTGGGCGTCGATATGCAAATCGCCCCGCGCTTCGATCTCCAGATCGATCAAACCGTGGCGGGCGATCTGATCGAGCATGTGATCCAGAAAGGCTAAGCCACTGGACAGGCTGGCGTTTCCAACGCCATCCAAGTTCACCCGCGCTTGAATTTGGGTTTCCAAGGTCTCGCGCTTGACCGTTGCGATGCGTGCCGACATGCGAATTTGCTTGTTTCGCTAAGGGGAATCTAATAATTCTACATAAAAAATCACCTTAGCCCAGGGAATTAGACTTGGAATCGCTGGATTTTGGCGGCGCGCGTGATCAAGACCGTTTTTCCGTGCGATGGCAACCCTTTTAGGCTTCGCTGGGTGAGCGCGATTTTTGGAGAATCGACACCGGCGCTCGGCCGGCGAGACAAACGAAAACCGGCGCGGGATCGCGCCGGTCAGTTGACGCTCCCGATCAGTTTTCGGTGATCAAATCGCCCGGCGTCGGCGGCAGCATCGGCATGGTTTGCTTCGGGAATTCGCCGTTGAGCGCGTCTAGGAAAGCGACGATGTCCTTGACTTCGTTGGTGGTCAGATCCTTATTGAGCTGGGTTTTGGCCATCACCTTCACCGCCTCATCCAGGCTCTTGACCGAGCCGTTGTGGAAATACGGGGCGGTGTAGGCGAGATTGCGCAGCGTCTGGACCCGGTACATCTGCTTGTCTTCGGGTTTGTTGGTGACGGCGGCGCGGCCCTGATCCTCCAGCAGCCGATACTGGGTGTCGTAGATGCTGCCGGGGAAGGTCGGGAACTTCATAAAGAAGCCCTGACCCATCGGCATGTTGTGCGAGCCGTTGAAGGCCGGCCCGGAATGGCAGGCGGTGCAGCCGGTTTTGGCGAAGGTTTCCATGCCCCGAACCTGCTGCTCGGTCATCGCCTTTTTGTCGCCCTTGACGTAGCGGTCGTAGGCGCTGTTGGGCGTAATTAAGGTGCGCTCGTAAGCGGCGATGGCCTTGGCGGCATTATCCATGGTCAAAACGTCGCCCTTGCCGAACGCCGCTTCGAAATGAGCTTTGTAACCTGGAATTTGCTTGACGCGGCCGATGGTGGCGTCCAGATCCTTCATGCCCATTTCGATGGGATTGGTCGGCGGTCCCTTGGCCTGTTCTTCCAACGACGGCGCGCGGCCATCCCAAAACTGCGCCGAATTGAACGCCGCGTTCCAAACGGTTGGGGCGTTGCGGCCGCCGACTTGGCCGTGCACGCCGATGGAGGTGGGCCGGTGATCGTCGCCGCCTTCCATGACGTTATGGCAGGAAAAACACGAAATGTTGCCAGTCGAAGAAAACCGGGTATCGAAATACAGCATCTTGCCGAGCGTCACCTTGGCCTCGGTGGTCGGGTTGTCGGCGGGCGCGGGCGCGGTTTCCGGCAACGCTTGCCATTGGCCGTCGGCGGCCAAGGCTACGCCGGCCAAGGTTGCCATGCTGAAAAGCCACAGAATAACACGAATCCTCATCATTATCCCCTCAGTGTGTGGCTTGAGAAAATGCTCGATGGAGTTTCCGGC
>DJIW01000103.1:7061-7351 GCA_002433805.1 Competibacteraceae bacterium UBA6584 | reverse complement strand
GTCGGATAACGGTGGCCGAAACCGGCGTAAGCGATGGCGTGATCGTTTTCCGCCACCACCAGATTGCGATAGACCGCGAAATTGACCCCAGCTTCGTTGTACAAATTGGGATTGGCGCGAATCCGCTGCAATTCCAGTTCGTTTTGAGCACCGCGCTCGTCGATGGCCACCAATTGTTTGTGCAGGTGATCGAATGACGCGCCGGCCGGTTTCAGCCAATTTTGAAACACCGCCACATAGCGGACATAACGGTTGTTAGCGTAAATGTCGCGCAAGGCGTCGATGGTGAA
>DJIW01000103.1:6139-6845 GCA_002433805.1 Competibacteraceae bacterium UBA6584 | reverse complement strand
TCGCGCAAGGCGTCGATGGTGAAGTGCAGGTATTGGTAATGCTCCTCTGGGGTCAGCGTGCCGGACGAGGCCAATTGGTCGTCGTGGGTGGCCCCGTCGGTAAAATGACGGCGGGCGACAATCAGCTCGTGACCGCCGCCGAAGAAGGCGTTGGCGAACTGCAAGCGTTCGTCCAACGACATGCGATCCCAGGCCGATTCGTCGATGCCGACCGCCTTCAAACGCTGTTCCGACATTCTTAAGACGTGCTGGCGTCCGGCCACCGAATTCAGATAGTTGCGCTTGTGAAGTTCGATGGAGTCCGGCAGCCGATAGTCGAAGTTCTTCTGCCAATAATTGAAGGAAACAATTTCGAACAAATTGGGAACGCGGCGAAATTCGGCGACCGTGTCAAACAAATTGTCGACCGCAAGATGGCGCAGCACGGTGTGGCTATCGCCGCTTTTGACCAAACGCGCCTTTTCAGGTGGGGTATCGAGATAAAGTTTGGCGCAAAACGAACAATGCGCGTCCGCCTTGGCGGGATCGATCAGGGTAGGGTGCGCGGACGCGATCCCGAGCGGACGGTTGCCGCGTCCCGGCACGGTCCATACTTCGGTTCCCGTGAACGGATTGACTTGCTTGATGGTCCCATCAGCCATCCGCATCAGATAATTGGATTCGGGAATGACCTGCAACATGCCTCGCTTTACCTCGCCGCAATCGG
>DJIW01000103.1:835-5922 GCA_002433805.1 Competibacteraceae bacterium UBA6584 | reverse complement strand
TCGCTTTACCTCGCCGCAATCGGAGCCCCATGCCTGGGCTAGATAGAACACAAGCTATCGAATAGTTTAGCATTCTGATAGGGAATCCCGATCGCGCGTTTCCCGCGGTATCGGGAGGCCAACCAGGCCGCCAAGCAGCGCCCAAAACCGTTTTGGCAAGGCCGGCGCGCGTGGCTGTCAGTCAAGTGTGCTTCTAGCAAGGAAGGTGCCATGACCGTGGCCGGCCAGATCCAGGCGGGTGGCGGGGCGCGTGATCGGGGCCGATGCCGGCGAGGAGGATCGGGTTGAAACGATGTTCGCGCGCGTGATCGACTGGCCAACAACGCGGCTGAAAGCCGTCCAGTTTTTAGGCCGACTTGAGCGCCAGGACTAGCACGCCGCCGGCGATCAGCGCGATCCCGAGCCACTCCTGAGCGTTCGGGCGCTCGCCGAGAAAGGCGAAGGCAAATACGGCGACCAGCACCAAGCTAAACTTATCGACCGGCGCGACCTTCGAGGCGTCGCCAATCTGGAGCGCGCGAAAATAACAGACCCAGGAGGCTCCGGTGGCCAGCCCGGACAAAGTGAGGAACAACCAAGTTTTCGACGACAGGGCAAACGGATTGCTCCACTTGCCCGCAAACCACACGAACGCCGAAAGCACGACGATGATGATGGCGGTTCTCACCAGCGTGGCCAGATCCGAATCGACCTCTTGAATGCCGATTTTGGCGAAAATAGCCGTTAAGGCGGCGAACATCGCCGAGAGCAACGCCCAATACGTCCAGCCGGTCGAAGGGATCATCGCCGGATTGTAGCTGGAAAAACCGATCCTACCTATTTTGGAGAGCGCCTCATGTCCTCGGCCGGATTTTCCCCGCCGCCGATTCCGCCGAAACCGCCGGTAGAAGGCGAATGTTGCGAGCGGGGTTGCGAACGTTGCATGTGGGTGTACTACCGCGAAGCGCTACAGCGTTATGAAACGGCGTTGGCGGAGTGGCGGCGGCGCCATGAACCTCCGATTTGAGCGCGGGCGGCGCGCGGGCGCGCCCGCGCTATACTGAAGCAATAGGACGGGCGCTGGAATTGAATTAAACGCGCCTCAAAGAACGCGGATGTAACGTTAAAATGAGCCACTCAGGAGGGTTGCATGTCCGTCGATCTTCGCAAGCGCATCATCGCATTGAGTGAACGAGCGGCTTGCGCGGCCAAGAAGCAAGGGATCGGGGACCAGCGCGCTCAAGTGGTTCTCGTGCTGGACATCTCCGCTTCGATGCGCGAGCTATATAAATCCGGCGTGATCCAGCGCGCGATCGAGCGGATCCTCGGGCTGGCGGTCACCTTCGATGACGACGGCCAGATCGACTTGCTGCTGTTTGGCACCAAGGCCCATCAACTGCCGGCGGTGACGCTGGATGAGATCGAGGGTTACGTCGAGCGGGTGATCCTCGCCCAATACAAAATTCGCGAGGCCACCCATTACGCGCCGCCGCTGCGGTTGTTGCTGGATAAATACCGCGCGCCGCAAGCCGATCCAGCCTTCGTCATTTTTATCACCGACGGCAGCAACGCCGATCGGTCGGCCACCTCGGAGGCGATCCGCGAACTTTCCAGCCAGCCGGTGTTCGTGCAATTCGTGGGCATCGGACAGGACTATTTTCCGTATCTGCTCAAACTGGATGAACTGCCGGGCCGGTTGCTTGACAACGCCGGATTCATGCAGATCAATCATCTGGACGCTATCAGGGACGACGAACTCTACGACGGCTTGCTCAACGAATTCCCGCGCTGGCTGGAGAAGGCGCGCGAAAACAATATTCTGAGGAAGCCCTAGGGATCGATGTCCCTCATCCGTCGTTCCGAAGGCGCCGCGAGTCGGCCACGGGAGCGACCGGCCCCGAAAAAGGGTTTGGCCTGCAATTTCGCGCTATTAACGCGACGCCGGTGAAAATCGCCGCCATAGCCGCAGGACGCGGATCAACAGCCTGCGCACCCGGATATCGGCCCAATCCATAAACTTGGCGGCGGCGAACGATTCTTGCGCGACCAGCGTGGCCCCGAGCAGCAGCACCAGAATTCCGGGGCCGGGCGCGATCAGCATGACCAGCCCAAGACCCATGATCACAATCCCGGCCCCCATGGCCAAGATCCGCTTGTGGATAGCGCTGGGCTGGCTTTGTTGGCGGCGCTTGAAATGTTCTCTAAAGCGCTGGCCGGGAGGCGCGGCCGCGAACTGTTGCCAGCGTTGTTTGAGGCCGAGGCGATCCGACATGGGTGAAGCTCCGCAAGATGAGGGGAAGATTATTGCGACCTTGGGACCGGGAGAACGTTCGAGTGGCGAGCGGGCGGGTGTTGATTGAAAAATCCGCTAACCAGGGTTTTCGAACGAGGCGGTCGGCTTGTCGCTGTCTGAAAGACCAACGCGCTCGACCACGGCCACGCGCGGCGTGATCTTGCAAAACAATTCATAGGTGATGGTCCCGACTTGGCGGGCGATCTCCTCGGCGGGCAGCCCGCAGCCCCACAACACCACCGGATCGCCGACCTGCGCGTCCGGCAAGTCGCTCAGATCGACGGTGATCATATCCATCGACACCCGCCCGGCCAACGGCGCGCGCCGGCCGTTGACCAACACCGGCGTTCCGGATGGGGCGTGGCGCGGATAACCGTCGCCGTAGCCGATGCCGACCACCCCGATGCGGCTCTCTCGCGGGCAGCACCACGCGCCGCCGTAACCCACCGGCTCGCCCGCCGCGTAATGCTGGATGGCGATTAACTGGCTGGCCAAGGTCATCACCGGGCGCAGGCCCACCTCCGCGCCGACGCCCTCATCGAACGGGGTGCAGCCGTACAGCATGATGCCGGGACGGACCCAGTCGAAGTGCGTTTCGGGCCAGCCCAGAATGCCCCCGGAATTGGCCAGCGAGCGTTCCGCGCCGAGCCCTCGCGTGACCGCTTCGAAGGTCTCAAGTTGATGGCGGGTATACGGGTCCGCCCGGTCGTCGGCTCGGGCCAAATGGCTCATCAGCCGCGGGTTCGGAGCCGCGTTCGGGCACGCCGCGAGGCGCTCCAAAACGGCGGGAACCCGCGCGGGCGCAAAACCCAGCCGGTGCATCCCAGTGTCGATCTTAAGCCAGATCGACACCGGCTGACCGCTCCGCGCCAGCTCCAACATCCGCACTTGCGATTCGTGATGGACCGTCGCCTGGAGTTGGTGCTGGCGGCACAGGTCGATTTCGTCTGGTTGCAGGAAGCCTTCCAGCACCACGATCGGTTTGGCGACGCCGGCTTCTCGCAAGGCCAGGGCTTCATCGCAGCGGGCGACGGCGAAAACGTCCGCGTCGGCCAGGGCGCGGGCGGCGCGCAGCAGGCCGTGGCCGTAGGCGTTGGCTTTTAGCGCCGCCGCCACCCGGCAAGCGGGCGCGGCGGCGCGGACTCGGGCCAAGTTGTGGCGCAAGGCCGCGAGGTCGATGGTGGCGGTGGTGACCGGCTTCATGAAGATGTCCGTCAGTGAACTCATAAAACGCGCGACAGTCGCCCGCGTCGCTCGGGTTGGGTAGCCTCGGCCGCCGTCGGGCCGGCGGTCAGGACTCCAAGGCGACGCGCGGATCGACATACTCGTAGCCGAGGTCCTCGGCGACCGCGCGATAGGTGATCTTGCCTTTGCAGACGTTCAGCCCTTCCAGGAAATTAGGATTTTCCAGCAGGGCTTTTTGATAGCCTTTATCGGCGAGCGCCAAGGCGTAGGGCAGGGTGACATTGTTGAGCGCGTGAGTCGAGGTGTGCGGCACCGCGCCCGGCATGTTGGCGACGCAGTAATGCACCACGCCATCCACCACGTAGGTCGGTTCGGCGTGGGTAGTCATGTGCGAGGTTTCAAAGCAGCCGCCCTGATCGATGGCGACATCGACCAATACCGCGCCGGGCTTCATCCGCTTGACCATATCGCGGGTCACCAGTTTGGGCGCTTCCGCGCCGGCGATCAGGACGCCGCCGATGACCAAATCGGCTTGCAATACGTAGTCTTCCAGCGACGCTCGGGTCGAGTACACAGTTTTAAGCGCCGCGCCGAAGCGTTGCGCCAGCCGCGCCAGCACATCGACCCTCCGGTCGAGCACCGTCACATCGGCCGCCATGCCGAGCGCCATGTAGATGGCGTTTTCACCGACCACGCCCCCGCCGATCACCACCACCTTGGCCGGCGCCACGCCTGGCACGCCGCCGAGCAGGATGCCGCGTCCGCCCTTGGCGCGTTCCAGCGCCGACGCGCCCGCTTGAATCGACAGGCGGCCCGCCACCTGCGACATCGGGGCCAGCAGCGGCAAGCCGCCATGGCCGTCGGTGACGGTTTCGTAGGCGATGCACACCGCGCCGCTGTTGACCAGATCGCGGGTTTGGTCGGGGTCCGGAGCCAGATGCAAATAAGTGAATAAGACTTGATCCGGGCGCAGCATCTGGCGCTCGGCCGCCTGCGGTTCCTTGACTTTGACGATGAGCTCGGCCTTGGCGAAGATTTCCGCCGGATCGCCGACGATCTGCGCGCCGGCAAATTGATAAATTTCATCCGAACTGCCGATGCCGCCGCCGGCATTGGTTTCGACCAGAACGTCGTGGCCGTGCGCGATGAATTCCCGCACGCTGGTCGGGGTCAAGCCGACGCGGTATTCATGGTTTTTGATTTCTTTCGGCACACCGATAAGCATGATGGCTATTCCTCTGTAGGGGGTTGTCAGCAATGCCCGATCCTGACCGACGCCTGAAGAATATTCTTCCAACGATTGAATTGTATTGCCCTTATTATTTTCAATCAGCCATTTATTGAACTTTTAGTGTCCGACAGGCCCGCGCGCCGGACGTTCATTGCGCGGGTTGCCGGCGCGTTGAAAGGATCCGCCGGAAAACGCGCTCGCGCGGCCGTCATGCCCTCGCGCCACGGCTTCGCTCGACCGTTAAATCTTGCGCTCGAAGGCGGTGAGCGTTTTGCTGGAGAGCCGGTACAGTTGCGCCGGCCGATGCGCGCCGGTGCGAAACCGGCTCGGGATTTCCTCAATGATGTCCTGTTCCAAAATTTTGTGCCGGAACGACGCCTTGTCCAGCCGCGCGCCGAT
>DJIW01000103.1:0-596 GCA_002433805.1 Competibacteraceae bacterium UBA6584 | reverse complement strand
GCCTTGTCCAGCCGCGCGCCGATGGTCTGTTGGTAGATGCGGTGCAGGTCGTTCATGGTGAACTCGCCCGGCAGCAGGAACGCCGGCAGCGATGAATAGGTCGCCTTGCCCCGCAACCGCTCCACCGCCTTGGCGACGATTTGATGGTGATCGAAGGGCAGGGCCGGCAATTCATCGGCCGGGCAGAGTTCGACCGAGGTATTTTTTTCCAACAGCGGCCACGGCACCAGCGCGTAGTAAACGACGCTGACCGACCAGCCGCGCGGGTCGCGGGCCGCGCCGGAAAAGGTATACAGCTGCTCCAGATACGGCGCGTCGAAGCCGATCTTGCCGCGAATCACCCGCCGGACCGCCGCCTCGGCGTCGGCGTCTTCCTGCGCGTGCACGAAACCGCCCGGCAGCGCGAGCAGCCCCTCGAACGGCGGGTCCTTGCGCCGGGTGAGGATCAGGGATAGGCGCTCGTCGCGGATGGTGAACAGCGCCGTATCGACCATCACCAGGGGATTGGGGTAATTCGGTTCCACGCGCCGCGCTCCGAAATAGTTTGATGTTATTAAAAAATAACAAAAATTATTGTAAGGCGATGACCCTTATCG
>DJIW01000111.1:1195-13114 GCA_002433805.1 Competibacteraceae bacterium UBA6584 | reverse complement strand
GGAAATTGTTGTTATTTAAAATCACAATCAGTAGTGGATTGCCATTAAAACTAGTTTGGAAGCCTTGGCCGCTACAGAAATATCCTCATGAAAGGCTAACCATCACTCTCACTGCTGGAAAATGAACGTTGCTTATGGACCACCGAGAAAGAGGATTGATGTTTAGCTCAACAGCGGATGTTGGAAACCAGAAATTGAAGGAGACCTGCTTTAAAAACCGCAGATTATTTACTGAAGAGCGCGACGCAAAGCGGAAACTACTTGGTCTTGTTGCTCGTCATCCAGTTGATGGAACAACGGCAAGATAATGACTTGGTCCTGAGCGCGCTCGCTCTCTCGCAAACGTTGGCAGCGATTAGAATCGCAACGACAATTACCTCTCCCAATCCCGCAAGACCAAACTGTGGGCGCAGAGCTGTAAGCCGCTTCGCGATGGGAACACATAATCCCACGGCGAGTCGCCACCCCAGCGTCCAACATGGACTGCATCACTTGGCGTTGCTTGCAACCGTCGGTTAACCGCACGCAGAAACTCTGCCAATTGCTGCGCGCCCAATCCGGTTCCACCGGTGCTCCCAGCCCCGCAATGGCCGCGAGCAGCAATCGGTAGCGAGCCGCCAGCTCCCGACGCCGGGCGATGATCTCCGGCAAGCGTTTAAGCTGCTCGCAGCCGATGGCGGCCTGGATATCCGTCATGCGGAAATTGAACCCCAAAGCTGGATAGCTTTCGAAAACCACTTGCGATGAACTGTGGCGGGTCGTGTCCGGAACGCTCATGCAATGCTGGCGTAACAGCCGAAAGCGCTGGTCCCAATCGGAATTGCGCGTGGTGAGAATCCCGCCTTCGCCGGTGGTTATAATCTTGCGCGGGTGAAAGGAAAAACAGGCGATATCGCCGTGCGGTTTCCCGATCCGCTCCCAACGGTCATCGATGCGAATCTCGCTGCCGATGGCGCAGGCGGCGTCTTCAATTACCGGCAAGCGGTGGCGGCCGGCAATTTCTAGAATGCGCGGCAGATCGCAGGGCATTCCGACTTGATGCACGCACAGAATCGCTTTCGTCCGTTCGGTGATGGCCGCTTCAAGCAGCGCGGGGTCGAGATTGAAGGTCTCCGGAACGATGTCCACGAATACCGGAATTCCGCCGCAGTAACGAATGCTGTTCGCGGTCGCGATAAACGAATGACTGACGGTGATCACCTCATCGCCCGATCCTACGCCAACCGCCAACAGCGCCAAATGCAAAGCCGTGGTGCAATTGGAAACCGCGCAAGCATGCTCAGCGCCAACGTAGGCGGCGAACTCCTGCTCGAACCGCGCCACGACCGGCCCTTGACTGACCCACCCCGAACGCAAGGCCGCGCCCGCCGCCGCGATCTCCTCCTCTCCCAAAAGCGGTTTGGCGATGGGTATCATCACCGGCTACCACCAGCGCTCAAAACCGGTTGAGGCGTGACGGCGGCTTGCGCCCGCCACCATTCCACCAAATCGCCCAAACCCTTTTGGAGCGAGATCGTTGCTCCAAATCCCAACGTGCTCTCCGCCTTGCCCGTATCGGCCAAACGCCGCTGCACGGGGTTCACTTTCCGTTCGGGCAGATGCGAGGGCTTCGCTCCAGAACCCATCACCTTCAAAAGCGTTTCGACCAGTTGATTGAGGCTGGTTTCGGTGCCGCTGGCGACGTTGAAAACCTCGTCGCTGACATCGGCTTTCGCCGCAAGCACATTGGCGCGCGCCACATCCCGAACGTCGATAAAATCCATGGTTTGATCGCCGGAACCGAAAATCAGCGGCGGCTCGCCGGCAGTGATCCGCTCCATCCACCGGATCAAAACCTCGGTGTAGACGCCGTGAATGTCCATGCGCTGCCCGTACACATTGAAATAGCGCAGGGCGACGTAATCCAACCCATACATCTCGTGAAAGCTGCGCAACAGCCCCTCGTTAAAGGCTTTGGCGGCTCCGTATAAGGTTCGGTTGTTATAAGGCGGATGCGATTCGGTGATGGGAAAGCGGTCGGCCATGCCATACACCGATGCCGACGACGCCGCAATGACTTTTTCCACCCGCTGTTTGACGCACTGCTCCAGTATCTCGTAAGTGGCGTCTACCATGACGCTCAACGCTTCTCTGGGCTCCTCGGCGCATTGGGTGATTCGCAACGCCGCTTGGTGGAACACAATGTCCGCATTGTCGATCAGCTCAGCCATCAAGCCACGGTCGCGAATGTCGCCGACCACCAACCGAACCGGTCCGCGCCGCCGCGCCTCAGTCAAATTTTCGGGACGTCCGCGCACCATGTTGTCGACAGCGACAATTTCGGTGCAGCCTTCATCGATCAACAGGTCGATGATATGCGAGCCGATAAAACCGGCTCCGCCGGTCACTAAAACCTTTTTACCTTGCAGTTTCATTTATGCGCTCCCGCTTCATCGTCGTTTCGCCAACCGATGATTCTAGCGGGGACGCCCGCCACTTTGGCGAATGCAGGTACATCCTGAGTCACGATCGCGCCAGCGCCGACCATGGCGCCACGGCCGACTGTCACACCAGGCAACAAAACAGCATTGGTTCCAACATCCGCCCACGAATGAACGCAAACCGGCTTGATCTCCAGATCGGTTTGAATAATAGGCACATCCACCGGCACGCCGGTATGCGCCGACCCCAATACCTTAGCGCCGGGTCCCCAGCCAACATGGTCCTCCAACACCAAATCGCGGGCATCGAAATAGCTTTGAGGTCCGATCCAGGTGTGATCGCCGATCGAACAGCGGCCGTCGAAGCGCCCTTGCAAATAAACCTGACTGCCAATAAAAACGCCGGCGCCGATTTCAAAGGTTTCCGGGTGCTTGAAACCGACGCTGGGTTCGATTCGCAGACCCGCGCCGCAGCGTCGCGTCAAGGCATGCCAGAACGCTTGACGCATCATGGCGTCGAAAGCGCTGTCTCCATGCGCGAATCGGCCATAGAGTTCCCGCAAACCTTCCGGGTTGAAGGTTTGTCGCAGGAAACTGGCCAAGCCAGCGACGAAATCGGGGTCCGGCAAAACCTCGCGCAGTCCATGCACCGCGCTGACCAGACGTGATCCTTCCGGGCTTGAAATCACAGCGCCCCCCGCACCGCCGAACATACCGCCTCAATTTGCGCAGCCTGTAACTCAGCAAACATCGGCAGGGACAACATCTCGTTCGCGGCCTGTTCCGTTACCGGCAACTCTCCCGCGCCGCAGCCAAACTCGGCATACGCTTTTTGCAAGTGGACGGGTATCGGGTAATGAATTCCGGTTTGAATGCCCTGACCTTCCAACGATGCTTGCACGTGATCGCGCTTGGGCGTCCGGATGGCGTAGACATGATAAACGTGCTTGGCATACGGCATTTCGACCGGCTTTTGCACGTCGGTATCGGCTAACAATTCATTGTAAAGAGCGGCATGTTGGCGGCGCGCCGCGGTCCAGGCATCAAGATAACGCAGCTTCACGCGCAGAATCGCGCCTTGCACCCCCTCCATGCGGTAATTGAAACCTTTGAGGGTATGGTGATATTTACGCTCCTGACCCCAATCGCGGAGCATGCGGATCGTTCGCGCAAAATCTGGGTTGTTGGTGACGACCATGCCGCCCTCGCCGTAAGCGCCCAGATTCTTGCCTGGATAAAAGCTGAAGCAACCTAAATCGCCGATGGAACCTACCCGCCGACCTTTGTATTCGGCCGCATGGGCTTGAGCGGCATCTTCGATGACCAACAGCCGATGGCGACGGGCGATATCCAGAATCGGATCAAGATCGGCCGGTTGGCCGTGCAGATGCACCGGCATGATGACTTTGGTTCGCTCCGTGATCGCCGCTTCCACCCATCTGGGATCCATGTTGTGTGTTCGGGGATCCACATCCACGAATACCGGGCGCGCGCCGGCGTAGTCGATGGCGGCCACGGTGGCGACGAAGGTGCAGGAAACCGTAATAACCTCATCGCCCGGTTTCACGCCGGCCGCCAGCAGCGCCAAATGCAAAGCGCTGGTGCCGGAATTCACGCCGACGCCAAATTTTCCGCCGCTATAAGCGGCAAACTCTTCTTCAAAAGTAGCGACTTCCTTGCCCAGTACGAATTGAGTGCTAGCGAGTGTTGCGCTTACCGCGCTCAGGACTTCATGCTGGATACTTTCGTACTGAGCT
This sequence comes from Competibacteraceae bacterium UBA6584, assembly GCA_002433805.1. Classification (GTDB taxonomy): domain Bacteria; phylum Pseudomonadota; class Gammaproteobacteria; order Competibacterales; family Competibacteraceae; genus Competibacter_A. The sequence goes on along the minus strand of DJIW01000111.1, from coordinate 8,937 downwards.
TTGAGATCGAGAAACGGAATCATAAAGTTCATCCAAATACAGTAGCTTGAACATCAGCCCGTCCACCGTGCTCGCAAAAGCAGTTGGCGCCATCCGACAACCGCGCCGGATGGCGTGAGATTCTCTAGCGTTGAGAAGGTGCAAGGAGAGCGAGAACAGGCGCTGGCAAGGCTTTCAAGCGGCTTCTTCGACGGGAAGTCTGTCTGAGTGGGTCGCATTGCCAAACAGCCAGTCGAATTTGACGGGCCGCCCGCCTTCGCGCAACGAGCGATTGGCAGCCTCCAAAATACGCACGATCCGCAATCCGGCGCGGCCGTCGCTCAGCGACGCCTCTCCATGGGTAATGCAGCGGCTAAAGTGTTGTGCCTCCACCCGCAACGCTTCGGTAATCTCCAGTTGCGGCGCCCACATATCGCCGGTTCGATAGCCGATCAAAGTGTTATATAGATTTTCCTTGCTGCCGTTGAGCGTGATGCCTTTATCGTAAACCTTGATTTTCTCGCTGGGCTCCAAATCATCGTAGAGCACCATTTTGCGGCTGCCGCCGATCAGCGTCCGACGCAGTTTCACCGGCGCTAGCCAGTTCACATGAATGTGCGCGATGACATTGTTATCAAAAAATAGCGTTAGAAACGCGATATTGGCGGGTTTGTCCGGAACATGACTGATGCCTGTCGCCGAAACCGCGACCGGCGTTAGCGGGAAAACGTAATCCATGATGGCAAGATCGTGGACCGCCAAATCCCAAATGACATTGATATCATGCTGGAACAAGCCGAGATTGATTCTGACCGAATCGTAGTAATACAAATCGCCCAAATCGCCGTTATCGACGAGCTGGCGAATCTTGCGAACGGCGCCGGTATAGATGAAGGTGTGATCGACATGCAAAACGAGATTCCGCATCTCGGCCGCCGCAACCAGTGCTTCGGCTTCTTTTGCGGTTTCGGTCAACGGTTTTTCGACAAAAACGTGCTTTCCCGCTTCCAAGGCTTCCAATGCCAGCCGGTAGTGGCTGGAGACCGGCGTCGCGATGGCGATGGCGTCGATGCCCGGATTCGCCAGCAGCGCTCGATAGTCAGCTTCTGTTTGAATATCAGGATGTCGGGTTTTCACCAAATTCAATCGCTTGGGATCGAGGTCGCTGACCGCGATAACCCGAGACTCTTGGATTTCCGAAAAATTACGGACTAAGTTTGGTCCCCAATACCCATATCCGATGATGCCAATTTTGATCACGACAGAGACTCCCGATGAGAGAGACAACATTCCTATTGAGCGGTACCCGTGTTTTTATGGATGTTCTTCAAACGGCCTATGACTTTTAAGGCTTCCAATCACCTCTCTTTTCCGTTCAATATTCGGTGCGCGCATCACCGATCACTTTTGCCGGCACGCCCGCGACGATGGCGTGGTCTGGCACATCACGGGTAACAACCGCGCCCGCGCCGACCAAAGCGCCCGCGCCTATCGTCACACCCGCCAGAATGGTCGCATTGCTGCCGATGGACACCCTCGCCTTGATGCGTGTTTTCACCAGCTTCCAATCAGCTTCGGTTTGGAGCGCGCCTTGCTCGGTCACGGCGCGCGGGTAAATATCATTGGTAAACATCACACCGTGACCGATAAAGACACCGTCTTCGATATCCACGCCTTCGCAAACGAAGGTATGGCTGGAAATTTTGCAATGAGCCCCGACCGACACGCCTTTTTGCACTTCCACAAAGGCGCCGATTTTGGTGCCTTTTCCGATCGTGCAACCGTATAAATTGACCAGTTCCGGATGGTGGATAAGGACACCTTCAGCGAGTTGGACATCGCCCTTGATCACGATCACATTCCTCTCAATGGCTTGCTGAGCAAAGGGTAGACAGTAGACCCATCCCACCGGCTATTGCACGGTCACGGTATCCGTTCGCGTTGCCGATTGCGCGCCGAGATCGTCGAGCGCCCGGTAGCTCAGCGTGATGGGCGAAGCGAGCGCCAGGAAGGCAACGGTAACCGTGACGGTCCCGTTGCAGTTGTTGGTGATGGTGGCTCGCGAGGCGATCTTTACAATCGCCGCCTGATTGCAGGCGGTGTTGGCGGACACCGCGACACCCGTACCTGTCGAAGCGATGATGGCGTTAATGACGTTCTTGCCCGCCCCGTCGGTCGGTATGTTGGCGGTGGCATTGGGATCGGTATCGTTGGCGATAAGATTCATGATGAAGGTTCGGGGCGAGGCGGTCATCGCACACGCCGTCCCGGCGCTGATGGAACCGCTGCCGCCGTTGCCTGCTCTGACGTAGGTGCAGTTGTCGACCGCGGTCACGGGAGCGCTGTCCAGCGCCAAGGTGACCAACGCGCCGGTTGAAGGCTGGCTGAGTTGACCGTTGCTGTTCGCCTGATAGCGGAAACTGGCGGCTGTACTCCGGTTGATCGTAACGACTCCGGTATTCGCCAGCGTCACCCCTGTTGGAACCGTGCCGACCGCGACGGCGGTCAACGGCTGTCCGGTTGGATTCGTATCATTCGCAAGTACGCCAAGACCAAGTAAGCCGGTGGAGTTGACGGTGCGTAATATATTGGCTCGAAACAGGAAAATGTCATTGACTGCTGTTGGCGACGCCGTTGGGGCTTGCGTGGTCGCTTCCGCCACCGTTGAATAAGCGCTCAAGTTGTTTGCCGCGTCGCTCGCCCGCGCTCGATAGCGGTACGTCGTGCCCGCCGCGAGCCCGGAATCCGCGAAACTGGTGGTGGCCGGCGTCGCGATTTGACTGAAGGTGGAACAGCCCGTTCCCTGGCAGCGCTCCACGCGATAGCCGGTTACCGCGATATTATCGGTGGAGGCGGTCCAACTCAGGCTGATCTGGGTGCCGCCGACAGCGGTCGCGGTGAGTCCGGCGGGCGCGGTGGGCGGCTCCGTGTCCGAGACCGTTTGCGTGGTCGCTTCCGCCACCGTTGAATAAGCGCTCAAGTTGTTCGCCGCGTCGCTCGCCCGCACCCGGTAGCGGTATGTCGTGCCCGCCGCGAGTCCGGAATCCGCGAAACTGGTGGCAGCCGGCGTCGCGATTTGAGTGAAGGTGGAACAACCCGTTCCCTGGCAGCGCTCCACGCGATACCCGGTCACCGCGACATTATCGGTGGAAGCGGTCCAACTCAGGCTGATCTGGGCGCCGCCAGCAGCGGTCGCGGTGAGTCCGGCGGGCGCGGTGGGGGCTTCGGTATCCGAACTTGCGCCAACAGTGATCGTGACGCCCGCCCCCGCTGTTTCCAGATTCCCACTGTCATCCACCGCACGGCTTTTGACTGTCACCGTACCCGCCGTGCTGGGCGTGGTCCAAGCGTAACTCCAACTGGCGCGGCCATTGGCGCGCCGCCAACTGGTTCCGCCATCGACCGAGATTTCGACGCCGCCGACCACGCCTCCACCAGCATCGCTGGCGGTGCCGGTGATTGTTACCGGGCTTTCCGGTTGTACGGTGGAACCCGCGGTCGGCGCGGTGATCGTCGAAATGGGAGGCGTGGTATCCGTGGAAGCCGTAGCGGCCACCAAGCCCACTTGCAGGGTTGCAGGCTGCGCTCCCATGTCGGCGAGCAGATTCACTGTTGCTTGCTGCATCGCAGCATCAGGCGCAGTGCTCCCACGGTCGTGATTGCTGTCCAACCCCCAAGACCATTGCACGGTACCTGCCCCGAATACCAGCGCTCCGCTCGCATGCCGGTACAGTGTCAATGAGTGAGTCGCCGCGCCAGAACCAAAGGTCGAACCGTAATCTTGGAGCACGGGAGCTCCATTGACTGTAGTGGTCGATAGCCGGATCAAACCGGCCGGCCGGAAGCCGTTGTCCAGATCCTCATCCCATTCATAGCCCAGCGTTCCGAAAGGCAGGGTAGCGCTTCCGTTAGGGGCGAGCGCGGCCACCGTCGTGTTGCGCCAAAACCGCATCTTGCCGTCCGCCGCCGGCACGGTAATGCTGGTGGTCGCCCCGTCGTTGACGGTAAAGATCGTGCCGGTCAAGGCATTTTCGGGTCGGCCGCCGTCGGCGGGCGGGCTGAAGCGCGGGTCGCGCCACGTCCCCGTCCACACGTTGGGCAGAGGATCGATCTTGGCACCGGCGTGAGTCTCCTTGTAGCAAACGAGGGTTCGATAAGGCGTTCCCGATCCATCAATGCTGTTTTCCCAGCGGGTTTTCCAAAACACTTCATTGCCGCTGAAAAAGGCCAGGTGAACCCCGGCATTGCGGGCGGCTTCCACGTTGGCGCGCTGCGCGCCGGACCAATATTCATCGTGGCCGACCGACATGAAGAGTTTGTGGTTGGCAATCAGGTTGCCACGGCGGTCGCTGTCGACGCCGGTGAAATAGCTGACGTGGTAACCGTTAGCTTCCAGCCAGCGCACCATCGGATATTCGGCGTTGAACAGCCAATCCTGGCCGTTATCCACGCCGCGCGTGTTAAACGGCCGGTTGTAGCTCAGCTTGTAAGCGCGACCGGCGGGCGATCCCGTATAAAAACTGTTGCCGCCATACGTGTTGTAAGCCTGCCAAGTGGTGTCGGCCGCCTGAAACAGGATATCGGAGGTACTGGCGTCGTTGCGCACGATGAACGCGATATGGCTTGCCCGGCCAGCGTTGGCGCCGTCCTCGCGAACCGCTTTGGCAAAATAGATTCCAGACACCGCATCTTGCGGCACCGACCAAGCGGCTGATTCCGTCCAGTTACCGCAATCGATCAATCCGGTCGCGGGATCGTTCAGGCAATTCGGCTGGGTTTGCGGCAGCGTTGCTGAAGGCTCCACCGTCGCAATTTTTCGAGCGCCATTCCCGGCGTAATAACCCATGCGGTAGATGTCGAGACGGTAGTCGGTCGCGGGGGTTTCAATCTTGAAACGGACTGTTTCGCCACGGTTCACGCTGATGGCGGTAGCAAAACCTTGAATGCTCGAATCCCCAGCGCCGCTGATATCCCATTCGCTGGAGGGGTTTCCGATCTTGGCGTTCTCGCACACGATGGGGTTGCCGCCGGAGGAACACGGGTCGGCGCCGGTGGTGAACGACCAGTTGCGATCCGCCGCCAGCGGGTTGCCAGCCAGATCCTTGACGCCGTTGCTACTTCCCTTGACGGTCGCGGTGTGGAGCGTGTTGGCCGCCAGCGCGCTGGCAGGCGTCAGAGTCGCCGTGTTGCCGACGGAATTCACTGTGGCGGCCACCAGCGTGCCGCCCGGATCCCGCAATTCAAAGGTGGCGTTATTAACAGTGGCCGGGTCTAGTGCTTCACTGAAGGTGACGGTCACCGGGCTCGCTGGATCGACTCCCGTGGCATTGGACGCGGGCGATGTGACTGTCACCGTTGGAGGCGTGGTATCTGGGCCGACACTGGTCGTAAACACCACGTCCACCCAGTAATTGCTCGCCTGGAAACTGTTGGTTGGGAAGCCGCCGGTACCATATAAATACACGCCGTTGCCGTTGCTTTCGGCGCTGCTTGGCGCATACAGCGTCCCGCTCGTAACTCCCGAGCCAAAGTAATTTTCATTGACCGAATACCGGCCGACCGGCGCATGGTAAGAGGCGATATAAACGGTGTTGGCGGTGATGGCTACCGGAGTGGCGAAATCCACTTGTTGCCAGCCCGAGGCGGTTTCATTGCTGAAGGTCGCCTGCGCCAGTGGCTGACCGGCGCCGCTCCAAAGCGTTCCGACATGGGTGCCCGTATTGGAGCTGCTTTTGTAGAAGCGAATTCCGCAAATGTAGCCATTTACGGTCGATCTAAACTTCACACCCACTTCCACGGGTGAAGTATCCGGGTCGGCAATGACCGACGGAATCGGATTGGTGGGCCAAATCGAGGTCGTTCCCGTGCAACCGGTCGTGCTAGCCGCCGTGGTGAAAGACCACGTTATGCTGTTGGCCAAGGCGTTACCGGCCACATCTTTGATGCGCGGCTCGGTGTTTCCGCCGCGCAATGTCACTGTATAACTAACTGAATTTCCTAATGAACTATTTGGAGTTAGCGTCGCGGTCCGACTGCTGGCGTCATAATTTACCGTGGCGGCGACCAGAGTATTGCTGGCGTCTCGAAGCTCAAAGGTTGATGTATTGACCGTCGTGGCGTTCAACGGCTCGTCAAAGGTCGCCGTGACCGAGGCATTGACGGCCACCCCACTGGCTCCGGACAGCGGGCTTTGAGCCGTCAGCTGCGGCGCGGTGGTGTCAACCGACGCGGTCGTGAAACTCCAGGTGAGGTCGGAGGCTAGCGCGTTACCGGCTAAATCCTTAATCCGTGGATCGGTCGCACCTCCTTTCAGGATAACGGTATGAACCGCGTTTCCGGCGAGCGGTGACGCCGGCGTTAGCGTGGCGGTTTTCGTCGCGGCATCGTAGTTGACCGCCGCCGTGATCAACGCGCTGTTGCCATCTCGCAATTGGAAGGTCGAAGCGGAAACCGTGATCGGGTCCAACGCTTCACTGAAAGTGGCCGTTACGACGGCGGTCGGCGCGACTCCCGTCGCGCCAGGAGTCGGGCTACGCGCCGTCACGGTGGGAGCGGTGGTGTCGGGACCGACCTGGGTGGTGAAGGCGACATCGACCCAGTAGTTGCTCGCCTGATAACTGTTGTTCGGAAAAACGCTGCCGGCACCGTAGGCGTAGACGCCATTGCCGCCGTTGATGCCGTCCCGCAACAGATGGATCGGCGTGTTGTCGACGCCCGCGCTGGCGAAATAGCTGTTATCCGCCGCGTAGTTACCGTTGGGTGCGTGGTAGGAAGCCACATAAACCGTATTGGCCGTGATGGTGACAGGCGACGAGAAATTAACCTGCTGCCAGCCTGGGGCGACTGCGGTCACGTTAGCCGTCGCCAACGGCTGTCCGCCGATGTTCCACAAAGTGGCCGAATAGGCGCCGGGATTGGCTTGATAGAAACGGACGGCGGTGACAAAGCCGTCGAGATCCGAGCTGAATTTCACCCCGAGTTCGACGGAGTTTGGATCGTTGACCGAGGGGTTGCCCGGCAGGGTTGTGCTGGACCATGCGCCGCAGGGCGCGGCCGTACACGGTTGGGTTGCGGTCGTGAACGACCATGTGGAATCGGCGGCTAGCGCGTTGCCGGCTAAATCCTTAATTCGCGGGTCGGTTGTCCCGCCCTTGACCGTAACGGTGTATTGAGTCAACGGCGTCAGTGAAGCGACGGGCGTCAAGCTCGCCGTGCGGGTGCTCGCGTTATAACTGACTGTGGCCGATACTGGCGCACCCGCGTCACGCAATTCAAAAGTGGCGGCGCCAACGGTAGACGAATCAATGGCTTCGTTGAAAGTAACGGTAATCGAAGCACCTTGACTAACGCCTGTCGCCCCATTTATTGGTGAGGTTGAGGTGACCGTTGGAGCAGTGGCATCCGCCGCGTAGGTTGCGGTATAGGAGCCGGCCGTTCCTGGAAAAGCACCATAATCCACACCCTTGATGCTTTGGCTGGCAAAACTGATGGGAGTGCCGTTACGGGTAATTGCGGCCAGCAATCCAGCGGGAGATTTAACCGGCAAAAGGACTCGCAATCCATTGCTGGGCACATTGGCCCCTCCAACGCCCGGCACGACCGTGAAACTTAAGGTATTTCCGCTCCAGACTAGCGAGCCGAACGACGAGCTGTTGCGGAAATCGAGCCAATCCAGCAATTGCTTGCTAGAGATGATCGGCACGCTTCGGGGCAGCGCCGAGGCCAACACCGCGTCCGATTCGGTCGTGCCGGGCGTTGGAGGG
>DJIW01000111.1:0-951 GCA_002433805.1 Competibacteraceae bacterium UBA6584 | reverse complement strand
AATAGCCCTCGGCTCCCAGAGCGCGATCTAGCAACGTGTTGATGGTGTAAGGATATTGCTGGCCCGACTCGTCCGTCATTTGGGTTTGGGCGTTGTAGACATCGATCAGGCTGCCATCGAGATCTGCGAAGCGCATCGGCATGGCCGACCCGTTGAAAAACCCAGGTCGGTTCTGAACCCATCCGGGTGGCCAATAGTAGTAGCTGGTGTCGAGTCTAATCCCGTTCGACAGCTGAACCTTGGCTCCTGAAACCCAGTCGCTCCAGACAATGCAGTGATGGCGCTGAGTTATCGGTGGCGGCACGGTGTTGTATTTGGCCGTCCACTCACCGAGTTGTTGGGTATAAAACGCCTCCAGGGAAGCCAGCGTGAAATCCCCGCAACCGGTATTCAGATGCAAGCCGACTTCGAAGCCATCCGCATGATAGGTAGCGGCTTGGGCACCGGTCAGCGGCGTATTGGGATAAAGATAAGAAGTGCCGCGCACGCACTCCCAGTCTTTTACGGAACAGTTTGCCGGACTTGCGGCCTTGAGCTGATCGAAGCGGCCGGCCGTGCCATTATTGCCGTGGTCGTCGCCCGTCATGACCACGACTGCTTTTTCGTCGCCTGGAAAATACCAAAAACGTGGTAATGGCTTCTTATCTATAGCCATTTCCAGGATCAGATTTACAAACAAGCGCTGCTGTTCGTCCGCCTGTGGGATGGCAACCTTGTTCAGGTCAATCCAATCCGGTTGAGAATCCCCAATCGCGTTGCCATAGAATTTGTCGTCCGAGCGGATGGGTGCGAACCCATCGCGCTCTTCGGCAGCCCATGCCGGATTGCCCTGGCGGGTATAAACGATGGAGGTTGCGAGGTCGTAGGCGAACGCCGCCGCCTGCCCGCCGTTGGCGCCAACCTGACGCAGCGTGATGGCAGGATTGGTAGTGGCGGTGGTGGCGGTGCTAT
>DJIW01000023.1 GCA_002433805.1 Competibacteraceae bacterium UBA6584 | reverse complement strand
AGGCAAACCTATCGAAAGGTAGCGACGCAAAGCCACTGGCCTAACCTTTAAGCAATTAAAGCACGGTCGCAGGGTCGCCAAGCGAACGATTATGTTTCCAAAGGATCTTGCAGTTTTCCTGAAGAAGCCACGTTCGCGTGGCATATAACTTCAGGAGAACTCAAGTAATGTCTATCAAAAAATATACTTCGAATAAGCTCAGCCTTGACCGTCAAGGCATGGGATGGCTGGGCGGCTTCTTATTTTCCTTTACAGCCAACGCGACAGCCTTACGTGTTATCAGGTACGTCTTGGCAATTGTTGGCTGTCTTATGATCATCCGAGCGATGGACATTGCGCTCGTGCTGATTAAATGAACTGAGACGGGGTCGTCGGCCAAGGTCAACTTGGCCGCTAGCCCTTAAGATCCCCCTAATAGATCGCTTGACCCCTCCCTAGCGCAATGTCCAACAGTTGGTATTGGAAAACGGCTTAACTGCGCTTATGCGCCTCTAGCCGATCAAACTTGAAATCGGCTGAGAGCCGACCGAGAAGCTGACGGAGCCGAACCAGAAACTCGCTTGGGTTTGGTTTCCTACGGATTGTTAAGCGCCCGCGTCCCAACGATTTCGATATCGTCTCCTTGCTGAATATGCAACACTTCCTTCACAGCCGCTGGAAAAAAGACTGCTAGGCTGTTGCTCCACTTCGCCAGTTGTGTGTCGTCCTACATCGTTGGATTACAAATGTGAAGATATATCCAACAGCTCGCTTACCGCTATGAATAAGGACAGGACATGAGCTATAGGTGATTAGGACGCACTCAATTTAACGGTCTGGAAATAATCGCAGTGCTGGGCCGAGATCAATGCACCGCCAGCAAGAGGCTGGTTCGATTGAACCAAAAGGGTAACCCGCTTTTGATCGCAAACTAAGGTATGTAACGCGGAAAAAAACTCCTCGTCGTAACCATCGCGACCGGCCACTAAATCGAAGTTCGTCAAAGCCAGATAAGGCCGCGCGCGTTCCTTCAACAAAGCCGCAAAGTTCGCTAAATCATCCAAGTCTTCCGATAGCCCGTCAGACGCGCCCAACCCCTGAGCGACCTTTCGCAGCAGACCCCGGCGAGTTTTGGTCGCCGGATCATTCAAATCGACCCAAACCCAATCGGCGGCGTTCTTGGCAATACCCCGGCCCACCTGGGACACCAAGGCCCGCCAATCCGTTGCGGGACCCGCCGCCAAATTCACCGATTGACCGCGCTCCAAATGCCGCATCACATTCATGTAGGCCGCCTGCCAAGCCGTATTCACGGGGTCGGCGGCCTTGCGCAGCAGCAGCAAATCGCCCTTCTTCGGGCTGGCTAGCTGAAATAACCGCTCGGTCGCTTCCGCTTCGCCGATCATTTGACCCGCAACGCCTTCCAAGGCCCGCAGGAAGGTTTCATCCAACCGTTCCCCGGCGCGCAGCGCGGCAATGCAGCCCGCTAAAAAATAACCGCTTTCCTGAAGGTCAAAACAATCGACGCCACTGACATAACCCGCCGCGATGGAATAAATTCGCTCTAGCGTATCGTTCATCATGCCAATCTCAAGCTCCCGATCCGGATTGCTCTCTCTCCGGGCGGTTTGGCAAATGATGCTCGGTTAAGTTCAGGTCGAGCGCTTTAATTTAACATTATTCAGTAACGCCCGGATCGAGCGCGCCGCCGCAATGGAATCCGCGCCAGCCACCGACCAAATCCAGCAGCGGAGGGCGGTGCGAGGTCAACCCTCCCCCAACACCCGCCGTCGCAACAACCGCTCGTCGATGGGAATCAAGATCAGAATCATCAACACGAACAGCCCGCCAGCGGCCGGCAAGTGATGGTCGGTTTGGCCGGTCAACAGCAGCAAGCGCACCCCTTCCGCCAAGTGATGCAAGGGATTCAAGGTCAGCCACGCCCACGTCCAGAGCGAGTCGCCCTCCAACGGAAAATACGTGCTGCTGGCAAAGCCGAGCGGCATGATCACCAGAAAGAAGGGAATATTCATGTGGTCGATACTGGGCACCAGCGCGGTGAACAGCAGACCCAACGAGGCGAAGGCCAAGGCGGCCAAAAACAACAATGGCAGCGCCAACAGCGCGCCAGCCCAATGCAGGTGCAACCAGCCGGCCAGCGAAAACCCCGCCAGCACCAGAATCACGATCAGGGCGTAGGCCGTGCCCAGAGTGGCGGCCCACAGCGCCTCGCCCCAGACCACATGCTCCAACCGCACCTGGGTGATCAGTTGCCCTTCCCAGGTTTTTTGGTAATGCATTCGGATGTAGGCGGCGAACAGCGCTTGAAAGAACGCCGTCATGAACGCGGTATAAGCCAGCATGCCGGGCGCGAGGTAGGCCAAATAGGACACGGCATGCCCGCGCCAAGCGAACTGCGGGATGAAGCCGCCCAATCCGACCCCGAACGCTAGCAGCAAGATGATCGGTTCCAGCAGGGGCGGCAGCGCGGCCGTGTGCCAGTTGCGCCGGTACACGGTCAGATGGCGGCCCAAAACGGCGCGGCTCTGCCATTGCAGGGCGGCGCGGTAGCGATCCCGCAGGCTCACGCTTTTTCCGCCAATTTAAGAAACAAATCGTCGAGCGTCGGCGGGCGAACCTCGAAGCGCAGTTCGCCGAACCGGGCGCTGAATTGAGCCAAGCCCGGCCCGTCCAGGGCGAGATGGAGCGCGGATAGCACGCGGGTCGGCTCCGGCAAGCCGGCTTGACGCGCCCAGTCGCGAACCGCCGGAATGGCCGGATCGGCGGCTTCCAACACCAGCATGTGCTCGCCGACCAGATCGCCCAGCACGGTTTGCGACGGCCCCGTCGCCACCGTCCGGCCCTCGCGCAAGACCAATAACTCGTCGGACAAACGCTCGGCCTCCTCCATGTAGTGCGTGGTCAGGACGATGCCCAAGCCCTCGCGCCGGAGCGTGTCGATCAGCTCCCAAACCTCCAGGCGCGCTTGCGGGTCCAGCCCTGTGGTGGGCTCGTCCAGAAACAGCAATTGCGGCTGGTGGACCAGCGCGCGGGCCAGCATCAGCCGCCGTCGGTAGCCGCCGGAAAGAATGTCCGGCTTGGCGTCGGCGTAGCGGTCCAAACCGAAGCGCTCCAGCAGCGCGCCGATCCGCGCCGCCAGCGCGGGCGGGCGCGGACGGAAATAACGGCCGACCTGCTCCAGATTGCCGCGCACCGTGAAATCGGTGTCGAAAGTGTCGTCCTGGGTGCAAACCCCTACCCGTCGGGATGCTTCCTCGGGATGGGTGCGCCGGTCGATGCCCGCCACCTGGACCGCGCCCGCGTCGGGTTGCAAGAAACCGTAGCACAGCCGCAAGGTGGTGGTCTTGCCGGCTCCGTTGGCCCCGAGCAGCCCCAAAACCTGACCGCCCCGACACTGCAAATCGACTTCATCGACCACGCGCCGGCCGTCGAACTGCTTGACCAAGCCGGTCGCCAGCAAAACCGGTTCGTTTTGAAGGTTTGCATCAGCCATCGACATGAATCGGAAAGCCTTTTTGCGTGGTGGAACCCGAACCGCCGACGCACCGTCGGGCGCGCTCCGACAGCAGCTCCCGTTCGCGCCGGTTGCGGGTGAGCGTCGCCGCGCGCTCGAACTCTGCCCGCGCTTCGTCGAAACGTTCGAGTTTGACCAGAAAATCGCCGCGCACGCTCGGCAATAGATGGTAATTCTTGAGCAAAGGTTCCGAATTCAGCGCATCGACGGCTTCAAGCCCCGCCGCCGGGCCGAAGGCCATGGCCAACGCGACCGCGCGATTCAGCTCCACCACCGGAGACGGCACCACTTGCGCCAGCGCATCGTACAGCGCCGCGATGCGTTCCCAATCCGTTTCCGCCGCGACGCTGGCGCGGGCGTGACAACCGGCGATGGCCGCTTGCAGTGCATACGGCCCGTAAACTCGGCCGAGCGCGTCGACACGGGCGAGCGCGGCGAAACCACGCCGGATCAGGACGTGATCCCAGCGCGCCCGATTTTGATCGAGCAGCAGAATAGGTTCCCCGCCAGGGCCGACCCGCGCCCGCGACCGCGAGGCTTGAAATTCCATCAGCGCCACCAGGCCGTGCGCCTCCGGCTCCGCCGGCGCCAGTTCGGCCAGAATCCGCCCCAGGCGCGACGCCTCGTCGCACAGTTCGGGCCGCAGCCAGCGGTCGCCGGCCGTCGCGGCGTAACCTTCATTAAAGATCAAATAGATAACTTCGAGCACCGATGCCAGGCGTCCAGCCAGTTCGCTCCCGCGCGGGACTTCAAAAGGCACGTGCGCCTCGGCGAGGGTGCGCTTGGCCCGCACGATCCTTTGGGCGATGGTCGGTTCGGGAACGAGAAAGGCCCGCGCGATCTCTTCGGTCGTCAAACCGCCGAGCAGACGCAGGGTGAGGGCGACGCGAGCTTCGGTGGACAGCACCGGATGGCAGGCGATGAAAATCAGGCGCAACAGATCGTCGTCCACGGGTTCGTCGAGCGCAGCATCGGTTTGTGGCGGGGCCGCATCCTGGAGTTGGGCCTCGATCTCGCGCGCCAGTTCCGGCTCCTTGCGCTGGCGCAGGACCTTATGCCGGATGAAATCGATGGCCCGGCGCTTGGCGACGGCCACCAACCACGCGCCGGGGTTGTCCGGAATGCCTTGATCGGGCCACCGTTCGAGCGCCGCGACCAAGGCTTCCTGGGCCAGTTCTTCCGCAAGCCCGATATCGCGGACCCGCCGCGCTAGCGCCGCGATGATCTTGGCGGATTCGATCCGCCATATCGCTTCGACGGCGCGGTGCGTCTCGGAACTCAGCATCGCTCGAACCTCCTCGTGAAGCCTGTGCGGATGGTTGGAACGCCGCGCCCGCTCATCTTTCGATCCACAGTTCGCGCCAGCGCCCCACAGCCGCATCGAGGCCGAACGCCTCCAATTCCACCAGCTGGCGCACCTCGATTTCGCCGTTTCCGCCGTCGAACGCGGGATTGGGAAAGCGCCGCGACCATTCCAGCGCTTCCGCCCGCGACTGCGCCTGGATCAAGGTATAACCGGCGATCAAGTGTTGAGTGTCGGCGAAAGGTCCGTCGATCACGGTCCGCTGTCGCCCCGCGCAGCGGATGCGCCATCCTTTGGCGCTGGGCCGCAAGCCCGCAGCATCGAGCAGCACCCCGGCCCGCGTCAGTCGCTCGTTATACGCCGCCATCTCGGCGAGAACAGGCTCCGGCGGCATGACGCCGGCTTCGCTGGCTGGAGTGGCCTTCACGACGATCAGGAAGCGCATGGTCGCCGATCTCAGGGAACATTGATCATCCAGCTCACCCCGAAGCGGTCGGCGACCATGCCGAAACAGGGCGACCAGAAGGTTTTCTCGAGCGGCATTTGCACCTGACCGCCCTCGCCCAGCGCGTTGAACAAACGATCCGCCTCGGCGGCGTCGGCCGGCGAGAGCGACAACGCGAATCCTTGGAAATTTGACTGCTGGGAACACCGGCCATCGGAGACCATCAGCAACGTGCCGCCGATCCGCAGTTCCGCGTGCATGATTTGGTTTTCCGAGCCGGGCGTGATCATTTCCGGATCGGGGCTTTCTCGATAGCGCATCAGCGTATCCACCTTGGCGTCGAGCACGCGACGGTAAAACTCGATGGCTTCTTCGCAACAACCTTCGAAAAATAAATAGGTCAGTACGTTCATGGGAAATTCCTTCGATTTCGGCTAGAGGAGAGCCGGGCCTGCCGGTCAAAGAATCGGCGGCGCGGGCTCTACTCCGAACGACGAACGAGCGGGCGCAAAATCGACGCGCGGTCCCAAATTTTTTTCAAGCGAGATAGCACGGGCCGGTTTCCCGCACTTCGACCGTGGCCCATTCGGCGGCGGGACATTCGCCGGCAATGGCAATCGCCTGTTCTCGGGAATCGCAATCGAGCAGGAAAAAACCGCCCACCATCTCCTTGGCTTCGGAAAACGGGCCGTCGATGACGGCGCGCTTGCCCTCGCGAACCCGCACCCGAACGCCTTCGGCGACGGGCCGCAAAGAACTGCTGGCCAAAAACAGCCCGCGCTTTTTTAAATCCTCTTCAAAATCGAGCATTTGCTGGTAGAGGTGGCGCGCTTCTTTTTCAGATCGGGCCTGGCGTTGTCCGACGGGTTCGACGATCAGCAACAGATACGACATGATGACCTCTATTCTCGCGTCAGCGGGCGGGGTGGGCGGTTTGCAAAATAGCGTAAGCGGCCACTATTACAGTTTGGCGGACGACTCGATTTTGGCGCGCAAGCGTTCTTCTTGCGCCCGCAGTTCCGGGGTGAACGCTTCGCCGAAATCTTCGGCCTCGAACACGGGCCGAATCTCGACCTCGCCCTCTTGAAAGGGCGCGCGTTTGGCCCATTCGACCGCCTCGTCCATCGAGCGGCAGCGCCAGAGCCAAAAACCGGCGATCAATTCCTTGGTCTCGGCGAACGGCCCGTCGGTGACGGTGCGCTGGTTCGGCCCTGAGAATTTGACCCTCGCGCCCTTCGAGCTGGGTTGCAGCCCTTCGCCGGCCATCATCAGACCCGCCTGGACCAGCGCTTCGTTGTATTGGCCCATTTCGGCCAATTCTCGTTCGCTCGGCAAAACGCCCGCCTCGCTGTCTCGCGTGGCTTTCACGATCACCATGACGCGCATCGGCATCTCTCCTCTCGGTTGGAATAACAAGCGGGGTTCCGGCGCGGTCGAAACCGCCTTCAAGCCCTGCTATCTCCCACGTCGAACAGAGCGATTCCAAATCGACATTCGCGGTTAAATTTTACTGGCGCGCCAAAATCGATATCGGCGAAACAGCGCCTAGCGTCTTGCCGCTTAAAATCGAGGCAAGTGGATGGATGAAGTCCGGTGATTGCGATAAAGCCCGGCAACCCTCAAATCATCTTTCGCAACACATAAGGCAATATCCCGCCATGCTGGTAATAGAGGGCCTCTTGCGGGGTATCGATGCGCGCGATGGCGCAGAACGTTTTGACTGAACCGTCCTCGCCCGCAGCTTTAACGCTCACCGTGCGCTTGTCGGATAAACCGTTGGCCAACAGGGCGATAATGCGTTCGATATCGAACACTTCCCGACCGGTGAGCCCCAGGGTTTCGGCGTTTTCCCGCGACTTAAACTCCAGCGGGAGAATCCCCACGCCGATCAGATTAGAGCGGTGGATGCGCTCGTAGCTTTCCGCCAGCACCGCCCGCACGCCGAGCAGCCGAGGCCCCTTGGCCGCCCAATCGCGCGCCGGACCCGAGCCGTATTCCTGCCCGGCGATGACGATCAGCGGCACGCCTTCTTTAGCGTAACGCTTGGATGCCTCGAAGATGCTCAGGGTTTCATTCGAGGGCAAATGACGGGTGATGCCGCCTTCGGTGCCGGGCGCGAGCCGGTTGCGCAACCGCGCGTTGGCGAAGGCGCCGCGCACCATCACCTCATGGTTGCCGCGCCGCGAGCCGTAAGAATTGAAATCTTCGGGTTTGACGCCGCGCTCGATGAGATAGCGGCCCGCCGGGCTGTTCCGGTGGATCGAACCCGCCGGCGAGATATGATCGGTGGTGATGCTGTCGCCGAGCAGCGCGAGCGCGCGAGCGCCGGTGATGGAGCCGATGGGGTCCGGCTCTTTGCGCAGCTCGGTGAAATAGGGCGGCAAGCGAATGTAGGTGGACTCCGGCTCGAACTGAAACAGTTCGCCTTCGTGAACGTCGAGCGCCCGCCAGGCGTCATTGCCGCTATAAATATCCGCATAAACGGCGCGGAAGGTCCGGGCATCCAGCGCCTGTTCGATGATGTCGGCGACCTCGCGCTGGCTCGGCCAAAGGTCTTTCAAAAAAACCGGCTGGCCGCCCGCATCGCGGCCCAGCGGCTCGCAGGTCAGATCGAGGTCGATGCGCCCGGCCAGCGCGTAGGCGACCACCAGCGGCGGCGAGGCCAGATAGTTGGCGCGCACTTCGGGATGGATCCGACCCTCGTAATTGCGGTTGCCCGACAAAACGGCGGCCACCATCAAGCCGCTGTCGGCGATGGTCCGCGACACCTCCGGGGGCAAGGGGCCGCTGTTGCCGATGCAGGTGGTGCAGCCGTAACCGACGTTGAAGAACTTGAGCTTTTCCAAATAGCCCAGCAGGCCGGATGCGGTCAGGTATTCGATCACCACCCGGGAGCCGGGCGCGAGGCTGGTCTTGACCCACGGCGGGACGGAAAGCCCCCGTTCGACCGCGTTCTTCGCCACCAATCCGGCGGCCACCAACACCGAGGGATTCGAGGTGTTGACGCAACTGGTAATGGCGCAGATCACCACGGACCCATCGGTCACGCCTGGCTTTGGAAGCGCTTGCGCAGGCCCGCGCGGCTCCTCTAGCCGCCCGCCCGCCGCGCCGAATTTCGAAGGATCGGAACAAACGCCAGAAGGCGCTTGCAACGCCGCTTTCACCGGGCGCGAAAGCTGCCGGTGGGCGCGGAAGTCGGCGAGTGTGGCCTTGAAGGAGGCTTTCACGTCGCCGAGCGGGACTCGATCCTGCGGCCGGGCCGGGCCGGCCACGCTCGGCTCGATCGTGGCGAGATCGAGCGACAGCACCTCGGTATAGATCGCCTCGGGGGTTTCCTCGGTCAAGAACAAGCCTTGTTCCTTGCAATAGGCTTCCACCAGCGCGACCTGTTGTTCCGACCGGCCGGAAAAGCGCAGGTAACGCAGCGTTTCGGCGTCGACCGGGAAAAAGCCGCAGGTCGCGCCGTACTCCGGGGCCATGTTGGCGAGGGTGGCCCGATCCGCCAGCGGCAACCCCAGCATGCCCTGGCCGAAAAATTCCACGAATTGACCGACCACGCCGTGCCGGCGCAGCAGGTGGGTGACCGTCAACACCAGATCGGTCGCCGTCGCGCCTTCGGGCAATTGACCGCTCAGGCGCACGCCGACCACCTGCGGCAACAATAGACTGATCGGCTGGCCGAGCATGGCGGCCTCCGCTTCGATGCCGCCCACCCCCCAACCCAGACAGCCGAGCCCGTTGATCATGGTGGTGTGCGAATCGGTACCGACCAAGGTGTCGGGATAGGCTTGCCCGTCCGCGCTCATCACCACGCGCGCCAGATATTCCAGATTGACCTGATGGACGATGCCGGTGTCGGGCGGCACGCAGCGAAAATTGGCGAACGCCTGCTGTCCCCACTTGAGAAACCGGTAGCGCTCGTGGTTGCGCGCGAATTCGAGCCCGGCGTTCTCAGCTTTCGCCCCGGCGCCGCCGAAAGCGTCGACCTGGACCGAATGATCGATCACCAGTTCGACCGGCTGGAGCGGATTGATGGTTTTGGGATCGCCGCCCAAGCGGGTCACCGCCTCGCGCATCGCCGCCAGATCGACCACGGCCGGAACGCCGGTGAAATCCTGCAACAGGACCCGCGCCGGGGTGAAGGCGATCACCTGAACCGGTTCGGCTCCGGCCCGCCAGCGCGCGACCGCTTGAATGTCGTCGATCTTGATCGAACGGCCGTCCTCGGCGCGGAGCAAATTTTCGAGCAGGATCTTGATGGTCAGGGGCAATCGCGCGACGTTGGGATATACGGAGTAAAGCGCGTCGAGCCGATGGATGTAGAACGTTTGTCCCGCAACCGCGAGCTTGGCTCGGCTGCCGAACGAATTGAGGCTCATGGTCAACTCCTGGTGTCGGGAAGAACAGCACGTTCGTCGAGCCATTCGATCCAATGCCGGACCGGCGTTCGGCCCGCGCCGCCGAGATGAACCTGACAACCGATGTTGGCGGTCAAGATCAGCTCCGGCCGACCGCTTTCCAAGGCGTCGAGCTTGCGGTCGCGCAAGGTCGAGGCCAATTCCGTTTGCGTCAACGCATAGGTTCCGGCCGAGCCGCAGCACAGATGCGCGTCAGGAACCGGCGTCAAGTCGAAGCCGAGCCGCCGCAGTAGGTCTTCCAGCGCGCCGCCGAGCTTTTGCGCGTGCTGCAAGGTGCAGGGGCTGTGAACGGCGAGCCGCTGTCCAGGCCGAAGCTTCAAACTCTCAAGCGGTTCGGCGCGCACGATTTCCACCGCGTCTCGAGTCCGTTCGCTGATGTACTGGGCTTTGGCGGCATAGCGCGGATCGTCGGCCAGCAACTCGGCGTATTCCTTGACGAACGCACCGCAGCCGCTGGCGGTCTGGACGATGGCCTCGGCCCCGGCTTCGAGCAAGGGCCACCAGAGGTCGATGTTGCGCCGGGCGCGGTCGAGGCTCGCCGCCTGGGCGTTCAGGTGAAACTCGATCGCGCCGCAGCAACCGGCCAGCGGAGCGGGGATCGCGGAAATTCCCAGGCGGTCGAGAACGCGCGCGGCGGCCGCGTTGATGTTCGGCCCCAATTCGGGCTGGACGCACCCTTCAAGGAGCAGCACCCGCCGGGCGTGACGCACCGGCGGGCGCTCGCGCGCGGTCGCGGCGCGCGGCGGCAGCTTGGCCGCCAGGGTTGCCGGCAAGGCGGAGCGGAAGGTCTCGCCGGTCCGGAGCGCCGCTGCAAAGAGCCTCGGCCGCAAAATGACGCCGCGCAACAAGCGGCGATACAGGCGCTCGCCCAGCGGCCGCTCCGTCAATTTTTCAACGGTGTTGCGGCCGACATCGAGCAACTGATGATAGCGCACGCCGGACGGACAGGTCGTTTCGCAGCTGCGGCAGGTGAGACAGCGATCCAGGTGCTGGCGGGTGCTGGCGCTGACCTCGCCGGTTTCGAACATCTGCTTCATCAGGTAAATGCGCCCGCGAGGCCCGTCGAGTTCGTCGCCCAGCAGTTGATAGGTCGGACAGGTGGCGTTGCAAAAGCCGCAGTGCACGCAGGCGCGCAGCACCCTTTCGACCGTCTTGCCGTTGGGCGTGTCGCGAATCCAGTCGGCCAGTTGGGTGTCCATCAGAATTCCGGGTACATGCGGCCGCGATTGAACACGCCCGCCGGATCGAAGCGCTGCTTGAGCGCGCGGTGGATGCGCAGCAAGGGCGGCGGCAGCGGTGTGAAGACCTCGTCCGGGACGAAATCGGGCGGCGCGCGGAACAAGGTCGCGTGGCCGCCGCACGCGCGGGCGAGATCGCGCAAGGCCGGCCATCGCTCGGCTTCGGCCCGACACCAGCGCTGCGACCCGCCCCATTCGATCAATCGCGGCCCCGGCAAGTCGAGCACCGGCGCGGCGGCGGGCAGCGCCAAGCGGATCAAAGCGTCGGATGCGTCCGCGAAAAACGCGGAAGTTTGATCGCGCAGGCCGGTCCAAAACGCCGCTGCCGCTCGCTCCTCCACCATCTCGCCGCCCAATTTTAGTTTGGCGGCGGCAAGAGCCGGCCCCGCTCCGGACAACCGCAACCACAGCGCTCCATCGTTCCAGGCGCTGGCGGAAATCGGCAAGGACTGGCCGGCCCAACCCTTCAAGCGTTCGAGCGCTTCGCTCTCGCTCAGCTCAAACCGCAAGCTCGCCTCCTCCGGCGGCTGGGGCAACACCTTTAATGATACTTCGACCAACACCCCAAGACAGCCGAGGCTGCCGGCGAGCACGCGGGAAACATCGTAACCGGCCACGTTCTTCATCACCTGGCCGCCGAAATTCAGCAGTTCGCCCCGACCGTTCAGCAGCCGCGCGCCGAGCACGAAATCGCGCGCCGCGCCGGCGGCCATCCGGCGCGGCCCGGACAGACCGGCGGCGACCACCCCGCCGAGGGTCGGCGAACCGCCGAATCGGGGCGGTTCGAAGGCCAGCATCTGGCGGCGTTCGGCCAGCGCGGAGTCGATTTCAGCCAAGGGCGTGCCGCAGCGGGCGGTGATCACCAGTTCGGTGGGCTCGTAGGCGATGATGCCGCGATAGGCGGTGGCGGCCAGCGGCTCGCCGCTGATGGGCCGGCCGTAGAAATGCTTGCTGCGCCCGCCTTCGATGACCAGGGTCGTCCCCGCGTCGGCGGCGGCGCGCAGCTGTTCGCGCCAGCCGTCCAAGATCGGATCGGCGAGCCGTTCGCCTTCCACGGCGCGAACGCCCAGACTCATCCGTCAGACTCCGTTCGAGCGTCCCGCTCCTCGGGCCGCGTCCCGCCGGTTTGACGGTATTCGCGGCAGCGGGCGGGCGTCGGGATCACCTTGTCGGGATTGAGCAGGCCCAGCGGATCGAACGCGGCCTTGACGGCGGCGAAGGCGGCGAGTTCGGCCGGAGTAAACTGCACGCACATCTGCGCCAGTTTTTCGATGCCGACCCCGTGTTCGCCGGTGATGGTGCCGCCGAGGGCGACGGATAGTTCCAGAATTTCGGCTCCGAAGGCCAAGGCGCGCCCCATCTCCTCCTTGTCGTGGGCGTCGAACATGATCAGCGGGTGCAGGTTGCCGTCGCCGGCGTGAAACACGTTGGCGCAGCGCAGGCGGTATTTTTGCTCCATGGCGGCGATGGCTGACAGCATCTCGCCCAGACGCCGGCGAGGGATGGTGCCGTCCATGCACAGATAGTCGGGGGTAATCCGCCCGACCGCCGGAAAGGCCGCCTTGCGGCCGGCCCACAATTTCAGGCGCTCGGCTTCGTTTTGCGATATCCGGATTTGCCGGACACCGGCGGCCTCCAGCACGCGGATCACTCGGTCGACCTCGTGGCGCACTTCTTCCGGCGCGCCATCCGACTCGCACAGCAGGATCGCCGCCGCCTCGGTGTCGTAACCGGCGCGGGCGAACGGCTCGACCGCCGCGATGGCCTGCCGGTCCATCATTTCCAAGCCGGCCGGAATGATGCCGGCGGCGATGATGGCCGCCACCGCGTCGCAGGCGGCGGCGACCGCGTCGAAAGACGCCATCACTACCTGAGCGGTTTCCGGTTTTGGGGTCAAGCGCACGGTGATTTCGGTCACCACCGCCAGCATCCCCTCGGAACCGTTGAGGGCGGCCAGCAAATCGAATCCGGGCGAGTCTGGCGCGGCGCCGCCGAACAGCACGTCGTCAATCCCATCCTCGGACAGGACCAAGGCCCGCGCCGCCAGCACGTTATGGACAGTCAGGCCGTATTTTAAACAATGCACCCCGCCGGAATTTTCGGCCACGTTGCCGCCCAAGGTGCAGGCGATCTGCGACGAGGGATCGGGCGCATAATATAGATTGAACGGCGCCGCCGCTTCCGACAGGGCGAGGTTGCGCACGCCGGGTTGAACCCGAGCGAGGCGCGCGCGAGGGTCGATTTCGAGAATTTTCATAAAGCGCGCCAGGGACACGACGATGCCCTCGGCGTGCGGCATGGCCCCGCCGGAAAGGCCCGTCCCCGCGCCGCGCGCCACCACCGGCACGCGATGGCGGCGGCAGCCGTCGAGCACCGCTTTCAATTCGGCCTCGGTGCGCGGCAACACCACCGCGCGCGGCGTCTGCCGGTAGGCGGGCAAGCCGTCGCATTCGTAGGGCCGCACGTCTTCCAGGCGGTCCAGAAGGGTCAAATGGGGTAATGCGGACCGTAATTCGGCCAGCAGGCGGGTACACTCCGACGGGTTCGAGACGAAATCGGACCGCTCGTGGCAGCGCGCGTTCATGCCCTCGGAAGCTCCTCTGGCGTGGCTGAAATGGACATGGCGCCCGCCCGGATAATCGCTAACAATGGATCGCTCCTTTAAAAGGACCGATTCGACGTCAACTGGTTCGAGCGCCGAACCGCACCGCGATGAGTTTGGACCCAACGCTACTCTAGCGGGCTTTAATGACGATCTTAAACCACTGTAGACGGTTCAGGCTCCATGCGCTTGACTTTGAGAGGGTATCGCCTGTATTTGGGTACCGGACACCGGCGTGGCTTGACTTTCGAGATTCGATGAAAGCCCGCGCGGCCGGTGATTGCGGAAATCTATCGTTCCGCCAGCGGTGAAATTGCACCGGTGGCTAGTCCAAGATCCGAAAACGCGAGGTGTCGATATGCAGAACAAGAAGATTATGGCGGTTGCTTTATTGGCGAGCGTCGGTTTCTTGGCCGGCTGCGCGCAAAACATGCACGCCGATGCTTTTGCGAACCGTAAAAGCGCGGTGGATCAGAAAGATGCCAAAATCGCCGAGCAAGCGACTCCCGACCCGCACGCCGGCCATAAGATGTCGGCGACCGCATCGGGAAAAGCTACCGCGAGTCCTTCCACGGCCGCCTATGAAGCCGCCAACGCCAAAATGCACCAAGGCATGGCCATCCAATTCACCGGCGACGCGGATCGCGATTTCTTGGCGGGGATGA
>DJIW01000052.1:13401-27518 GCA_002433805.1 Competibacteraceae bacterium UBA6584 | reverse complement strand
TCACCTGTTCGATGGCCAGCGCGCCCGACAGCTCGCGCGCCATCGCATAAAGATGATGAGCACGCTCCTCGCCGGCCAAGGCAAGCTCGGCTTGGTGGCGGAAGCGGGCGGTCAGTTGGCCGACGATCAAGCCCACGAGCAACATCACCGTGAAGGTTAGAATCGATTGCAGGGTTTCAAACGAGAACGCGAAATGCGGCGGCACGAAAACGAAGTTGAACGATAGGACGTTGCAAAACGCCACGAGCACTGCGGGGCCCCGTCCGTGCCACGCCGCCACGCCGACCACCGCCAGTAAAAACAGGACCGCGATGTTGGCGTGATCGAGAGAGGACAACAGCGGCATGACCGCCAGGGTCACCCCGACGGAAACCAGCAGGGCGGCCCCGTAACCTTTCAGCGCGCGGTAGGGGTCGCCGGTCTCCCGAAAGTACCTTAATTCAGTCATCGGAAAAATAGGGTAAAAAGGCCGGGCCGGTGCGTAAAGAAAATGTAAATTCCACCGCCGACATGGTGTTCGACGCCAAGTCCAGGCCGGCCGGCCATCGCTGGCCCGTTAAATATCTTGAAAGCGTAGCCCCGCTGTCGAGCCTGAATGAGGTTTTTACGGGGGTTTAGACCGGCTGAAACAGTTGAAATAAAGTTTTGAAATCGAGAAATCATCCTGAAATTTCACCAGCATAACTTTGGAGTCACCAACGGCAAACGCCCGAGCGTCTTTCCATGACGTGGGATTTTTTAAACCGGGATCGTCGCTCGCTCGAATCGCTCCATGGTGACGATGAACCTTGTCGGGATAGGAGGACAGTATGAAATCGCTAACACCCGCGCGGCTTCGCAAGGAAAATCTCACGTTTGCCGGTACCGGTGGCGTGAGTCAAGGCAATCGGTCCAGCGGTTTCCTGCCGGCCTTTTACGACACGGAAAGCGGCTCCGTGCAAGTCGCCCGCTTCAGCAACGGTTCGCCGGCTCCCATGCATTTGCTGGACGGCTTACCCGACGAGTGGGTGAAGCGCCAGCACGCTTCGGGCCGCGTGGTGTCGGTCAAGGATTCAGTGATCGCGGGGTTTCTTCGCCGAGGCCGTTTCTACACGCGCGAACAAGCCGCCCAGGCGGTGAGGGTCTTGTCGGCTGGCTGATGCGGTGATGTGGATTGCGCGCGGAATATTATGATTTGGATTGAAAAGATTCCCCCAGCCAGCGCTGGGGGTTTTTTGTTTAATAACCGGAAATATGACTGCTGTTGTTAAAGCCCGCATGGGTGATGCGAACGTCGGTTAGGGGCTTGGCGGTGCTGGCATGGGTTCTGATGGCGTCATCATGGCCACGGTCGTTGAATCCGCTCGCCACGACGGCAACCGATGGACGCCGAACGTTAGGGTCGGATTTGACGTAGGCGATGAAATCTTCGCCACGGTCGTTGAATCCGGCGTGGGCCGCGTTGAAAAGGCTGCTAGCAACACCCAGCACGCTAGCGATGACTAAGGTTTTCATGATCTATCTCCACATCGAAAGTTGTTGGAATCGACATCGCTGTCTTGGCTCATCCGTCGAACGCACTATAGAGCCGCGCGGATTTCGCAAAGATGTCTTAACCGTTGAATTTGGTTGCAGTTGTAACCGGGTTTGTAACAATCGGCGGCGATGAGATTTCGATGGAGATCGACCGACCCGCACAGCGTGATCTCGGCTTCTGGCCCGATAGGGCCGCGCGGACGACAGAGGTATCATCCGCAGTGAGGTCCGCCACGGGTGTTTTAGGGGCGGTGTAAATGCGCGTAAGGTGGCAGGGTTTGCAGGCGGCGGTCCTCGATGGAGCCGCCGACCGTGAAATGATAGAGCGATTGCCAGCCCAAGCCATCCAGCCCCAGTAACTGGTGCAGGGCATCGTCGAAGAAACAGCCGATGCCGGTGGCGCGGATGCCGGCGGCTTCCGCCTCCAGATAAAGAATCTGCCCCAGCAGGCCGGTTTCCCAGAACAATTCTCGGTAAACCCACGGCTTGCCTTGCAGCGGGTCGGCGAATTCGGCCAGAAAACCGACCGCGAAGCAGGAATCGGCGGCGATGTCCTGATGGCAGGAAATGATCCGCGCCGCCTCGCGCGCGTCGCCGGCGGTCAGCCGGTAAAGCGGTAGCGGTTCAGGCGCCGCGTCCACTTTCGACCAGTCCCACTGGCCGCGCAAGGCTTCGCGCAGTTTCGAAAAGGCGTCCGGGGAGCGCGCTAAAAGATAAAGGCCGGGCGTTATCCCCGCGATCCGGTGGACGAACAGCACCGGATGCACGCGCGGCGGCGGCGACCAAGCATCGAGCGGTGGGACGCCCGCGCGCGGCAGCAGCGCGTCCAGCATTCCAAACCAGCGTTCGGCGGCAAGCGGCGTGACGCCATCGAAGGCCACCGCGCTGCGGCGCTGGCGGATCAGATCGGCGGCGCGGGCGGGGCAGCCGGATTCGGTCAGCGGCGGATACTGCGGGGGTTGGACAGCGAGCGATGCTGCTACCTTTGGCCGCCGGGCGGCTCGATCCACCTCGTCGATGCCGCGCCAGTCGCGCCGGGCATGACTCAAGCGGTTGGCGCGACCCACAAAGCGCAAGCCTTCCGCCAGCGGACCGGGCGCTGTATCGGACGGCGGCGGCTCCAATCCGATCCACAGCGCGATTTCGGGATGTTCCGATTCGGCGTCGGCGAAATCCTCGGCCCGATTCAATCCGAGCAACGCGGCCAGCTCATCATCGCCCCAGTTCTCCAACACCCGCGCGCGCCAGCCGAGCGCGGCGGCGGCGTAGGCGAGGGCGGCGAGGGCGTGGCCGCAGTCGTGCTGGCAGTAACGGTAAGCTCGCAGGCCGTATTTCCAGGCTTCCCGCCAGTGAATGCCGCTCAAGGCCACCACCACGCCGCCGCGCAAGCTGTCGCCCCAAGCATTGGAATCCGGCGTTGCGCGCTGCTCCAATACATGGTCGTGGCTCAGATAATGATGGACGCCGGCGGCCAAGCCGGGGAGCGCGGGACAGATCAAATAGCCCTCGGTCGGATGCAGGTTGCCGCTCGATGGATTGCAGCGCAACGCCCAGCGCGAACCGCCGTGCTGCTTCCAGGCCGACAGCCCCAAGGACAGTTCAAACAGCAGCGCCAGCGAGTCGCGTTCCAGCGGATAAGCGTCGGGCCGTTCGCCCCGGCGCGCGGATTCGAACGAAATCGGCAGCGAATCGGCCCGCAACGGTAGTCCGACGCGCGCCGCGCCGGCGAAGCGGCGGAACGGATCGGGTTGATTGGCCCAGTCCAGCCCGCCGGGTCCGGGGGCGTAGCGATCCAAATGATGTTTGCTCGCCTGGTGGTAGGCGATGATTTGATCCAACGGATCGCGTTGGGAAGACTTGGATTTCATTGCGGGCGCTCGGGCATTCGGATGGTTGCCCTGATTTTACGCCTCGCTTGAAGCGCTTGACTCGTCGCGCCGGTGAATGAATCCGGCGGGGATGTTGCGAATTGATGGGAAATCACTCGTATTTTTATTTGAGAATGATTCTCATCTTGACTATAATCCTTTCAAAGACGAACAGAATTACCGAGTAATTCGCTCAATATTTTGCTCGGTGCGTCAGGGCTAAAGCCATCATCACGTTATTTAAACGATCGAGAGGCAACCGCAACATGACCCAAAACTTCGACACGAACGCCGCCATCGGCATTCTCAATCACATTCTTGAGCTGGAACTGGCCGGCGTGGTGCGCTACAGCCATTACGCGCTGATGGTGTACGGCTACAACCGCATCCCCATCGTCAGTTGGCTCAACGCGCAAGCCGACGAAAGCCTGCTCCACGCCCGTCAGGCCGGCGAGTTGATCACCGGTTTGGGCGGCCATCCCTCGCTCGGCATCGGCCCGCTGCTGGAGACGCACCGGCACGATATCGGCGATATCCTGCGCGAATCGCTGGCTCACGAACAGGAAGCGCTCAAGGCGTATTACCAACTGCTGGATTGCGTGAAAGATCAGGACGTGCGGCTGGAGGAATACGCCCGCACCCTGATCGCGGAAGAACGGACCCATCAGGATGAGGTGGACAAGATGTTGCGCGCGCCGGTCCAAACCCGTCCCGCCGGGGAGAGCGCCTGAATGAAACTGACGAGCGAGGCCGAACGTCGGGCGTTCGAGTTGGGGTGCGCGGTAGGTTTGGGGTTCACCCAGCCGCTCGGGCAGATGCGGCCGGGAAGCGCGGGCCGCATTCTGGTTGTCAGCGGCGGCGACCGCGACATCGAGCGCGGCTTGTTGGAAATGGGCTTCGTGGAAGGCGCGCGGATTGAAGTGTTGCATCGCGGTTGGTTGAACCGCGATCCGCTGGCGGTGCGCATCAACCAGACCATGACCGTGGCTCTGCGCCGCTGCGAGGCCAACGCCGTTTTAGTGGGTCCGCTGCTGGAGCGGGATACGGGTCCCGTCGCGCCGCTGGGAGAACCGTTGGTCTCATGACCGCCGCAACGCTGGCCACGAACGGCCTCAAACCGGCCTGCATCGCGCTGGTCGGCCCGCCCAACAGTGGCAAGACCACCCTGTTCAACACGCTGACCGGCGGGCGGCAAAAAACCGCCAACTATCCCGGCGTCACCGTCGAGCGCAAGAGTGGTTTTTTGAAAACGCCGGGCGGTCATGCAGTCGAAGTGCTCGATTTGCCCGGCAGTTACAGCCTGCGCGCCCGCAGCCCGGATGAAGCGATCACCCGCGATGTGGTGTTGGGTCGCCAGCAGCGCGAAACGTTGCCAGACGCTATCGTTTGCGTGACCGACGCCACCAACCTCAACCAGCACTTGCGGCTGCTGTTGGAATTACGCCCGCTCGGCCGGCCGCTGATTCTCGCGCTCAACATGATGGACATCGCCCAAAGGCGCGGTTGTCGGATCGACACCGAGGCGCTATCGCGCGAGTTGGGGATTCCGGTGGTCACCACGGTCGCCATGCGCAAGAGCGGCGTGCGCGAGCTGCTGGACCGGATCGACGCGCTGCTGAAACACCCTGCTGGCGACGGTGCAACCGCTCTGGACGACTGGCAAGAACCCTCGCCGGACGCCATCCGCGCCTACCACCACGAAGTCGGGCGGGTGTTGCGCCAGGCGGTGGTCGAGGAAGGCGCGCCGGCCCGCGTCACCCGGCAACTGGATCGGGTGTTGCTGCATCCCATCGCCGGCCCGCTGGCGCTGCTCGCGCTGTTGTTTTTGATGTTTCAAGCGGTCTTCAGTTGGGCGGAAGCGCCAATGGACTGGATCGACGGCAGCGTGAGCGGCTTGCAGCAGTGGCTTGCCGCCCATCTGCCGGAGAGTTTGCTCAAAAGCTTGCTGGTGGATGGGATCATCGCCGGGGTGGGCGGCGTAGTGGTGTTTCTGCCGCAAATCCTGATCCTGTTCTTTTTTATCCTGCTGTTGGAAGACTCGGGTTACATGACCCGCGCCGCGTTTTTGATGGATCGGCTAATGAGCGCGGCGGGCCTGAACGGCCGCGCCTTCATTCCGCTGCTGTCCAGCTTCGCTTGCGCCGTGCCGGGCGTCATGGCGACCCGCGCCATCGCTCACCCCTTGGATCGGCTGGTCACGATTCTGATCGCGCCGCTGATGACCTGTTCGGCCCGGTTGCCGGTCTACGTGCTGTTGATCGCCGCGTTCGTGCCCAATACGGCGATATGGGGCGGCGTCGGCCTGCAAGGCTTGGTCATGTTCGGGTTGTACGCGGCCGGCATCGTCGGCGCGCTGGCGGTGGCCGCCGTATTGCGGTTGACCTTGTTAAAGGGCGGACGACAGCCCTTGCTGATGGAATTACCCAGCTACAAATGGCCGAACGCCGCCAACGTGCTGTTGGGCCTGTGGGAACGGACCAAGATTTTCCTGCGCCGGATCGGCACCATCATCCTGAGCTTGATGGTGATCTTGTGGTTTCTCTCGACCTTTCCCGCGCCGCCGGCCGGCGCGGCCGAACCCGCGATTTATTACAGCTTCGCCGGTTTGATCGGGCGCGGGTTGGAACCGCTGCTGGCCCCCATCGGCTTTAACTGGCAGATCGCCATCGCCTTGGTGCCGGGGCTGGCGGCGCGCGAGGTGGCGGTCGCCGCGCTCGGCACGGTTTACGCGCTGAGCGGCGACGAAGGCGCGGTCGCCGGATCGCTGGCCGCGACGCTGGCCCAGGATTGGACTCTGGCGACGGCGCTGTCCTTGCTGGCGTGGTACGTGTTTGCCCCGCAATGTTTGGCGACGCTGGCCGCCGTCCGCCGCGAGACCAATTCCTGGCGCTGGGCGGCGTTCATGTTTGCTTATCTGATGGCGCTGGCCTATCTCGCCGCTTTGATCACCTACCGCGTTGCGCTGGCGCTGGGAGCGGGCTGAGATGTGGCAAGACGCGCTGGCGTTGCTCATCGTGGCGATTGCCGCCGGGTTTCTGCTGCGGCGCTACGCGCCGGATGGCTTGTTGCGGTTCGGACCGCCTCGGATCGGCCACGGGCCAGACGCTCCCGCCACGCTGGCGGCGGGCGCCTGCCCTGATTGCGCCTTGGCCGGGTCTTGCGCCAAAACTCGACCGCCCGCCTGAGCGGCATCGACCATTGCTGACCCACGGGACGGCGTGAGTTTTTTTAAGGGCTCGTCGGAATCGCGGAATAACCCTATGGATCGTTGCATTTCTTGAGTTTGCGCCGTATATCCTGACGGATTCGGGGAAGGAGTTACGGCGATGTCCAGCCGCCATTTGCGGTATTTATTCAATCCGGCGTCCGTGGCCTTGATCGGCGCGAGCGAGCGTCCCGGTTCGCTGGGCGAGGCTCTGGCCCAAAAACTCGCGGCGGGCGGTTTCACCGGTCGGTTGTATTGGGTCAATCGCCGGCATCATCAGGTCGGCGGCAGGCTGGCTTACCAACGGCTGTCCGATCTGCCGGACGCGCCGGAGCTGGCGATCATCGCTACGCCCGCGCCCGCCATTCCCAAGCTGCTGATCGAAGCCGGCCGACGCGGGGTCAAAGTCGTGGTGATCGCCACGCCGAGTTGCCCGGCCCGCGACGATCAGGCGGCGGTTTTCCATCGCGCTTGGCGCAAGGCTACCCTCGATTATGGCGTGCGGGTGCTCGGCCCCGGCGCGGGATTCAGCGCGCCGAGGGCCGGCCTCAACGGACTCGTCACACCGCAAACACCCGCGCCGGGCGCGCTGGCGCTCATTTCGCAATCGCAGGCGGCGTTAGCTCCGCTGATCGGTTGGGCCAACGCCCAAGGGCTCGGTTTTTCCTGGATCGCGAGCGTGGGCGAGCGGGGTGAGAGCGTCATCCCCGATCTTCTGGACGACTTGATCGACGAAGCGGACAGCCGGGTGGTCTTGTTGCTGTTGGAGGACATCGAGCGCGCCCGTCCGTTTTTGTCGGCGGCGCGGGCGCTCGGGCGGGTCAAGCCGGTGCTGGCGCTGCGCGTTGGCCGGGGTGGCGACGCGGCGCCCCGGCAGCGCGATGCGCTCTATGACGCAGCCTTCCGCCGGGTTGGACTATTGCGGCTCCCGTCGCTGCGCGACTTGTTCTCGACCGCCGCGCTGCTAGCGCTTGCCGGACCGGCGCTAGGCGACCGCTTGGCGGTGGTCGGCAACAGCCGGTGGCTCGGCGTGTTGGCCGCCGATGCCCTGCTGGCGGAAAACGGCCATCTCGGCCGGTTCGGCGAAGCAACCGTCCATGCGCTCCGCCCGCTCCTGCCCGACGGCGGGCTGGTTGAAAATCCGCTCGATCTCGGCGCGGACGCCGGAGCGGAACGCTATGCGGCGGCTTTGAATATCCTGTTGGGCGAGCGCGACGCCGATGGCGTGTTGTTGCTGCATTCGGCGGTTGGGCGGGCCTCGGCCGAAACGGCGGCGGCGGTGTCCGAGACCGTCCGCCGGTGGGACGAACGGGGCGAGATGCGGCCCCGAATCCTGACGGTCGGGCTGGATGGGGAAAGCGATCCGGCGCTCCGGCCACGCCCGCGCGACCCGCATATTCCGAATTATGAGACGCCAGAGGATGCGGCGCGGGCGTTCCTGCAGGGCTGGCGGCACCAGCAAAACCGCATCGGTTTGATGGCGACGCCGGGGGTAGTGCCAGAGCCCTCGAACGCCGAACGAACTACCGCCCGTCAACGGGTGGAAAGCGCTTTGGCGGAAGGCCGCGATGTGCTGGAGACCGCCGAGATTGCCGTCTTGCTGCGCGCTTACGGACTACGCGCGGCGAGCCTCGAACCCGAGCCGCTTCTGGCCGACCGTCCGGAGTCGATGGCGTTGAGGATCCGCTTGATCGAGGATGCGGTTTTCGGCCCGGTGTTGCTGTTGGAGCCGGTCGGGTGGGCGGGCGTTGCGTTCGAGGCCGCCGTCGCGCTGTTGCCGCCGCTCGATCTGGCGGTGGCGCGCGAGGCGATCCGGCCCACGCCCCTTTACCGCTGGCTGTGCGATGCGCAAGCCGCCACGCCCGACCGGTTGGACCGTCTGCTGGCGCTGTTGGTCAAGGTTTCACGGTTGATCGTGGATCTGGGCGAAATCGTCGAATTGGAATTAAATCCGCTGGTGATGGCGGACGGGGAGCTGGCCGCAAGCGCCGTCCGCATTCGATTGGCCGCCGTGGAAAGCCCGGCCCACGAGCGGTTGGCGATTCGACCGTATCCGCGCGAGTTGGAGGAAACCGTGCCGTTGCCGGATGGATCGACCCTGCTGATTCGCCCGGTGCGAGCGGAAGACGAGCCGATCTTTGTGGAGTCGTTCAAGCAGCTATCGACCGAGGAAGTGCGGATGCGCTTCATGCATACGGTCAAGGAACTCACCCATGAAGAAGCGGCCCGGCTGACTCAGATCGATTACGACCGGGAAATGGCGCTGGTGGTGTTCCGGCAGCGGTCGGGCCAGCCGTTGGAAAGCTGCGGGGTGGCGCGGCTGATGCGCGACCTTCATGACAGCGGGCGGGCGGAGTTCGCCATCGTGTTGCTGCGCGCGGCAACCGGAATCGGACTGGGCGGTCTGTTGGTGCGCCGGCTCATCCGTCACGCGCGCGCGCGGGGATTCCGCGAACTGTTCGGAGAAATCCTGCGGGAAAACGAGCCGATGCTGGCGCTGTGCCGGGCGATGGGGTTTGGCGTCGCGGTCTGCCCGGACGATGCCGGGGTAATGATCGCGAGATTGCCGCTGGTCTAGCTAGCGTTTGGCGGTTGCGTCATCGGGTTGTGCCGCCGCCGCGAGGCGTTCCGGCTCCATCCAACTGCGAAACCGGGTCAATAGCCACAGGCCCGGCACCGTGGCCGCCATGCAAAACAAAAAGAACCCTTCCCAGCCCAGCCACTCGGCGAGATAGCCGGTCGGCGTGGTCATCACCACGCGCGGAATGCCCATCAAGCTGCTGAGCAAGGCGTATTGGGTAGCGGTGAATTTTTTGTTGGTAAGACTGGCCATAAAAGCCAAGTAAGCCGTGGTCGCCATGCCGCTAAACAAGTTCTCGCTGGTGATCGCCAGCGCCAGTCCCGGCACGCTGTGGCCGAGGCGCGCCAAAATGACGAAGCCGATGAGGCCGATGGCTTGCAAAATCCCAAATAGCCACAGCGCCCGGTAATAACCCAGACGCAGCATCAGGACTCCGCCTATCATCCCGCCGACTACCGTTGCCCAGAAGCCAAAGAGTTTGACCACCGTGCCAATTTCGGTTTTGGTAAACCCGAGGTCCAGATAAAACGGCGTCGTCATCTGGCTCGCCATCATCTCGCCGACTTTGTACAGCAGCACAAACAGTAAAATCAGCACCGCATCCTGATGGGAGAAATAGTCCGCGAACGGTTGGACGACCGCCTCGCGCAAGCTGCGGGGCGCGCCGGCCGCCACCTGCGGTTCGACGCAAAACAGGGTGGTGATCAAGCCCGGCAACATCGCCGCCGCCATTACCCAATACACGGCGGAAAAAGGGATGAAGTCAGCCAAGATCAAGCCGCCGCCCGAAGACAGCAACAAGCCGATCCGATAGCCCGTCACATAGAGCGACGCACCCAGTCCTTGCTCGTCGTCGGTCAAGGATTCGCGCCGATAAGCGTCGATCACAATGTCTTGCGAGGCGGAAAAGAACGCCACTAGAAACGCCGCCAGCGTGACCAGCGGCAGGCTCCGATAAGGATCGGCGAAGCCCAGCCCGACGATGGCGGCCGTCAAGGTCAGTTGGATCAACACTAGCCAACCGCGCCGTCGGCCCATGCCGGCGATGGGAGCGAACCGGTCCAACAGCGGCGCCCACAGGAATTTGAGGGTGTAAGGCAGCCCTACCAGCGCGAACAGGCCGATGGTGCCGAGATCGACGCCGGCTTCCTTCAGCCACGCTTGCAACACCGAACCGGTGGCCAGCAGAAGCGGCAGGCCGGAGGAGAAGCCCATCAGCAGGGCGGCCAGCATCCGACCGCTCAGGAAAAGCCGCAAGATGTCTCCGCCGGAACGTCGGGTAGCGTCAGAAGGCATAGTCGTAATCCACTGTCAGGGGGGCGTGATCGGAAAAGCGTTGCTCGCGATGGATGGCGGCGGCGCGCACCGTGTCCGCCAAGCCGGGCGTAATGATTTGATAGTCGATCCGCCAGCCGACATTATTTTCCCGCGCCCGGCCGCGATTCGACCACCACGTGTACTGATCGGGTCGGGGATCGACGGCGCGGAACGCATCGACCCAGCCGAGCCGGCCGAATAACTGATCCATCCAGGCCCGTTCCTCGGGTAAAAACCCGGAATGATTGCGGTTGGCCCGCCAATTTTTCAGATCGATTTGCCGGTGCGCGATATTCCAGTCGCCGCACAAGATCACGTCGCGACTGCTGGCCCGCAACGCCCGCAGCGGTTTGACCAGCCGCTTCAGAAAATCAAATTTCACCGCTTGGCGCTCGGGGCTGGACGAGCCGGACGGTAGATACAGCGACACCACGCTGAGCCGGCCAAACCGCGCTTCCAACCAGCGGCCTTCCGCGTCGCATTCCGGCCAGCCCAAACCGGTGAGAACTTCGTCCGGCTCGCGGCGGGCGTACAGCGCGACGCCGCTGTAGCCTCTGCGTTCGGCATCGTGGTAGGCGCAGTGATAACCGACCGGATGGTAGTGCGCGGTGGGCAGTTGCCGGCTCTGGGCGCGGGTCTCCTGCAAGCACACCACATCCGCTTTCTGCTCTCGCAACCAAGGATAAAACTGCTTGGCGGCGGCGGAACGGATGCCGTTGACGTTGAAGGTCATGACGCGCATGAGCGGATCGATCTCCGGTGGAAGGAGGTTAAAGCACGCTATGATAACGGCATTCGCCACTTTCAAGCCGGAATCTCGAACCATGCGGGACTATCAGCGGGATTTTCTCGACTTCGCCATCGGCCGGGGCGTGTTGCGCTTCGGCGAGTTTCAACTCAAGTCGGGGCGGATCAGCCCTTACTTTTTCAATGCGGGGCTGTTCGATAGCGGCGCGGCGCTGGCGCGATTGGGCCGCTACTATGCCGCCGCCATCGCGGACGCCGGATTGACCTTCGACGTGTTGTTCGGGCCGGCCTATAAGGGCATTCCGCTGGCGGCGGCGGTGGCTATCGCGTTGGCGGAACAGGGTGGCCGCGACGCGCCGTGGTGTTTCAACCGCAAGGAAGCCAAGGATCACGGCGAGGGCGGAATGATCGTCGGCGCGCCGTTGCAAGGCCGGGTGTTGATCGTGGACGATGTGATTACGGCGGGCACCGCCATCCGCGAGACGATGGATATTTTGAACGCGCATCGGGCGATTCCGGCGGGGGTGTTGATCGCCTTGGACCGGCGCGAACGCGGTCAGGGAACGCTGTCGGCGGTGCAGGAAGTCGAGCGCGCTTACGGCGTCGCCGTGACCAGCCTCGTCAATCTGGACGACCTGGTGGCGTATTTGGCCGAAAGGCCGGAGTACGCCGCGCATTTGGACAAGATGCGGGATTATCGGACGCGGTACGGGGTCGCCGGCGAGCCCCACTAATTTTCAGGATCGAAGGTTATGCAAGCGGCGAGATCGTCCGCGAACGCGCGTGAAATCTTGCAAACGACTACAATCAATAAAATTTTCCACAATGCCCACATGAACATGCGCCCTGCTTTTTTAAAGCTGCTCGTCCTTGCCTGGTTATGTCCCGCGTGGTCGGCGGCGGCTGAAAGAGGCGATCAGCGGAACCTGCTCGATATCCCGTTGACCTCCGTTGCAAAAGCGGTCGAGTCGCAAGAGCGAACGCCATGGGGCAACGCCCGCGCCAAGATCGCTTACGGCTTTGATGAAAAGAATTCGACGGTTCACTTCACCCGCTTCAATTTTGCCCAGGCACGCCAGATAGACCCCAAAAAAATAGATCAAACCATTGAATATTTTAAAAATAATTACAATTGCACCGCCAAGAAAAGCAATCGGACCTTTAGCTTCAACCCCTCGTGCAAGGTGTCGGCCCAACTGGTTTGGGAAGGGCTGTGCGCCTCCGGAGAACGCTATCTCAATGTGCAATTCATCGCCAACGGCCAGCTTTACGAGGTGGGCGCCACGCGCTTGATGAAGCAATCGGAACATAATCTCGCGCGGACAGTTGAAGACTTAACCGGCCGCTGCCAGGGGCCAAAAACTGAAAAAGCGCATTAAGCTCCTCGCGTAAAACGAGGGTTAATCCATGGCTGAACACCTCAAACTTTACAGCGCCGCAACGTTGGACGCCTTGAGCGCGGAAGCCGTCCGCGCCGCGCGACTGCGCAAAAATTTGAACGTGCATCCGACGTTGGACGATCCGATCCAGCGCTTGTTTAACGCCATGGAGCCCGGCACCTACGCCCGTCCGCACCGCCACGCGCGCGATGACGGCTGGGAGTTGATGGTGGCGGTGCGGGGCGCTTTCGCCGTGCTGTTTTTCGATGGCGAGGGCGGCGTCCTCCACCGCGTGGACTTGCGCGCCAACGGCGGCGATTGCGCGGTGGAAATCCCGGCGCGCGCGTGGCATTGCGTGGTGAGTCTCGCGCCCGGCACGATCATGTTTGAGGTCAAGCCCGGCCCTTATTTGGCGCTTGAAGACAAGGATTTCGCCTGTTGGGCTCCACCCGAGGGCGATCCCCGCGCATCGTCTTGGGCGCGCTGGTTCGAGACCGCCCGCGTCGGCGAGCGGACGCCGGCTTGAAAGATTCGGCGCGCGCAAAGCGGCTTTCGACTCGGGGCGGCTGATGTCCGATCCTAAACCCCGGCTCAACTCTTAGCTGATTGCCCCGCATGACCGCCGCCGCCTTAACCGGATTCACCGCGTTGCGCCATCGCAACTTCGCGTTTTATTTATCCGCGCGCTTGCTCGGCACCATCGCCGTGCAGATGCAAAACGTGGCGGTGGGCTGGCAGGTCTACGCCATCACCGGCGACCCGCTCGATTTGGGCTTTGTCGGACTGGCGCAATTCGCGCCCTTCTTTCTGCTGGTGCTGGTGGCCGGTCAAGCCGCCGATCATTTCAACCGTCGCGCCATCATCATCGTTTGTTATACGGTCGAGTTGAGCTGCGCGTTGATTTTATTGGGGTTCACGCTCGGCGGGTTTCAGGCGCTGTGGCCGGTGTTCGCCGCGCTCGCCTTATTCGGGGCAGCGCGGGCCTTTAGAATGCCGACCAGTCAGGCGATTTTGATGAATCTGGTTCCGCTGCAAAATTTCGGCAACGCGGTGGCGATCAGTTCCTCGGGATTTCATGTCGCGGTGATCGTCGGGCCGACCGTGGGCGGATTGCTTTATCTGTTCGGGCCGGCGGTGGTGTACGCCGCCGCCGCGACCCTGTTTCTATCGGCGATGCTGTTGATGGGCTTGACCCGCGTCGAGCAGCCGGCGACGCGCAAGCAAACCCCGAACTGGAACACGCTGCTGGAGGGCTTGCGTTTCGTCTGGTCGAAACCGGTGGTGCTCGGCGCGATTTCGCTCGATCTGTTCGCGGTGCTGTTCGGCGGCGCGACCGCTTTGTTGCCGGCCTACGCCAGCGACGTACTGCACGTCGGCCCGCAAGGTTTGGGCTTGCTGCGCACTGCGCCGGGCTTGGGCGCGGCGGCGATTTCGGTCCTGCTGGCGTTCAAGCCGTTGTCGGACCGAGTCGGTTATTGGATGTTCGGCGGCGTNNCGNNNNTTGG
>DJIW01000052.1:0-13357 GCA_002433805.1 Competibacteraceae bacterium UBA6584 | reverse complement strand
CGTTGGCCGCGTTGTTGGTGCTCGGCGCGAGCGACATGATCAGCGTCTACGTCCGACATTTGTTGGTGCAATTGGAAACCCCCGATGCGATCCGGGGCCGGGTCAGCGCGGTCAACGCGGTGTTTATCGGCGCGTCCAACGAACTGGGCGAATTTGAATCCGGCGTGACCGCCGCGTGGTTCGGCCTGGTTCCGGCGGTGGTGCTCGGCGGGGTCGCGACCTTGCTGGTCGCGGCGACCTGGATGTGGCGGTTCCCGATGCTGCGGCGGATGGATCGCTTTCCGCAAGGCGCGGAAAGCAGCGGGACCTAACCCTCTCCCGAGCGCGGGAGAGGGATCTAGCGGGACTGTTTATCGTCTCATCTTGCCCCGGCGCATCGGTTCCACGGCGACCGCCAGCTCCCGGACGTAGTGGGCTTGGATCTGATCGCCGACCCGGAGCATGCTGATGTCGATGTTGTCCGGCACTTTCATGGTAACGGCGTCGTTTTCGCTCAGCAGGCTGACCCGGCGGGTTTTTTGATTGACGGCGGTCACGTCGGCCACCACCGTGATGTCCTTGCGGACACTGCCGGCCGGTCGCTCGCCCGGCAAGGCGCGTTCGACGGTGAGGGTTTCCTTGCGGGGCGGAAGGCCCGCCGCATACTTTTGAAAGTCCACGGCGAGCGCTTCATAGTAGGTCAGTTCCACCCGGTCGCCGACCTTGACTTGCGGTAGGTTTTGCACCGCCTCGTCGACCCGGACGGTATGGAGCTTGCCGCCCTTGCCTCTGAGAACGACTTCGCGTTGGTCGAGATCGACGGCGTGAACGATGGCGGTGGCGGTGATTTTATCGCGCAATTCCAATTGGGACGAGGAGGTGGGCGTTGCGGTTTGTTGGACCCGCTGTTGTTGCGGCGGCATCGCGCAACCGCTGGCCAACAACAGACCCAGCACGCTCGCGGCGATTGAAGGCTTGTTCATAGCGTTGTTCCTAAGTTGTGATTTTTAAAAACTTATTTAAATAGAGGATCGCGCTTGCTAACACCTTATGAGCAGGTCGCGGCTGTGAGGCGACCGTGGTTCTAAGGAGGCGCGATCTTAAGGCTGACTGCGTAACGTTCGGTCGTCGAGGCATCGCCGTCCCAGAAACGCCAATATTTTAGCCTGAGCACGACCTCGCCGGCTTGTTGGGCGCTGAAGGTGAAAATCCGCCGCCCGCGCGCGCCGACGAAGCCCCCTTCGTCGGGTTCGTCGTAGGCGGTGCCTTCCAGCGCCAGCAGACGGCGGTCGGTTTCGTCGATGGCCCAGGTGTAACCCGTGCTGGGATTTTCCGGCAGGCTGACTTTAAAGCGCTCGCCGACCCGCAGCTCGGCGGTTCGGTTGTTATCCTCGCGCTTGAGCGACAGCATCCCGTTTTCTCGCGACCCGGCCGGCGGCGCGACGGGTTCGGCGGATTTCTTGGACGCGCAACCCGCGGCGAACGCCGCCGTGACTAAAGCTAGCAGCGCGGCGAATGCGAAGGATGCAAGACGTGAGCTTAACGGGCGAAGGCTGGGCATGAGATCGACGGAATCTGGTGGCGATGGCTGGGACTCGGCGGTCGAATCGCGCTACATACTACCTCAGAACGGCTGTTTTCCAGAAATTTCAGCCGCTGCGCCGGCGCGGCGAAGCACGGTAAGGAGGGTTCGGGTCAGTCGTCTCGCTCGACAGCGTGTTCGACCGGTCCGGGTGGGCCGGCGTCTTTGGCGGCGTCGGCGCTGATTGAAGCGAGTCTTTCAGGATGGATATAGCCGTTTTGGGCGGCGTGTTCGGCAGCCTGAAGGGTGTTTTCGACCAAGAGCAGGTCGATATTATGCAAGCGCGTCCACCGCGCCAGCGCCGCGATTTCGCGGTCGCGTTCGGGAGCCTGGGTCACGTCGCGGATGTAGATCGCGCGCACCTGACGCGGGCGGGTTGAGACGACTCGGGCATAGGCTTCAGGGTCGTGCTGGCCGCTGTCGCCGATCAGGATGAACGGCAACCGCGGATAGATGTTCATGATCCTTTCGATCTGAGCCAGCTTGTGGGCTTGATGGCTGGAGCCGCCGGCGCGCTCCGCCGGCAATCCCAGATCGCGCAGCAGCAAGGGTCCGGCAGGAATCCGATTCAAAGCCATGAAATCGACCAGGAAATCGTATAAGTTCCACGGGCTGCTGGAGACGTAAAAAATCGGCCGGGGCTGCGCTGCGCCATCGCGCAACGCCTGATAGAAAGCGGCGACGCCGTTAAAGGGCAGACGGGTGTGGGGGCTGCGCAAGAACGTGAGCCGGGCCATGGTCAGCAAACGTGTCGCGCCGGTGATCAAAAGGGTGTCGTCGATGTCGCTGATGACGCCAAAATCGCAATCCGGCGAGGGTACGAGAACGCGCCCGGCAATCGGCTCGGGCGGTGGCCGTTTCAGCATGGCTTGCGGCGGAACGTCGAACTCGACGGAGTGCCACTGCGCGCTCGGGTCCAGAGGCTGAACGACCGGCAGTTCGAAGTCGAAATAACCTTCCTCATCCGTGACGGTTTCCGAACTCCGGCCTTGAAAGGTCGCGCGCACGCGCAAGCCGGGCACCTCGTCGCTTTCAAATCGCCGGTAGGAGGCGACGAGGTTATTCCAGAGCGTTTCGTGATCGGCGGTATCGCTAGGCCCGTGGTCTTCCAGCACTCGCCCGCTGAGGAACAGCGTTTTAGCATCGCCATAACCGTCGTAAGGCACGACCTGAAGTGGTTGGTCGTACCCCAAGCGCCGTCTGAGCCCGTAACGCAGTCGGTCGAAGCGGGTGTCGATCAAGTGGCCGATGCGGATGACCGAATTTCTCCAAGATGCCATGATCGATAGACTTTGCTCGTTCGAGTACCCAATGATCTATTATAAGATCAAGATCGCTAAAAAGAATTTCTGATCCAGGCTCGCTTGGGTCGGCCCGCGAACCCTATTCTTGAAGCCGTCATGTTCAGAACTAGCGTTTCCATTTTTGGGTGGTGTTTGGTCGGAGCGACGTTATTGCCGTTGCTGCGATTCGATGCCTGGTGGATCAGGATTTTCGATTTTCCGCGCCAGCAGATTTTTTTCCTCATCGCCTTAATCTTGCCGGTCCTGCACTTTTGGGTCGCTCCCGAAAAGTCTTCGGACGGCTTGTTAGCGGCGGCGCTGGTGGCTTGCCTGATTTATCAGGCTTATCGAATGTATCCTTATACGCCCTTGGCCTCCGCGCAGGCCAAGCCGCCGGGCCGCGCCAGCGACCGATTGCGGTTGATGACGGCCAACGTGCTCATGGATAACCGCAAGAGCGGCGAATTGCTGTCGTTAATTGAAAATGTCGATCCGGATATCGTGTTTTTAGTCGAAACCGATGCTTGGTGGGCCGATCAATTAAAGCCGCTGCGCCAGCATTACCCGCATTACCTCGAACATCCCTTGGAGAACACCTACGGCTTGGTGTTGTATTCGCGCTTGGAATTGATCGAGCCGCATTTGCGTTTTCTCATTCAAGATGACATCCCCTCCTTGTATTTCCGAATCAAATTGCCTTCGGGCAGCTTGATTGATCTGTACGCCATCCACCCGCGCCCGCCGGTTCCAGGAGAGCATCACCGTTCGACCGAGCGGGATGCGGAATTGCTGGTGGTCGGCAAGCAGGTGAAGGAGGCGAACCGCCCGGCCTTGGTGTTCGGCGATTTGAACGATGTGGCTTGGTCGCATACCACCCATCTGTTTCAGCGAATCAGCGGCTTGTTGGACCCGCGAATCGGTCGCGGGATTTTCGCGACCTTTCACGCTCAAATTCCGCTGTTGCGCTGGCCGCTCGACCATGTTTTCTTCTCCGACGATTTTCGCTTGGCTGAAATGCGGGTGCTCCCTGGCGTCGGTTCCGATCATTTTCCGGTGTTGATTGAGGTCAGCTTCGAACCGGAAGGCGCGCACCAGCAAGAAGAACCGCCTCCCGCCGATGCCGAGGATCACCAAGAAGCGAAAGAGACGATTGAAAAGGCGAAGGAAGATAATTGACGGCTGGGATTGAATGCCGCGCCGCAAACTTTCAGCGTGCGGATTCAAGCCGCAAGGATCGGTCGGCGTCATTGCCCGATTCGCAAAAGGGCTGAATTTGCGGTCGGGCGCTTGGCGGAATCAGGAGCGACAGGGCGCGGTTTTAGTGAGTTGAATCGGTGAGTGTAAGCAAGCTGGTATTGCCGCCCGCCGCCGCCGTGTTGATGCTGATGACCCGTTCGTGAGTCAGCCGGTAAAGCGGATAGCGCTTGGTTGTGGGGTCAAGCCTAATCACTGGAATCAGCGGTCCCTCCCAAGCGGCGACGCGCCGGCGCAGTTCCGCCAGCGTTTGACGGTCGCCGTCGAACAAAATCGCTGCCGGTCGCGCGCTTTCAGCGTTTGGCGCGCGCCGGATCACTTCCTGAACCGCCACCGGCAAGCGGGCGAAAATCGCGGCGGCCGGCGCGTCCTCGGAAATCAGCGGCGTGTTGCCGGTCGCGAGCGCGGCCGCCAGTTGTTCGAGCAGGGCGGATTCACTCGCCGCTTGACAGAACACATCGCCGCGCGGGGCGAACGAGAGGGTGTTGTCCTCGCCGGTGGGACCGGGCAGTTTGCCGTGACAGGGCAGCGGGGTGGCGGTGGCGTATTCGGCGCAGGCCAAAGCCAACGGGCGCAGGCCCTGTCGGTGGCTCCAGGCGGTCAGCGACTCGAGGGCCGCAAGCCGTGGGTCCGCATCCGCCGAACGGTGCAGGCCGAGGGTTTCCAGAGCCGGATGGGCGAGTTCCAGCAGGCGCGGCAGGTAAAAAGGTCCGCCCGCTTTCGGCCCGGTTCCTGATTGGCCTTCGCCGCCGAACGGTTGGACGCCGACCACCGCGCCGACCATGTTGCGGTTGATGTAAATGTTGCCGGCGTGGATGCGGCTTGCCAGCCGCTGGATGGTTTCATCGATCCGACTATGCGCGCCGAAGGTAAGTCCGTAGCCGGCGGCGTTGATCGCGTCCACGGTTTCATCCAGGCGGTCGCTGGCGTAGCGCAGCACATGCACGACCGGGCCGAACACTTCGCGCTGAAGCTCGTCGATCCGGTCGATTTCGATCAGCGTGGGCGGCACGAAAATCCCGGCGGTGCAGGCCGCCGGCAGCTCGCATGGATAGACGGCATGTCCGGCTTGCCTCATGGCGGCGATATGGGCTTTAAGGCCGTCCTTGGCCGCCGCGTCGATCACCGGCCCGACATCGGTGGAAAGTTCGGCGGGGTTGCCGACGGTCAGTTCGCGCATCGCCGAAAGCAGCAAGGCCAAGAGCGAGTCGGCGATCTCCTGTTGCAGGCACAGCACCCGCAGCGCCGAGCAGCGCTGGCCGGCGCTGTCGAAGCCGGAGGAAATGACATCCAAAACCACCTGCTCCGCCAAGGCCGAGGAATCCACGATCATGGCGTTTTGGCCGCCGGTCTCGGCGATCAGCCGCAGGTCGGGTTCTCCTGAGTCACGGGCGGCGAGCGCGCGGTTGATGAGTTGGGCGACTTCCAGAGAACCGGTGAAAATCACTCCGCGCACCCTGGGATCGGCCGTCAAGGCCGCGCCAACGGTTTCACCCCGGCCGGGCAACAGTTGCAAGGCGGCCGGTGGAATGCCCGCCTCATGCAGCCAGCGGGCGGCTTGCGCGGCGATCAGCGGGGTTTGTTCGGCGGGTTTGGCCACGACCGGACTGCCCGCCGCGAGCGCCGCCGCGACCTGA
This sequence comes from Competibacteraceae bacterium UBA6584, assembly GCA_002433805.1. Taxonomy (GTDB): domain Bacteria; phylum Pseudomonadota; class Gammaproteobacteria; order Competibacterales; family Competibacteraceae; genus Competibacter_A. The sequence goes on along the minus strand of DJIW01000052.1, from coordinate 7,622 downwards.
CCGATAAAAATGGCCAGCGGAAAATTCCACGGGCTGATGCACGCCACCACGCCCGGCGCGGGTCCGTCCGGCGGCGCCAGCCGCTCGGCCTGAACTGCGTAGTAGCGGCAGAAATCCACCGCTTCCCGAATTTCAGCGACGGCGTTGGCCCAGGTCTTGCCAGCTTCCCGGATGCACAGGCTGATGAGTTCGGGGCGATGCACTTCCAGCAGTTCGGCGGCCCGGCGCAGCGATTGCCCGCGTTCGGCGGGCGGAGTGCGATGCCAGGTTTCGGCGTAGTCGGCGGCGGCGGCCAGCGCCCGTTCGATGTCGGCGGGCGAGGCGTCGCGCGCCGTCCCCACGATGTCGCCGCGTTCGGCCGGATTGCGGATCTCGTTGCCGGGTCCGCCTTCGCTCGATCCGGCCGCGATCCGTGGCCCGGCTTCCCAACGCTGGTTTTTTAAGTGTTCCAAGTCGGCGGTCAACTGCTCCAAAACGCGCTCGTCGGACAGGTCGAGACCGGCCGAATTGCGCCGCTCGTCGCCGTAGAGCTTGCCGGGTAGCGGGATGGCCGGATGGGGCGAGCCGCCGGTTTTGCGTACCGCCGCCAGCGGATCGACCACCAGTTCTTCGATCTTGACCTTCTCGTCCACCAGGCGGTTGACGAAGGAACTGTTCGCGCCGTTTTCCAACAACCGCCGCACCAGATACGGCAGCAGGGTTTCATGCCGGCCGACCGGGGCGTAAATCCGGCAGCGTCCGCCCGGCCGGTCGCCGCTCACCACGTTATCGTAGAGCGTTTCACCCATGCCGTGCAGGCACTGGAATTCGTAGTCGGTGACGTTTAAATCAATGGCCATCCGTTCGACCGCCGCCAGCGTGTGAGCGTTATGAGTGGCGAATTGGGGGTAAATGACCTCGGCGGCGGCCAACAGGCGGCGGGCGCAGACCAGATAACTCAGATCGGTGTGATCCTTGCGGGTGTAAACGGGATAGCCCTCCAGCCCATCCACCTGAGCGCGCTTGATTTCCCCGTCCCAATACGCGCCTTTAACCAGCCGCACCATCAAGCGCCGGCCGCTGGCGCGGGCCAGGGCGGACAGGTGATCGACCAGCGGCAAGGCGCGTTTCTGATAAGCCTGCACCGCCACCGCCAATCCCGCCCAACCGTCCAACTCGGCTGCAAACGCCAAGCGGTCGAGCAAGTCCTGAGATAAATCCAGACGGTCGGCTTCCTCGGAGTCGATGTTAAAGCCGATGTCGTAGCGCCGGGCCAGTTTCGCCAGCGCGAGCAGGCGCGGGTAGAGTTCCGCCAGCACCCGCTCGCGCTGGGCGCGGCTGTAGCGGGGATGCAGGGCGGACAGCTTGACCGAAATGCCCGGCCCGCGAAACACGCCTCGACCGGCGGCGGAACGGCCGATGGTGTGGATGGCCTGTTCGTAGGCGTGAAAATAGCGTTCGGCGTCGTCGGTGGTCAGCGCCGCCTCGCCCAACATGTCGAAGGAATGGGTGTAGCCCTTGCGGATGTTGTCCTGGCTGCGGGCGAGCGCGGCGTCGATGGTTTCGCCCATCACGAACTGTTGGCCGAGCAAGGTCATGGCGAATTCGACGCCGCGCCGGATCAGCGGCTCCCCACCCCGCGCGATGAGCCGGGTCAGCGCGTTGCCCAGGGACGCTTCCCGGCGGGTGGCGACCAGACGGCCGGTGATCATCAGCCCCCAGGTGGCGGCGTTGACGAACAAGGATTCACTGCGCCCGAGATGAGCGCGCCAGTCGCCCTTGCTGATTTTGTCGCGGATCAGGCGATCCACGGTGGCGTCGTCCGGAATGCGCAGCAGCGCTTCGGCCAAGCACATCAGGGCGATGCCTTCCTGGCTGGACAGGGAAAATTCATGCATCAGATTGTCCACCCCGCTCGCGCCTTGGCGCTGGCGGCGGACGGCGGCCACCAACCCGGTGGCCCGCTCGGCGACGGCGCTCGAATCGAGCGCGGCGGTTTGGATTTCCCGCGCCAGCGCGGCGACCCAAGCCGTTTCGTCGGCGCGGTAAGCGGCGGTGATCGCCGCGCGGCTGGCGGCGAGCGCGGCGGTGGGATCGGCGGGGACGTTCATCCTAAAACACCATGGCGAGAGGGATTCACGCAACAAGTTTGGCGCTTTTTCGAGTTCGCTGCTATTGTTGGATGATAATAAAATGTCGCCGGTTTTTTTAAGAAACCAGCCGATTTTCAGCCACGAGGAGAGAACGGAATGAAGCAAAAACTATGGGTCCTGGCCGCGGCGCTCGGTTTGGGAATCGCCGCCGCTGCGGGCGCGGCCGACACGGTCAAGATCGGTTTGATGGCCCCGATGACCGGTTCCTGGGCCAGCGAAGGGCAGGGCATGAAAAAAATCGTCGAACTGCTGGCCGAACAGCAGAACGCCAAGGGCGGCGTGCTCGGCAAGCAGATCGAAGTCGTGACCGAGGACGACGGCGGCGATCCGCGCACCGCCTCGCTGGCCGCGCAACGCCTGACCACCAAGGGCGTCGCGGCGGTGGTCGGCACCTACGGTTCGTCGGTCACCGAGGCCAGCCAAGCGATTTACGACGAAGCCGGCATCCCGCAGATCGCCAACGGCTCCACCGCGATCCGGCTGACCGAAAAGGGCCTCAAGCATTTCTTCCGCACCGCGCCGCGCGACGACGAACAGGGCCGGATGGCGGCGCAAACCATCGACAAGCTGGGTTTCAAGAAAGTCGCCATCCTGCACGACAGCACCTCCTACGCCAAGGGTCTGGCGGATGAAGCGAATGCCCTGATGAAGAAAAAAGGCCGCGATATCGTGTTCTTCGATGCGCTGACGCCGGGCGAGCGCGACTACACCACCATCCTGACCAAGTTGAAAGGCGCGAATCCCGATGTGGTGTTATTCACCGGCTACTTCCCCGAAGCCGGGCTGCTGTTGCGGCAAAAGAAGGACATGAACTGGAAAGTGCCGTTCATCGGCGGCGACGCCACCAACAACGCCGATCTGGTCAAGATCGCCGGCAAGGAAGCCGCCGACGGGTACTATTTCCTCAGCCCGCCGCAACCGCAGGATTTGGATACGGCGGACGCCAAGAATTTCCTGGCGGATTATCAGAAAAAACACAACGAACTGCCGCCCTCGATCTGGGCGGTGTTGGCGGGCGACGGCTTCCGGGCCATCGTGGCCGGTATCGCGGGGGCCAAATCCGCCGACGGCGGCCAGATTTCCGGCTATCTGCACAAAGATCTCAAGAATTTCTCCGGCCTCAGCGGCCCCATTTCCTTCGATGCCAAGGGTGATCGCGAGGGCGAGGTCTACCGGGTCTACAAGGTGGATGGCGACGGGAAGTTCGTGTTGCAGAAGCTGTAAGTCTTGAGGGAGGTTCCTCCCGGTCCGGGGGGCCTCCTAGCTGGTAAGGCGTCAGCCGAACTTCTGATGTCCCGCTCCCCACCCTTCTGAACCCTGGCGGCTTTGTGGAAGAATTTTTCCAGCAACTCACCAACGGCTTGGCCGTGGGCGGTATCTACGCCCTGATCGCCCTGGGCTATACCATGGTCTACGGCGTGCTCAAGCTGATCAACTTCGCCCACGGCGATTTATTCACCTACGGCGCGTATCTTGGCCTGACCTTGTTGACTTCGCTCGCCTTGACCGACCGGTTGGGCTTCGCGGCGGGGGTGCTGGTGCTGGCCTTGATGGTGATGGGATTGGTGGCGGTGCTGGGCGCGCTGCTGGAGCGGGCCGCTTACCGTCCGCTGCGCCAATCGCCCCGGCTGTCGGCGGTGGTCTCGGCGCTGGGCGCGTCGATCTTCCTGCAAAACACCTTGATGCTGATCTACGGGGCGCGCTTTCAGGTCTATCCCGACAACATCCTGCCCGCCGCCACCCTCAACATTTTCGGTTTGTATCTGCCGCTGATGCGGGTGTTGATCGTGCTGGCGTCGGTGCTGATGATGGTGGCGCTGTATCTGTTCATCCAGAAAACCAAGATCGGAACGGCCATCCGCGCCGCCGCCATCGATCAGGATGCGGCGCGGTTGATGGGCATCGACGTGAATCGGGTGATCATGTTGGTGTTTCTGGTGGGGCCGGCGTTGGGCGGCATCGCCGGGCTGATGGTGGGCTTGTACTACGGTCAGATCAATTTCACCATGGGTTGGGTCTACGGGATGAAAGCCTTCACCGCCGCCATCCTCGGCGGCATCGGCAACATCCCCGGCGCGATGGTGGGCGGGCTGCTGCTGGGGGTGATCGAAGCGCTCGGCGCGGCCTACATCTCGCTGGCGTGGAAAGACGCCATCGCCTTTTGCGTGCTGATCCTGATCTTGATCGTCCGGCCCACCGGCCTGCTGGGCGAGCGCGTGGCGGATAAGGTATGAAGCCGCGCCCGGAGGTGCTGGGCGCGGGCGCGTTCGTCGCGCTGATGGCCGTCGCGCCGCTGTTTCTCAACGCCTATCAGGTGGATGTGCTGAACAGCATCGGCCTCTACGCGCTGCTGGGACTGAGCCTCAACCTGATCTTGGGCGAAGCCGGCCTGTTCAACATGGGTCACGCCGCCTTTTACGCGATGGGGGCGTACACCGCCGCCATCCTCAATACCCGCTATCAGATTCCGATTTTGTGGACGCTGCCGCTGAGCGGCGCGGTGGCGGGCGCGTTCGCGCTGGCGGTGGCGCGGCCGGTGGTGCATTTGCGCGGCGATTATTTGCTGATCGTCACCATCGGCGTCGGCGAGATCGTCCGCATCGCCTTGGTCAACGATGTGTTCGGTATCACCGGCGGCGCGAACGGCATTTTCGGCATCGGCCGGCCTCGGGTGTTCGGTTACGTGATCCGTCGGCCCGAGCAGTTTTTTTATTTGATCTGGGGCTTCGTCGCGCTGAGCATTTTCCTGTTTCTGCGGTTGAAAAAATCGCGGTTCGGCCGGGCGCTCAACTATTTGCGCGAGGACGAGGTGGCGGCGGAGGGCAGCGGCATCGACACCGCGTATTACAAGCTGGCGGCGTTCGGCTTGGGCGCGGCGTGGGCGGGCATGGCCGGCACGCTGTTCGCCGCCAAGATGACCATCATCTCGCCGGAATCCTTCAGTTTCTGGGAATCGGTGGTGCTGTTTATGATCGTGATTCTTGGTGGGGCGGGCAGCATCGCGGGCGTGTTGCTGGCGGCGTTTCTGGTGGTCGGCTTGCCGGAAGTGTTCCGCGAGTTCGCCGGCGCGCGGATGCTGGTGTTCGGCTTGGTGATGATGGTCATGATGATATTCCGCCCGCAGGGGTTGCTGCCGGCGCGCGGCCGCCGGTTTCCCTGGGTTGCGTCGGCCGGAGCCCTCAAGCAATGAGCAGCGCGCCGGCGCCGGCTGACCCCGTCAAGCCCGCTCTGTTGACGCTGGCGGAGGTCATCAAAACCTTCGGCGGCCTGACGGCGGTCAACCGCGTGTCCTTCGCCGTCGATGAGGGCACGGTGGTCGGGCTGATCGGCCCCAACGGCGCGGGCAAGACCACGGTGTTCAACCTGATTACCGGCAACTACCAGCCGGATCGGGGGGATATCAGCTTCGCCGGGCGGCGGCTCAACGGCTTGCGCACCCACCGCATCATCATGTTGGGCATCGCCCGGACCTTTCAGAATATCCGCCTGTTCCAGCAGTTGACCGCCTTGGAAAACGTACTGGCCGGCTGCCATTACCGGATGCGCGGAGGGATTCTCTCCGCCATGTTGAATTTGCCGGCGCAGCGGCGCGTGGAAGGGCAGGCGATCGAACAGGCCTTGCAAGCATTGGAATTCGTCGGCTTGACCCAACAAGTGTTTACGGCGGCGAAAAATTTGTCTTACGGCAACCAGCGCCGCTTGGAAATCGCCCGCGCGCTGGCGACTCAACCGCGCCTGTTGATTCTAGATGAGCCGGCCGGCGGCATGAACGAGCAGGAAACCGAGGCGCTGATCGGCTTGATCGAGCAAATTCGGGCGCGCGGCATCACGATTTTACTGATCGAACACGACATGCGCTTGGTGATGCGGGCTTGCGACAAACTGGTGGTGCTGGAATACGGCGGCAAGATTGCGGAGGGATCGCCCGAGCGGGTGCGCGCTGATCCGCGCGTGATCGAAGCCTATTTGGGGACGGAAGAAGACGCATAGAGCAGCTTATTGCGGCGATGGCTGTCAAAATAGCTGGCATCGGCCGCGCCGTTTTAGAAGGATTTCCACCATGTCCGCACCCGCCCGTCAATTCGCGACGTATGAAGACTTGTTCGATCTTCCCGAACATGTCGTGGGCGAGATCATTCATGGGCAATTGATCGCCCATCCCCGGCCTGCCCCCAAACATGTCGTGGCCAGTTCGGCTATCGGCGATGAACTGGTCGGCCCGTTTCAGAAGGGCCGAGGAGGTCCGGGCGGCTGGTGGGTTTTGGACGAGCCGGAACTGCATCTTGGCTCGCACATCTTGGTGCCCGATTTGGCCGGTTGGCGGCGGGAACGGATGCCGGCATTACCGGAGACCGCCTATTTTACCCTGCCGCCCGATTGGATCTGTGAGGTCCTATCGTCCAGCACGGCGCGGGTGGATCGCGCGGTCAAGATGCCGATTTACGCCGCTCAAGGCATTCCCTTTTTATGGCTGATCGACCCGGATTTACACACCTTGGAGGTGTTCGTATTAAGCGAGGGACGTTGGTCTTTGGAGCGAGTCTGTCAGGAGAGCGATCCGGTCAGCGCCCCGCCGTTCGAGGCGGTGACGTTCGCGCTGAGCGATTTATGGACTTAAAGCCGCTCGCGCCTAAGCCCGCAGATAACCCCACGAATGCAGCCGGTCGCTGTCTTCCTCGTTCCAGCGGTCGCCGATATCCTCGCGGAAATACATGTTGGGGATCATCACGTTTTTGACCCGGTTGTAGGCTTGGCGCTGGGCTTGCTTCATGGTCGGGCCGATCCCGCACACGATCAGGGCGACGCCCGAGGTGCCGGTCACCAGCCATTCATCGTTCAACAGCCTGACATCCTCGATGTGAATGCCCTCGCGCGAGGAGGTTTTGAACAGAACCACCGCGTCCTTGGAACTGCTGTCGAAAGTCTGCTTGTCCTTATAGGGAAACGGCGGCACCACCACCCGCACGCCGACTTGAAAGCCGCTGCGGGCTCGAAAGCGGGTGATGGAGCCTTCCGCCAGCTTGTAGAGTAATTCCGAAATCGGCAGCAATACGCCTTCCTGCTGGATGGAGATCGTGGGATATCCGAATCGCGACGTGAATTCCAGCGGATAAATTCCGTTGCTGTTGACGATGCAGTTAATGTCGATATAACCGACGAAACGCTCCCGCCGCAGTCGCTGTTCCATTTTTTTCAGCGTCGCGTTGAAAATCTTGTTCGGCCCGCTCCAGAACATCGCCGTGCCCATTTCGCCGGTCGAGGGGCCGATATCGCCCGGAAACAGTTTCTTGTGCTCGAAGTTGACGCAGATTGGATAAACAAACTCCGCGCCGTTGAAAAATGCGCCGGTGGCGACTTCCACTCCCATGATCCGCTGCTGGAGCTGGAATTCCTTGATTTTATCGGACGACGCCCGCTTGTAGTCGCCTAGCACTTGCACCACATCACGGCCGTCGTCTTCCTCGCCGACGAACAACAGCCGTTTGTAGT